>DASWHD010000139.1:0-4363 GCA_036393335.1 bacterium
CATCTTCGACCTCGTCCTACACGCCACACCCCTCGTGGTGCTTGTACTGAAACTGTTGCGGCGCCCGTAGACCGTAGGTCGCGGGACGCGACCGACGGTCTGATGGCGGGCGCGAGCCCGCCATCCACGGGGGGTGAAGCCACCCGGACCTGCGCCGGGGGCGAGGGGGGGCGCGTGGCGTCCCCCTCCATATCAGGGAGGACGTTCCCCACCATCCCCATCTCACCAGCGTAGACCCTATGGAGTGACCGGCTGCACTTCGTCACGGTGGCGCTGTTGAGGCAGCCACCTAACCCGCATTTCTCACCAGGGATCGTCGTGAGAGCGTGCAAACGGCCGTAGATCCTGGCCGGCCCGCGGTAGGAGCCGAATCCCTTCGGCGACCCAGGCCCTTCGGGCCTGCCGCGGCCATCGGCCGCGGATCGCCGGTGCAACCGGCTCCTACCACGGACGAGGACCCAACCAGGAGATGCGGGCGGTTGCACGGTCGCAGCAGATTCATGGTGAGAAATGCGGGATAGGGTCTACGTACACAGCGCACGGTACTCTTCCACGGTGCGACGGATTCCCTCCCGGAGGTCAATCTGCGCCCGCCATCCGAGGGTCGTAAGCCGGCTCACGTCGAGCAGCTTGCGCGGAGTGCCGTCGGGCTTGCTGGTGTCGAAGAGCAGCTCGCCCGTAAATCCGGTGGCCTCGGCCACCCTCTCCGCCAGCTCGCGGATGGTGGCGTCCTCACCCACGCCGATGTTGATGATCTCCGACTCGTCGTAGCGGTCCATCAGGAAGAGACACGCCTCCGCTAGGTCGTCGGCGTGAAGGAACTCGCGGCGCGGAGAGCCGGTCCCCCAGATGGTCACCGTCGGCGTACCCGCCTCCTGCGCCTCGTGGAACTTGCGGATCAGGGCCGGCAGGACGTGGGAGGTCTCCAGGTCGTAGTTGTCGCCGGGACCGTAGAGGTTGGTGGGCATCACCGAGATGAAGTGGCAGCCGTATTGCCGGCGGTACGCCTGGCACATCTCGATGCCGGCGATCTTCGCCACGGCGTAGGCCGAGTTGGTGGGCTCCAGGGCGCCGGTGAGCAGGTACTCCTCCTTCATGGGCTGGGGGCAGAGCTTCGGGTAGATGCACGAGCTGCCGAGGAAGAGCAGCTTCTCCACCCCGAAGCGGTGGGCGGCGTCGATCACGTGGAGCTGGATCGCGAGGTTGTCGCGGATGAAGTCCGCCGGGTAGGTGTCGTTGGCGACAATGCCGCCGACCTTTGCCGCCGCGAGAAAGACGTACGCCGGCCGCTGCTCGGCGAAGAAGGTGTCCACCGCGTCGCGATCCGTGAGGTCCAGCTCCGCGTGGGTGTGCCGCAGCAGGTTCGTGAAGCCGTGCCGCTCCAGGGCCCGCACCAGGGCCGAGCCCACCAGGCCACGGTGGCCGGCGACGTAGATCGTTTGGTCTGGCCTCATGTCACACTCATGTCCCCCGCTCCGGGGCCGGAGCCGCCTCCAAGCCGCGATGGGTACGGAACCGTTGTTGGTGGGAGGAGATCACTCCAGCTCACGAAGGAACAGCACGAACTGGTCGACCGCGTTGCGGAGGCGCTGCCACCGGCCCGGCAACTTTGCCGCGAGTTCCACCACCCGTTTCGTCTCCAGCTCGAAGCCGTAGGGGTTACGGAAGAGATGACGGAATCGGAGGTACTCCATGAGGTCGCGCCGGAGCGATTCGTCGATCACGGCGGGTCGCACCGCCTCCACCGGCGTCGCCATCCGCCCGAGGAGCTGTTGATGCCACCCCTCTCCCTTCGGGACTTCACCATCCAGGGCCGCGGCCACGCGTGCGAAGAGACGTTCCGCGCCGGTGTAGAAGTCGTGGAGGATGCCGGCAGCGGCACGCACCTCGACGCGCGAAGCCGAGCCCGTGAGCCGCCCCATCTGCCGCAGCTCCTCGACCAACGCCGTGAGCTGGCCGCACTCCCGCTCGATGTCCGCCAGCAGCAACGCCGCGCGCGTATCCATCAACCCATCTCCTCACCACGAGCGACTAGGTCCCGGCCGCCTGGTTCCGGCAGTTCCTCGATCCGGATTAGGTCCAGATCCCAACCCGACGGTAGGCGATCGTAGATCTCCGTCAGCACCTCCATGTAGCGCTCCCCCGGTAAGCCTTCCACCACTAGATCGATGTCCGACCGCGCGTGGAACCGGTCCTTTTCTACCAGCGATCCCACTAACCAGACGCGTCGGACCCCCGCGACGGCCCGAACTAACCCGGCCATCTCTCCCGCCAGGCGCCGCCCAACGAGCCATCGTTCCTGACACACAGCCGCAGCCTGCCGCTGTTTGGCCCGCCATGTGGCTCGACATCGCTCGAGTTCGCTATGGGAGAGCACAGCGCACCTCCATCTCCTCTTCTCATCGATTATTCGCAATACGCCGGCAGATTCACTCACCGCTCGTGGAACCGAACCCTTTCTACCAGACCCCACCGACCAAACCCACCACACACCAGAAATGGCTCGCACAAATGCACCCATCTCTCCCGCCAGCCGCCGCCCGACAGGGGGACGGCGCGCGCGGAAACCACACCGTCGTACCAGAGTCGCTGCCTTCACGACCGTATCCTCGCCCTGGCGGGACCCCTGATCGGGTCATGCGGCGTCATCGGTCCGGCAAGCACGATCATGGTCGCCGCGCCGCCTCGGCGAGCTCCTCGTCGGCGGTGAACAACCGACTCTCGCGTTGGTGTGCGAGGGCGAGAAACAGGCCGTCGTAGATCGTGAGTCGGTGGCGGCGAGAGAGAATGCGGGCATCTGGGAGGAGCTCACGGTGAGTGATCACCCGGAGCGGGAGGTCCAGGAACGCATCGAACACCTCGTCCGCCTCCTCCGGGGTCAGATACCCAGCCTGCTCCTTTTTCCACAACACCTGGGCCATCTCGGCGAGGGCGATCTCGGGGCAGAGGAGCACCCCATCACCACGCCACGCGGCCTCGACGGCCGCGGTCAGCCCTTCGACCACGGGGCCATCGGGGAGATAGAGGCGGACCAGGGCGGAGGTGTCTGCCACCGCCACGCTCACCGCCTCCGCTCCTCACGCACCTCGGCCACCGTGTCCCCCATGGGGCGGTCGGCCAGGCGCTCACGCAAAGCGGCCGCCCGCTTCACTGGCGACGTGCCGCTCAGAAGCTGCGTTTGCTCCAGGATGGCGAGGACTTGCTGCTGCAGGCTTCTCCGGTTGCGACGGGCTAGGCTCGTCACGGCGTCATACACCTCATCCGGGACGTTGCGCACGGTAATGACCTTCATAATGCATCTCCAAGGTTAGCTGCATTATGCTGCGCCCCGGATCCATGGGCAACGCGGACGAGGGCGCAGGCGTAGGAGGAGCGGGCCTGCCCGCGAACTGACGGCGGACGGTCCGGGAGGGCGGTGCGTGGGGTTCGCGACCAAGGTCGCTGCTACACCTTTTCCTGACCACTCGGAGCAAGCAAAACACCGCAGATTCGCGGCATCGCCCCGCGGCAGGAGGAAGCGTGTGGAAATGGAGTCTCACCCACCCGTGTAATTCCCCATGTGCACCTCCCGTTTCGCCTGATCCAGGTCGGAGGCCACCATGCGCTTCACCAGCTCCGCGAAGGTGGTCTGCGCCTCCCAGCCCAGGAGCCGTTTCGCCTTCGAGGCGTCGCCGATCAGCAGGTCGACCTCGGTGGGGCGGAAGTAGTGGGGATCGACGCGCACCACCACGCGGCCCGTGCCGACTTGGACGCCCACTTCGTCTACCCCGGCGCCCCGCCACTCGATGAGTAGATCTACCGCCGCGAAGGCGTGCTCCACCAGCTCGCGCACCGAGTGGGTCTCGCCGGTGGCCAGGACGAAGTCGTCCGGCTCGGCGTGCTGGAGGATGCGCCACATCCCCTCCACGTACTCCGGCGCATACCCCCAGTCGCGCTTCGCGTCCAGGTTGCCGAGAAACAGGGTCTCCTCCAGACCCACCGAGATGCGCGCCGCGGCGCGGGTGATCTTGCGCGTGACGAAGGTCTCGCCGCGGATCTCCGACTCGTGGTTGAAGAGGATGCCGTTGGCGGCAAAGATCCCATACGCCTCGCGGTAATTCACCGTGATCCAGTAGCTGTACAGCTTGGCCGCCCCGTACGGCGAGCGCGGGTAGAACGGTGTCCGCTCGTTCTGCGGCACCTCTTGCACCTTGCCGAACAGCTCGCTGGTGGACGCCTGGTAGAACCGCGTACGGTCCTGGAGGCCGAGGAGCCGGATCGCATCGAGCAGCCGCAGGGTGCCGAGGCCGTCCGCGTTGCCCGTGTATTCCGGCGTCTCGAAGGAGACCCCGACGTGCGACTGGGCCGCCAGGTTGTACACCTC
>DASWHD010000140.1:0-9437 GCA_036393335.1 bacterium
CGCGATCGGTGCGAAGGCGAGGAACAGGGCGGTGAAGTAGGTGGCGCCGAAGAACAGCGGCGAGGAGGCGGTGATCGCCACCTTGCCGAGGGACGAGGTGAGGGCGTAGATCGCCGCCACCGCGATCATCAACCGCGAGCCCGGCTCGTGGGCGATCGCCAGGAAGGGTGCCCAGAGCCCGCGCCGTGCCGCCCGCAGGTTCAGCAGATAGCTGCCGGCGGCAATGAGGGCGATCCCCGCCGCCCCACCTAGCGACACGCGCTGCCCGGCGATCCCGTAGGCGAACAAGATCAGGAACAGGGGCGTGAGAGAGAGGAACGGGACGGTGAGGCCCAGGGGCGAGAGGCGCAGGGCCTTGGTGTAGAGGACCAGGGCGAGGACCTCCAGGGGCAGGGCCAAGGCGAAAGCCCGATAGAACGCGCCGGAGGGTGCGGGCAGGCCGGCGCCGGGGAGCTGCGTCGCTGCCCACAGCGCCGCGTACAGGGGTGGCAGGGCGATGCCGAGCTTCAGCCAGGCGAGGAGCAGCTCGTTCTCCCGGGTGAGGCTGCGCTTGAGCAGCGCGTCGCTCGTGGCGTTGGCGCAGGCACACGCCAGGGCCAGATAGACCCACAGGGAATCCATGGCGCGATCCTTGTCCGCCCCGGCGGCGACTGCAATTGGCGGGACCGGAGTGGTTAGAGGGCATCCCTTCCCACGCTCTCTTGCCCCGATAGTCTGGAACAAGACGCCTTGACGAACCCGGGATGGGGGATGAGAGGTGTGGGAAAGGTTGGCGACGGAGCGGCCATCCGACCCTTAGGCTTGTCCCTTCTTTTCTCCCGACCCATCCCGCGAGGACCTAATCGCTGCCCATATCTCCACCGCTGGAGATCATGAGTTCGAGCCCTGGAGGACACGCCGACGAGTACGGGGAACGCGGGAACCCAGGAATCCAGGAAACTGCCAGCCCGCGTGGCTCGCCGGTACCCAACGTTCGCGGACCGCGCGGTTTCGCTCAGGCGAGTATCTTCGCCACGATTGCGGCACTCCGATCCCCCGACCATCGCCACCTCTCCCGGGTTCCTGGGTTCCCGCGTCCTTCCCCTGAGTCACTGTCGACTCCGGATCGGCCACGGTTTTCAGTGACAAGATGTGGGACAAGTTCGGCGCCCGGACGGGGCCGGCCAGAGGGGCGTAAGTATGGACCGCATCGCCGGCCATCCCCTACCGTCGCGGCAAAGGCCGAGCCATGGAGGGGCGTCGAGTGACAGGATCCACATGGGCGGAGCGGTACGCGGCGGCGGTGCTGCGCCACCGCTGGGCCGTGCTGGTCGCCCTCGGCCTGATCTCGGTCGCGGCGCTCGGGTTCGCCCCCCGCGTCGGGTTCGACACCTCCATCGAGGCGTGGTTCCGGGCCGAAGATCCGGGGCTGGTCACCTACCGCGCCTTCGTCGACCGCTTCGCCGCCGACGAGATCACGGTGATCGGCGTGTTCGCGGACGACGTCTTCGCCCCACCGGTGCTGGCGGCGGTGGCGGCGATCAGCGACGCGGCGGCCCACGCGCCGTACGTCCACCGGGTCCACTCCCTGACCCACGTCGACGTCGCCACCGGCGATGCCGAGGGCGTGGTGCTCGGCCCGTTGATCGACCCCCTGCCGGCCACGCCGGAGGCGATCCAGACGGTACGCGCACGGGCCCTGGCCAGCCCGCTGATCGCCGGTCTGCTGGTGGCACCGGACGCGCGCGCGGCGGCGGTGGTGGTGGAGAGCACCCCGGAGGCGCGCGGCTTCCGGGAGAAGGCGGAGTTGGTCGGCGCCCTGCGGGCGATCGTGGCGCGCCACGCCGGCGGCCTGGAGGTCCGGATCGCCGGGGTCCCCCCCCTCCACGACGCCCTCCTCCACCACGCCCTGGCGGACCTGCGGGTGATCGGTCCGGCCAGCGCCGGGCTCATCGCCCTGTGCCTCTACCTCACCTTCGGCTCCCTCGCCGCGGTCGGCCTGGCGCTGGCGGTGGTGGCGATCGCCTTCCTATGGCTCGCGGGGGTGATGGGCGCCCTGGGGGTCGACCTCGACGTGGTCTCCATCGAGCTGCCGCCGGTGGTCCTCGCCGTCGGCGTGGCCGACGCCGTGCACCTCTTGGTGGAGCACGGCCGCGCGGGGTCCGGGGAGACCCGCCGAGAGGCGGTACGCACGGCCCTGGCGCGGCTCCTGGTACCCTGCTTCTTCACCTCGGCCACCACCGCCGCCGGCATGCTGTCGCTGCTGGCCAGCGACCTGCGGCCGATCCGCGCCTACGGCTGGGAGGCGGCGGTGGCGGTGGCGGCGGCCTTCGTCCTCAGCGTCACCCTGCTGCCCATCCTGATGGAAATGGCCATCGCCCCCACCGCCGGGCGGGAGGTACAGCCGGCGGCCCGCGGCCTGACACGCCTCACCGCCTGGCTGGTGCGTGTCACCGGCCGCCACTCGCGGGCGATCACCGTCGCCGCGGCGGCGGTGGGGCTGGCCGCGCTCGCCGCCGTCGGCCGGCTGGAGACTGGCGGCAACCTCCTCCAGTACTTCCCGCCGGGCGACCCGGTGCGCCAGAGCACCGAGCGCATCGACCAGGCCCTGGGCGGCAGCGCGGCCCTGGAGGTGATGGTGACGGCGCCGCCCGGGGGATTGAAGGAGCCGGCCATCCTCGAACGGGTCGATGGGCTAGCGGAGTGGCTGCGCCACGGGCCGGTGGCCACCGAGGTGGTGTCGGTGGTCGATCACCTGAAGGAGATGCACCGGGTCTTCACCGGCGATCCGGTGTCCGGCGATGTCCTCCCGGCGAGCCGCGAGCTGGTGGCCCAGTTCTACCTCCTGATGGAGCAGCGCGACGACCTCGACACCCTGGTGCAGGACGACTACTCGGTGGGCCGCGTCACCGCCCGGGTGCGTCTCTCCGACGCCGAGCGCCTGACCGTGGCCCTCGGGGAGATCGAGCCCGCCCTGGCCGCCGCCCATGGAGGGGATGCGATCTCCGTGACGACCACCGGCTACATCAAGCTCATGGCGGAGATCGAGGGCTACCTGGTCGCCAGCCAGGTGCGCAGCTTCGCGGCGGCCTTCGTCCTGGTGGTGGTGCTCCTGGGCCTGGTGCTGCGCGACCCGCGCCTCGCCCTGTTCGCGATGATCCCCAACGTGGTGCCCATCGTGATGGGTCTCGGCTTCATGGCCCTGGCGGGCATTCCGCTTGACCCCGGGACGGTGATGATCGGCGGGGTGGCGATCGGTCTGGTGGTGGACGACACGGTCCACTTCCTGGTCCGCCTGCGGCGGCAGGTGGCGGCGGGCACCGTGCTGGAAGACGCGGTGCGCCGCACCCTGGAGCAGGCGGCGCGGCCGATCATCGCCACCAGCGTCACCCTCGCCGCCGGCTTCGCCGCCATGACGGCGGCGAGCTTCTCGCCCAACGCCCACTTCGGCGCGGTCACCGCCGTGGTGATCGTCCTCGCCCTGATCGGCGACCTGGTGGTGCTGCCCGCTGCCCTACTCTGGCTGCGCCCGCGGCTGTGAGGGGCGGGGGCCGGATTTGGCGGCGGATCGCCCTGCGGGCATTCGCCCTACGCGGACTCCATCGGGCGGGCCCCAACCGCGAGGTCGAGCGGCGTCGCCGTGTAGGGGCACGGCATGCCGTGCCCCTACGGTGGGACGAGGGGAATCTGTTGCATGCGGTCGCTACCAATCTCCCTCTGCCCTGGTGGGCGAGGGACGCCCTCGGTGCATAATGCGGGCGAGGAGGAGTGCCATGGACAAGACCATCGCGGGGGTGGGGATCGTGGCCGTGCTCGTGGCGTGGGCGCCGCCGGCCGTGGCGACCAACGGCCTGAACGTCATCGGCTTCGGCGGCGAGTCGGTGGCCATGGGCGGCGCCGACCTGGCCGTCGCCCGGGACACCACGGCGCTCAACACCAACCCAGCCGGCCTGGCGCAGATCCCGACACGCCGGGTCGACTTCTACGGCAGCGCCGCCTACACCATCGACGTGAGCCATCGCGACGCCCTGGGCAACGACGAGGGAGTCGACAAGACCGTGTTCTTCGGCGGCGACGCCGGCTGCGCCGTGCCGGTGGCGGGCGGGCGCGCGGCCGTCGGCATCGGCATCTTCGGCCAGGGCGGGGCGGGGATCGTCTACGACGAGCTGAACACGCCGTTCGGCAACCGGGACGAGCTGTCCAACCAGTACGGCATCGCCCGCATCACCCCCGGCGTGGCCCTGCGGGTGAACGACGCCCTGTTCCTCGGCGCGAGCGCGGTGATCACCTACGCGCAGAACCAACAGCGCTTCTTCCCCGACACCTCGTTCTTCGACCCGGCGGACCCGGCCCACGCCTTCTTCGGGAGCAAGCTGGACGACATGGACGCGGTGGACGCCGGCCTCAAGGTCGGGGCGATGGTTCGTCCCGCCAGTCGCGTCACCCTGGGCGTGTCCTACACCAGCCAGGTCGACCTGGAGCTGGACGGTGGCGAGCTGGTCAGCAACCAGACCGCCGCCGGCTTCGGCCAGGTGACCTACCGCGACGTCACCCTCTCCGGGGCGGGCCAGCCCCAGGAGTTGGGTGTCGGCGTGGCGTGGCAGGCGAGCGAGACCCTCCTGGTCGCGGCGGAGCTGACCTGGCTCGACTGGTCGCGGGCGGCAAGGCGCAGCCGGCTGCGGGCGCGCGACCCGGACCGGCCGGCGGCGACGCCCGTGATCGAATCGGACACGCCCCTGAATTGGCGCGACCAGTACGTCATCGCCCTTGGTCTCGCCTGGGACGTCACCGAGCGCACGGTGCTGCGTGCCGGCTACAACTACGGCCGCAACCCGATCCCGGACGACACCCTCAACCCCCTCCTGCCCAATATCGCCGAGCACCACCTCACCGCCGGCGCCGGCCACCGGCTCACCGGCCAGTGGCGCATGGACGTCGCGGTCGAGTACCAGCTCCCCCACGAGGTGACCTACACCAACCCGGATCTGCCCTTCGGCCCCGACGCCCAGGAGCACCAGGAGTTCGCCGCCGTGCACGTGATGGTGAGCCGGCAGTGGTGAGTGGCCGTCGCATAGCATCGTAGGGCGGATGCCCTGCCTGCCGGCAGGCAGGCCGCAGGGCGATCCGCCATCGTGCAACCCGAACCGTCATGCGCAAGAAGATCCTCGCCCTGTTCCTGGTGATCGGCGCCGTGGCCGCCGCTGGCTATCTATGGTGGGGCAACACCGCGCAGGAGAGTGGGGACCACCGTCTCACCTTGTACGGCAACGTGGACATCCGCGAGGCCCGGCTCGCCTTCGCCGAGAGCGAGCACATCGCGGCGATCCTGGTGCAGGAGGGGGACCGGGTCACCCAGGGCCAGATCCTCGCCCGGCTGCACCGGGCGCGCCTGGAGCAGACCGTGGCGGAGGCCGAGGCCGTGGTCGCGGCCCAGGAGCAGATCGTGGCGCGCCTGGAGGCCGGCAGCCGTCCCGAGGAGATCGACCAGGCCCGCGCCGAGGCCGCCGCCGCCGCCGCGGAGGCCGAGTCGGCACGGGCCACCTACGAGCGCCAGCGCCGGATGCTCGCGCAAAAGGTGACCTCGCCGGAGACCGCCGAGGTGGCCAAGGCCGCCGCGGGTGCCGCCACGGCACGGGCCAAGGCGGCGGAGGCGGCCCTGGCCCTGCTCCTCGCCGGGCCACGGCGAGAAGACATCGCCCAGGCGCGGGCCGAGCTGGAGGCACGCCGGGCGGCCCTGGCCCTGGCCCGGGAACGCCTCGCGGACACGGTCCTCTACGCCCCGCAGGACGGCGTGGTGCGCGACCGCCTTCTGGAGCCCGGCGACATGGCCGGACCCCAGAGCCCGGTGCTCACCCTGGCCCTCGTCGATCCCGTGTGGATCCGCACCTGGCTGCCGGAGCCGGCCCTGGGGAGGGTAGCCCCCGGCATGGCGGCGGAGATCCACACCGACAGCTACCCGGAGAAGAGCTACGCCGGCTGGGTCGGCTACATCTCCCCGAGCGCCGAGTTCACCCCCAAGAACGTCGAGTCCCCCGAGCTGCGCACCCGCCTCGTCTACCAGATGCGGGTCTTCGTCTCCAACCCCGCTGGGGAGCTGCGCCTCGGCATGCCGGTCACGGTCACCCTGCCCCTCGGCCAGAGGGACGCCGGGACGGCCGGCAACCCTCCGTGATGGCCTGACGTGGCTCCCCCGGGTACCGAGTCCTCCGCCTTGTCCCTGTCCGGCGTCACCCGGACGTTCACGGCCGGCGAGCGCACGATCACGGCCCTGGACCGGGTCGATCTCCGGGTCCTGCCGGCCCGGATCACCGGCCTGGTAGGCCCCGACGGCGCCGGCAAGACCACCCTGATGCGCCTGGCGGCGGGGTTGCTTCTGCCCGACGGTGGGACGATCCACGCCCTGGGCCTCGACGTCGTCGCCCAGCCCCTGGCGGTGCAATCGACCCTGGGCTACATGCCGCAACGCTTCGGCCTCTACGAGGACCTCACGGTCCAGGAGAACCTCGATTTTTACGCCGACATGCAAGGGCTCGCACCGGCGGGGCGGTCGGGCCGCTACGGCGAGCTGTTGCATATGACCGGCCTCGGGCCGTTCACGGCGCGGCTGGCGGGGCGGCTGTCCGGCGGCATGAAGCAGAAGCTCGGGCTGGCCTGCACCCTGGTCCACCCGCCGCGGCTGCTGCTCCTCGACGAGCCGACGGCGGGCGTGGACCCCGTGTCGCGCCGGGAGCTGTGGCAGATCGTCTACCGCCTGGTGCGCGAGGAGGCGATGACCGTCCTGCTCAGCACCGCCTACCTGGACGAGGCGGAGCGCTGCGACGAGGTGATCCTGCTGCACGAGGGCAAGGTCCTCGGCCAGGGGCCGCCGGCGCAGTTCAGCGACCCCATGCAGGGCCGGACCTGGCGGGTCTCGGCGGTGGGGGTGCGCAAGCGCCGGCTGCAAGCCCGCCTCGCCACCGCACCGGGGGTGGTCGATGCCTTGATCGACGGGGAGGCGGTGCGGGTGATCACCGATCAGCCCCACGAGACGGCCCCCGAGACTCTGCGGTTGGCGATCCCCGGGCTGGAGATCGAGGCCGTACCCCCCCGCTTCGAGGACGCCTTCATCGCCCGGCTGAAGGCCCGGCGGGAGGTCGTGGGCGAGATGTCTGCCCCGGAGGCGGCAGGCGGGGTGGCGGCCGGAGAGGAGACGGTGATCGAGGTCCACGAGGTCTCGCGCCGCTTCGGCGACTTCTACGCCGTGCGGGGGGTGAGCTTCGCGGTGCGCCGGGGCGAGATCTTCGGCCTGCTCGGCGCCAACGGTGCGGGCAAGTCCACTACTTTCCGCATGCTCTGTGGGCTGCTGCCGGTGACGGCAGGCAGCCTCACCGTGGCCGGTCACGACCTGCGCCGTACGGCAGCCGAGGCGCGCGGCCGTCTGGGCTACATGGCCCAGCGCTTCTCCCTGTACGTGAACCTCACGGTCGCCGAGAACCTGCGCTTCTTCGCCAGCGCTTACGGACTGGCCGGGGCGCGCCGCACGGCCCGCATCGCGTGGGCCTTGGACGCCTTCGGCCTGCACGGCTATGCCGACAGTCTCAGCAACGACCTCCCCCTGGGCTTCAAGCAGCGCCTCGCCTTCGCCGCCGCCCTGATGCACGAGCCCGACATCCTGTTCCTCGACGAGCCCACCTCCGGCGTCGATCCCCTCGCCCGCCGCGAGTTCTGGGAGCGCACCAACGCCCTGGCGGAGGCCGGCGTCACCGTCCTCGTGACCACCCATTTCATGGACGAGGCGAATTACTGCGACCGCCTGGTCGTCATGGCGGACGGCGAGGTACTGGCGGAGGGCACCCCCGCGGAGATGAAGGCGCGGTTTCGCACTCGCGAGAACCCACAGCCCACCATGGAGGACGCCTTCATCGGCCTCATCGAGGCACGTGGAGCGGCATCATGAGCGGCACGCGACCAACAGAGGGCGCCACGGCGCGGCGTCTGCGCGGGATGGTGCGCAAGGAGCTGCTGCAAATCCTGCGCGACCCGTCGAGCATCGCCATCGCCTTCGTCCTGCCGCTGGTGCTGCTGTTCCTGTTCGGTTACGGCGTCTCCCTCGACGCCCGGGACGTCCCACTCGCCCTGGTCGCCGAGCAGCCGGACGCGAACACCGCAGACCTCCTGGGCGCCTTCGAGCACTCGGAGTTCTTTGCGCCCGTCCGCTACCACACGATCCAGGAGGCGGAGCGCGCGCTCCAGACCCGGCAGGTCGACGGCATCGTCTGGTTGCGCAGCGACTTCACCCGCCGCCTCCTGGCGGGTCAGGAAGCCCCGATCGGGGTGATCGTCAACGGCGTGGACGCCAACCAGGCGCGGATCACCAGCGGCTACATTCAGGGGGTCTGGCAGGTGTGGCTGCAGCAGTACGCCGCGAGCCAGGGCCGTGACCTGCCGATGCCGGTGACCATCGAGCCACGGGTCTGGTTCAACCCGGCACTCTACAGCCGCCACTTCCTGGTGCCCGGGCTGATCGCCGTCATCATGACCCTGATCGGTGCCTTGCTGACCTCCATGGTGATCGCGCGCGAGTGGGAGCGCGGCACCATGGAGGCCCTGATGGTCACGCCGATCCGCATCCGCGAGATCCTGCTGGGCAAGCTCATCCCGTACTTCCTCCTGGGCATGGCCGGCATGCTCCTCACCGTGGGGCTGGCCAAGTGGCAGTTTGCGGTGCCCCTGCGCGGTTCGTTTCTGCTCCTGGTCGTCACCTCGGCCCTGTACATGCTGGTCGCCCTGGGCATGGGACTGCTGATTTCCATCGTTTCCCGCAACCAGTTCGTCGCCGGGCAGATCGCGATCATCGTCACCTTCCTCCCGGCCTTCATCCTGTCAGGGTTCATCTTCGACATCGCCTCGATGCCCGGCCCGGTGCGGGCCGTGACCCATCTGGTGCCCGCGCGGTATTTCGTGGCCATCGTTCAGACCCTGTTTCTGGCCGGCGATGTCTGGCCCGTGCTGCTGGTGAACGCCGGAGCCCTGGGTCTCATGGCCCTGATCTTCTTTGGCCTGGTCCGCCGCCGGGCGCGGAAGCGGCTGGACTGACCCGCATTGTTCACCACGAATCTGCTGCCCCCGCGCCACCGCCCTGCCTGCCGGCAGGCAGGCCGCATCTCCTGGCCGGGTCCTCGTCCGAAGTAGGAGCCGGTTGCACCAGCGACCCGCGCCCATGGTGCGGCAGGCCCTTCGGGCCTGGGTCGCCGAAGGGATTCGGCTCCTACCGCGGGCCAGCCAGGATCTCCGGGCGTGTGCGCGGGCTCGCGACGATCCCTGGTGAAAAATGCGGGCTGACCCGCATGGTGAGAGATTCGGCCGGCTCGGGGTTTCGGCCCGGGCGGCGCGATTGCCAATGAGTGGATCGCCCCCTCCCCCGGTGGCTGCCGTCCTGGCGCTAGGGGCATCTTGCCGGCCGCTGGGAGAGGGGGCGA
>DASWHD010000141.1:0-2937 GCA_036393335.1 bacterium
GAATCGAATAGTCCGCTGCGACCCGGTGTCCCCGAGGGTCGCGGCCGCCATCTAAGGAAGGCAGGAAGGGGAGGAAGGCAGGAAGAGGGGGACGCCTCCTTCACCGGTCGGGCGACATGGCAGTCCGCGGCATCCGGAACCGACGTAGGGCGGGCTCTGCCCGCCTCCCGGGTAGGAGCCGGTGCCACCGGCGATCCGCGACCTCGGCGCGGCAGGCCCTGCGGGCCTGAGGTCGCCGACCTGCCTGTCCGGTAGGCAGGAGGGATTCGGCTCCTACCCTGCTCGCCGCATTCCTTAGGGTCGTCCCCCTGGGCTTCGCGCCCACCTGCGGGCGCGCGCAACCGCGCGAGGCGCTCCGGCGCGACGCCCAGCCGCTCGCCCAACAGCAACACCTGGTTGCGCAGGACGGTGCGGAGGATCCCGTCGCGGGCGCAACGGCGCGGGGAGGTCGGCAGGGGCGCAGGCAGGGTGACGACCCGCCCGTGGCGGCGCAGTTCGCGCATGAGGTAGAGGTCTTCGAAGATCGGCGTGTCGCGGTAGCCGCCCACCGCGTCAAAGGTCTCGCGGCGCAGGAAGATCCCCTGATCGCCGTAGGGCAGGCGAAAGAGACGGCAGCGCAGCCGCACCCCCCACTCCACGACCCGGTACCCCCAGCGGCGTCCGGCGAGGGCGAAGCGGAAGGCGCCGCCGCTCACGGCGTCGCACGCCAGGGTGCGCCGGATCGCCGTGGCCGCACCGGCCGGGGGCCGGCAGTCGGCGTGGACGAACCAGAGGATCTCGCCGGTGGCCGCCCGTGCGCCGGCGTTCATCTGCGTGCCACGGCCGCGGGGGGCGTGGACCACCTGTACGCCCGGGACCGCGGTGGCGATCGCCACGGTCCGATCGGTGGAGCCGCCATCCGCGACGATGACCTCCAGGGGTCCGGCCTGGGTGGCCAAGAGGGTCAGGCAGGGGCCGATGTTCTCCTCTTCATCCAGGGTCGGGATGACGGCGGTGATCGGCTCGGCCCGTGCCGGGGCAGTGGCTCCGTCCTCCTCCCCCTGTCCCCCTCCCAAGAGGGGAGGGGAGACTTGCGCCGAGCGGTGGGCGTCGATTTCCCTCCCCCCGGGTAGGGGAGGGACGGGGAGCTGAACCTGTGCGTGCGGACGCCCCACCCCCTCCCGAGGTAGGAGCCGGTGCCACCGGCGATCCACACCATCGGCGCGGCAGGCCCTGCGGGCCTGAAGTCGCCGACCTGCCTGTCCGGTAGGCAGGAGGGATTCGGCTCCTACCCTGCTCGCCGCAATCGTCGTCAGGATCTTGTATCCGGCGAGCACGCTGCCGCGCACGGTGCCGCTCACCTTGGAGCGGCCGATGCGGCGGCGGTAGGAGACCGGCACCTCGGTGACCCGCAGGCCGGCGCGGGCGGCGCGGGCCTGCATCTCCACGGTCCAGCCGTAGTCCGGGTCGCCCATCCCGAGGGCGCGGAGGGAGGAGGCGCGGATCGCGCGGAACGGGCCGAGGTCGGTGAACCGCACGCCGTAGAGGAGCCGCAAGAGAGCGACCGCCAGGCCATTGCCCCAGCGGGCGTGCGGGGGCAACGCCCCGGGCTCGCGCTGGCCGAGGATGCGCGAGCCGACCACCAGGTCGGCTTCGCCCGACAGGATCGGCGCTACGAGCCGCGGCAATTCCTCCGGGTGGTCGCTGTAGTCGGCGTCGAGGAAGACGACGATCTCCGCGTCCCGGTCCAGGGCGGCCATCCCCGCCAGACACGCCGCACCGTAGCCGCGCCGCGGCTCGTGCACCACCCGCGCCCCGTGGGCCCGCGCCACCGCGGTGGTGGCGTCGCTGGAGCCGTTGTCGACCACCACCACCTGCGCTACGGCGGGCAGGTCGTCGAGGACACGGCCGATCGACGCCGCCTCGTTGTAGGCCGGGATGATGACGGCGATCTTGTCCATCACGTGCTGCTCGTACCCCAAGGTCATCGAATGGCCTGTCGTGCCAGGTTTTTTAGCCGCGTATGGACGCGAATACCCGAAAACAGACCCTCGCAAACGCCTGCCGAATGGCACGGGTGGCGAAACGGGGAAAAGGCGCTGGCTCATGCGCGTCCATTTGCGTCCATACGCGGCTTGCTCTCTTACTCGCCATTCAGCGTCCAGTCATAGTCCAGGAAGTCGAGGGCGAGGTCGCCGCCGGCCACATCGACGAAGGTTCGCGCGTCTGCCGGTAAGTAACCCTTCACGAAGTCGACCAGCGAGCCGCCCCGCGCGAAGTCCTCACGGAACCACTTGAAGATCGCCGACAGGTAGAGCTTGTTGTGCACGTCCCCGAGAAGCCCCTTCTCGCGCGCCACTCTTGCACCCTTACGCGAGTCGGCCAAGAGGCCGCGGGCGGCGCGATCGAGCTGCTCGTCGAGGCGGGCGGCGAGGTAGGCCTCGGCGGCGAGGTCCGGGCACGACTTGGAGGCGCAGACGATGGCGAAGTGGATGCGTGGCTCGTGGAACTCTCGCCGCAGGATCTCGTGCTCGATGGCATCCAGGGAGTAGCGCCGGCCGCCGACCACCCACTCCTCCCGCTCCCAGCGCCGCGGGATCTCCTTGATCGAGGCGATGGCCGGGTAGCGGCTCAGGATCAGCTTGAGGGTGAAGGCGTTGTAGGCGTTGATCCACAGGGCGATCTGCCGGTCGCGCGAGAGGACCGAAGGATCGATGCGCGCCACCACCCGCAGGTAGGTGTCGAGCTGGGCCTCGTGGGCCTGGAGGCAGCCGTAGTCCACCACGCCGTCGTGCACGAAGGCGCGCAGCAGCCCGTCGAGCGGTGCATGAATCCCACTCTCGGTTGCCGGTGGCGCCGGCTCGCCCATACACTCCGCCGCCCTCACGGCAGTCGGCACCGATAGCCACAAGCCGATCCCCAGAAGGAGAGCCGCGTATGAACGCAAATGGACGCGAA
>DASWHD010000142.1:0-1687 GCA_036393335.1 bacterium
GATCTTCAAGATTCACGGCCACGGTGGTCGTAGCCACCCGTAAGAGCGGTCTTGCCCGCGAACCTGGCCCATGACGCGGCCTGACGAAGCGCGACCCACAGGGAGAGGGGCGGTTTTTCAAACCACGAAGGTCACGCAGCACACGAAGATGAGGGCCAATGGGATGCTTCGTGGCCTGCGTGCCGAAAAACCTTGGCGCCTTAGCGTCTTGGCGATAGACCCCTGATGGCCGATGAGGCCAGGCGTCTCTCGCGCAGCCCTTCTCTGCGATCTCTGTGTCCTCTGGGACAAGAAACCCAGAACATCTTTTCGCCACAGAGATCACCGGGGACACAGAGAACCGCGCAGAGGTGGAAGAAAGAGTTCCCGTGCTCTCCGTGTCTCTCTGGTGAAATAACTTGGTTCTTGAGAACCGCCCCGTGCCATGACCCTCACCCAGCCCCCTCTCCCCGACGAGAACCGCATCCTCCAGGCGAAGTACAACCTCACCGCCTGGTTCTACGATCTCCTCGACTACCCGTGGGAGCGCCTCTACCGGCGCTGGCGGCCGCAATACCTCGGCGACGTCCGCGGCGAGGTATTGGAGGCGGGCGTCGGCACCGGCCGCAACCTCGCCCACTACCACCCGAGCGTCCATCTGACTGCCGTCGACCTGAGTCCCGCCATGCTGCGCAAGGCGCGGGGCCGGGCAGCCAAGGCCGCGTGCCGCGTGGACTTCGTGACCGACGACGTCACCCGCATGGACGGGGTGGCGGAAAACCGCTACGACTGGCTGGTCTCCACCTTCCTGTGCTGCGTCATGCCCGATGCCCTGCAGCCCCTCGCCCTGAGCCAGTTCCGCCGGGTGCTCAAACCCGGCGGCCGCTTCCGCATCCTGGAGATCCTCTACTCCAAGAATCCGCGGATCCGCCGCCGCCAGGAGCATCTCGCCCGCTTCGTCGAGAAGGTGTACGGCGCGCGCTTCGACCGTTCCACCCTGCACTTCCTGGAGGAGTCGCCCTGCCTGAGAATCACCAGGACCACCTATCTGAAAGACGACACCTACCTGTTGATTGACGGCGTCTGCGTGAAGTAGGCGCCACCCGCCACCCATGGCACACCCGCGCACCCTCCCCTGCTACTTGACCGCCCCCGGCTGGGAGGCCCACGCGGGCCTGATCCATGGCTTCTTCGGCCGTGCCGCCGGTGCGGGTGACGCGGCGGCGAACCCCGACCTCCGCGACCTCCGCGCCGCCCTCGGTGTGGCCGGTGACACACCCCTCCACCTGCCGCGCCAGGTCCACGGAGCAACCATCCTCGTGGTGAGCGACGGTTCCGCCTCACCCCTCGGCAACGGTGACGCGGTGATCACCACGGAGCCCGGCTGCCTGATCGGCGTCGCCACCGCCGACTGCGTCCCGATCCTGCTCATCGCGCCAATGGCCCGCGCCTGCGCCGCCATCCACGCCGGCTGGCGCGGCACCGCCGCGGACATCACCCGCAAGGCCGTCGCCGCCCTCGCCGACCGCTTTCGGGTCCAGCCCGGCGACCTCGGCGCCGCGATCGGCCCCGCGATCTGCGGCCCCTGCTACGAGGTGGGCCACGAGGTCGCCGACGCCCTCACCACCACCCTCGGCCCCCACGCCGCGGGCGGAATCACCCGCCCCGACGGCGCCCGCCCCCACGCCGACCTCCGCGCCATCCACCG
>DASWHD010000143.1:0-7474 GCA_036393335.1 bacterium
TACATACAATCTGCGTGCCGGGCTGGCGCACGTCGCGGAGACCCGCTAGTGTGCCGCCCTCGATCGGGCGACCGCCCGAGAGCGGCGAACAACAGGACCTCGCCTTTTTCCCTCCGGGGTCGCGCCGCGAACGAATTCTTCTTGCCCTTCGCTGTTGTGTGGGTCGGAAACCTCGCCCGTATTTCTCCCCATGAATCTGCTGCGACCGCGCAACGATCCCTGGGGAGAAATACGGGCTAAGGCCTGGTAGTTCAGGCCCAACCCGCACGCACAGGGCGGAGAATTGAGTACCCCAATGTCTACCTCAGGAACCCTTGCACCGGCCGGCTTCGGCCGGTTCGGGCTCCACGAAGCGCTGATGCGCGGCATTCGCGCCGCCGGCTTCGAGAGCCCCCGACCGATCCAGGTCGAAACCATTCCCCCCGGCCGCGACGGCCGCGACGTGCTGGGCCTCGCCCAGACCGGCACCGGCAAGACGGCGGCCTTCTCCCTGCCGCTGCTCCACCGGCTGATCGGGGTCCGCCGCCAGGGCCCGCGCGTCCTGGTGCTCGCGCCCACCCGCGAGCTCGCCACCCAGATCGCGGTCGAGACGCGGATGCTCGCCAAGTTCACCCAGATCAAGGTGGTCACCATCTTCGGCGGCGCCTCGATGCGCAACCAGGTCGACGCCCTGCGCCAGCACCCGGAGATCGTGGTGGGTTGCCCGGGCCGCGTCCTCGACCTGCTCCAGCAGGGCGTGCTGCGCCTCGACCGGATCGAAAGCCTGGTGCTCGACGAGGCCGACCACATGTTCGACATGGGCTTCCTGCCGGACATCCGCCGGATCCTCGGCGCGCTCCCCGCGCGCCGGCAGAACCTGCTGTTCTCGGCCACCATGCCCAAGGAGATTCGCCGGCTGGCCGACGAGGTGCTGAACACGCCGCATGTGGTCGAGCTGGCCGATAGCGCGCCGGCCACCACCATCGATCACGCGCTGGTGCTGGTCCCGGAGCTGCACAAACGCGCGCTGCTGGAGCACATGCTCACCCGCGGCGAGTGCGTCTCGGCCATCGTCTTCACCCGCACCAAGCACCGCGCCCGGCGCCTGGCAGAGCAGCTCTGCAAATCGGGACACCGAGCCGTGGGCCTCCAGGGCGCCATGTCCCAGGCCCAGCGTGATCGCGCCATGCGCGGCTTTCGCTCACGCCACTACGACATCCTGGTGGCCACGGACATCGCGGCGCGCGGCATCGACGTGAGCGGCGTCTCCCACGTGATCAACTTCGACGTGCCGAACACGCCGGAGGCGTACACCCACCGCATCGGCCGCACCGGCCGCGCCGAGCAACCGGGCGTGGCCTGCACCTTCGTCACCGGCAGCGATCACGACTGGGTGCGTGCCACCGAACGCATGATCGGCGCACCGATCCCGCGGCGCCAGTTCGAGGGCTTCGCGCCGGCCGCCGAGGTGCAGCCCGAGCGCCTCCCGTCGCCGCATGGCAGCGCACGCGGCTCACGGCCCGGCGGAGCCCAGCGGAGCCGGCGGCGCAATCCGCCGCGCCGCGGCCGCAAGCGCATCGGCGAGCGCGCCGCCTGACAAGTCGCGGCAGGTAACCGGCCAGAGCCCGCGGTTGCGGGCGTCTGGCAGTCTCCCGAACGGTATGCGGAGCTCTACAGAACCGGTGCGATTGACGCGCACGCCGCGACGGGGTACCAAGCGCAGCTTGTTGCGATCGCGGGGTTGCGCTTGGAATCCGTCAAGGTCGGGCAACTGTTTCCCGACTACCTGCTCAGCGATGCCTGGCCCACGTACTACGCCAAGGCGGTGATCCGCGATGCGCAGGAGCAGACATTAGGTACGGTATTGCAATCTCGGCACGGGGCAGCTCGTGGTCGGGGAGTCATCGCGGCTCGTCTGGCTCTTCGTCCAGTGACGCTTGCCCGACCGCCTCTATGTCTGACGATGGCGAGGGCGAGGCATGGCGAAAACCACGACGACGTACTGGAACCCGTTGAGCCCGGAGCAGCGCGGGCAATGGACGCCCATCGACGGGCTCGTGGGGATGGCCGAGGAGCTGACTCTCAGCATGGATCCGGCCACCGGTGAGTACACGCGGCTGACCCGGTTTCTCCCGGGCGCCGACACCAAGGTCTTCGGCGGCAAGAGCCACGCCTACCCCGAGGAGGTGTTCATCGTCAGCGGCCGGCTCTACGACCAGGCGTTCGACCTGTGGCTCGAAGCCGGCCATTACGCCAGCCGGCCTCCGGGGGAGGTGCACGGGCCGTTCAAGACAGACGTGGGCTGCGTGGTACTGGAGCTGTCCTTCCCCCACCGCGCCGTGGTCGCAGACGACACCTGAGCGGGACACGCCGTTTCGCCGCGACCATGAGGCCCATGTGACTCAATCGATGCCATCGTCTCGCTGACACGAGAGATCGTGGAGGAACACATGGCCCAGGACGAACGGCCGCGTTGCGGGTGGATGGGTGACGACGAGCTGATGCTCCGCTACCACGACGAGGAGTGGGGGGTGCCGGTGCACGACGACCGGAAATGGTTCGAGTACCTGGTCCTCGACGCCTTTCAGGCCGGGCTCTCCTGGAAGACCGTGCTCCACAAACGCGAGGGATTCCGCAAGGTCTTTCTCGGCTTCGACCCCGCGCGGGTGGCGCGCATGAAGGCACGCCAGATGGAGGCGGCGCGCGGCAACCCGGCGATCATCCGCAACCGTGCGAAGATCGAGGCCACGATGAACAACGCCCGCGCCTTCCTCGCCGCGCAGGAGCGGCACGGCTCCTTCGACGCCTGGATCTGGTCGTTCACCGACGGGCGGGTGGTGCGCAACCGGTGGCGGCGACTGGAGCAGCTCCCTGCGTCCACGGCGCTCTCCGATCGGGTGAGCGGGGCACTCAAGCAGGCGGGGTTCTCCTTCGTGGGCACGACGATCTGCTACGCCTTCCTCCAGGCCGGCGGGATCGTCAACGATCACCTGGTGCAGTGCTTCCGCCACAAGGAGGTCGGCGAGGGTTGAGGCCGCGCGGCGGCGCGTGGTACTGCGTCCTTCCTCCCCAGCAGAGCGTAGACCCTGTGGAGTGACCGGCTCCGCTGCGTCGGGTGGCGCGGTTGAGGCAGCCACCCAGGGGGGGCTTGCCACCGGATGTTCGCGGGTGGGCCCCACGGGGGCTGATGAGCTACCTGGGGCTGGTGCCCAGTGAGCACTCCAGCGGCGGTCATGCCCGCCGGGGCGGGATCACCCAGATCAGGGCGGGCTGCGCCCGCCATGCCGGGCGCAGCCCGACCGACACAGGAGCGGGCGAGCGCTCCTCCCTCACACCGCAGTGGCCTGAGCCTCACATCGCGTCCGGCGCCTTCACCCCGAGGAGGTCGAGGCCGTCCGCGACCACCCGGCGCACGGTCTCCATCAGGTAGAGGCGGGCACAGGCGAGGTCCGGGTCGTCGCCGAGGATGCGGTGCTTGAAGTAGTAGGCGTGGAGGGTGCCCGCGAGCTCCGTGAGATAATGCACCAGACGGTGCGGCTCACCGGCCTCAGCGGCCCCCTCCAGCAGGTCTGGGAAGCCGTCCATGCGCTGGATGAGGTCGATCTCCTCCGGCTCGCCCAGGCGTTCCACCGGCGCACCCGCGTCCGGCAGGCGGTAGCCGCGCTCGACGGCGAGCTTGAACAGGCTGCGCACCCGGGCGTGGGCGTACTGGACGTAGTAGACGGGGTTGTCGTTGGACTGGCGCTTGGCCAGCTCTAGATCGAAGTCGAGCATCGAGTCGGAGCGCCGCTGGAGGAAGAAGAAGCGGGTGGCGTCGGCACCCACCTCCTCTACCACTTCGGCCAGGGAGACGAAGGCGCCGGACCGCTTGCCCATCTTCACCGGCATCCCGTCGCGCGACAGGTTGACGATCTGCACCAGGTACACGTCGAGGCGGGCCGGGTCACCGCCGAGCATGGCGATCGCCGCCTTCACCCGCGCGATATAGCCGTGGTGGTCGGCACCCCAGATGTTGATCAGGCGGTCGTAGCCGCGCGCGAGCTTGTCGGCGTGGTAGGCGATGTCGGTGGCGAAGTAGGTCAGCTCGCCGTCGCGCTTGATCACCACCCGGTCCTTGTCGTCGCCGTGGTCCGCGGTGCGCACCAGCCGGGCGCCGTCCTCGGCGACGCTCACGTGGCCCGCGGCCTCCAGTTCGGCGAGGCGGGCCGGGACCGCACCGGAGGCTACGAGGTCGGCCTCCGAGAACCAGCGGTCGAAGGGGATGGCGAGGTCATCGAGGTCGTGGCGGATCAGCGCCAGCATCTGCGCCACCCCGAAGGGCGTGAGCTGCGCCACGGCCTCCGCCTCGCTGGCGGTGGCGAGGACGTCGCCGTGGGCGGCACGCCACGCCGCCGCGATCTCCTGGACGTAGTCGCCCGGGTAGTGGTCCTCCGGGAGCATCACCTCTTCACCGCACGCCTGGCGCAGGCGGATCCAGATCGACCGGCCGAGGGTCCGCACCTGATTGCCGGCGTCGTTGACGTAGTACTCCCGTGCCACGGCGAAGCCGCGGGCCGCCAGCAGGCGCGCGAGGACGTCACCCACCACCGCGCCGCGACCGTGGCCGATGTGCATCGGCCCGGTGGGATTGGCGGAGACGAACTCCAGCAGCACGCGACCCCGGTGGCCATCGGCGAGCCGCCCGAACCGGTCGCCGGCGGCGTGGATTTCTTGCAGGCGCCGCCACCAGTGGCCACGGGCGAAGCGGAAGTTGAGGAAGCCCGGGCCGGCGATCGCCACCTCCTCGATCTCTTCCGCGGGCAGCACGAGATGGCCCTGGATCGCCGCGGCGATCTTGCGCGGCGGCATGCGCGCCTGGGGCGCGAGCTGCATGGCGAGGTTGGTGGCCAGGTCGCCGTGGGCGCGGTCGCGCGGGACCTCGAGGTAGATCTCACCGGGCAGCGCCATCTCCGGCAGGACGCCGGCACCGACCGCCGCCGCGACCGCGGCGCGCAGGGCATCGATGAGCTGTGGGTGCAAGGCGAGGATCCGAGAAAGGGGCCCGGAGTCTATCGGCCCGTGGGTGCCGCCGCCAGGCGGGCTTTTATTCGGGGGCGCTGCCGCCGATCTAGTCCCGAATGGATCAGGGAGATATAGTGCGCGGATGCTGCGGAGGATGGGATGGAGCTCTTCTTGTCGGCCCTAGGTCTGGCCCTCGTCTTCGAGGGCCTGCCCTACGCCGTCGCACCGGCCAAGGTGCGCCAGCTCGCGGAGATCCTCCCCCACCTCTCGAACGGATTCCTCCAGACCCTCGGTGTGGTGGTCATGCTCCTCGGCCTTGCGGTGATCTTCATCGGCCGCCTGGGGAGCGGTGGATGAAGGGCGGGATCCTCCTCGTCCTGTGGCTGGCGGCCGGCTGGCTGCAACCCTGCGCGGCAGATCCCGGGGCGATCCGCGGCGAGCTCGACACCCATTTCGCCGCCGCGCTCGCGGATGGCGGCCGCATCGACCAGTGGCGCCGGGCCTATCTCGACCGGCGCCGCGCGTGGCTGGAAGGCACCCTGCAACGCGCCGCCGTGATGCAGCCGTGCTTCGCGGAGGTGTTCGCAGAGATGGGGCTGCCGCAGGTACTCAGCTACCTGCCCATGGTGGAAAGCGGCTTCCACCCCGGCGCGACATCAATCATGGCGGCGGGCGGCTACTGGCAGTTCATCCCCTCCACCGCGCGCCACTATGGCCTGACCCTCAACCGCTGGGTGGACGAGCGCCGTGACCGCGACCGCTCCACCCGCGCCGCCGGCCGCTATCTCGCCCACCTGCACCGCATGTTCGACGACTGGCCGCTGGCGTTGATGGCCTACAACAGCGGTGAAGGCAGAGTCCTCGGCATCATCCGCAACCTGGGCTCGCGCGACTACGTCGAGATCGTGCGCTCGGTGCGCACCCCGGGAGAGACCAGCAACTACGTGGCCGGGTTCGTAGCCGCCGTGCAGATCGCCATCGACCCCGAGGCATACGGGTTGATCCCGCCGCCCTCCGACGTCCCGCCGGCAGCGACCGAGGAGGTGATGGTCAAGGGCAGCGTCGACCTCGCCTTCGTGGCACGGGCGCTGGACCTGGAAGAGCGGCAACTCCGCGCCTTGAACTCTGCCCTCCTACAGGGGTGCACCCCGCCCCAGGAGACGTCGTTCGCCCTGCGGGTCCCGGCAGGGACCGGCGAGACCCTGCGGGAGGCGCTGCAGCAGTCGCCGGATACCCTGTACACCCGCTGGACGACCCACCAGATCCGTCCCGGCGAGGCCCTCTCCATGATCTCCCGCCAGTATCGGATCCCGGCCCAGGACATCGCCCGCTTCAACGACATGCACGACCTGCACACGATCCGCGCCGGCCGCGAGCTGGTGATCCCCATCCCGCAGGGACGTCCCCTGCCGAAGGTGGCCAGCCGCCAGCGCTCGGGGTCCAAGCCCGCGTTCCAGGACTACACCCGCGTCACCCACAGGGTCGCCTCGGGGGAGAGCCTGTGGTCGATCGCCAGTCGCTTCGACACGGACGCCGAGAAGGTGCGGAAGTGGAACGGCCTGCTCAAGCGGGAGGCCATCCACCCCGGCGACGAGCTGGTGCTGTACGTCCCGAAGGGGACGCGGCCCAAGGCGCGCCACGTCGTACGCCACGACCCGGACGAGCCCCTGCCCCCGGACTACCGGGTGAAGGCCGGCGACACCCTGTGGACCATCTCCCGGGCCTTCACCCTCGCCCTCGAGGACCTGGCGCGATGGAACGGGATCGCCACCACGGCGACCCTGCAGCCGGACCAGGTCCTGCGCCTCAAGCCGCGGCCGTTCGTCGTCCACGAGGTGGTGGATGGCGACTCGCTGTGGGCGATCGCACGGCGCTACAAGACCACGGTGGATACCCTGCGGCACCACAACCAGCTCGACTCGGCGGTCATCCGACCCGGAGACCAGCTCAAGATCCCCACGATCTCCGGTGCGTAGACCTTGACCGGTTGACGGGCAGGACGGCCGCAAGACGGGCCGTGCCGACACCCACACGGGGCGTGGAGAAAACGCTTGCCCATAGTGAATCCTGAACGCGGCCCCGGGCTCTCAACGGTTATCCAGGCAACCGGGTTTTACTCCCTCCTCTAAAAACCCCCTGGACCGGCCCACGCCTCCTCCCCCTCAGGAGCGTGGGCCACTTTTTTGCCGAGGGTGACCCGCCACCGACGTCCAATGAGCTGGCTCGACCGAATCCCCCTGCTGCCGCTGGCGGTCGTGGCGGTGCTCATGGCCCTGGCCCCCTTCTTACCGGAGCCCCACCTGTGGGAGAAACTGAGGATGCTGTGGCGAGGCGATCTCACCCGCCCCCTGGACATCTTCGACCTCGTCCTACACGCCACACCCCTCGTGGTGCTTGTACTGAAACTGTTGCGGCGCCCGTAGACCGTAGGTCGCGGGACGCGACCGACGGTCTGATGGCGGGCGCGAGCCCGCCATCCACGGGGGGTGAAGCC
>DASWHD010000144.1:0-48985 GCA_036393335.1 bacterium
GGCACCATCACCCAGGTCATCGGTGCCGTCATCGACGTGCGTTTCCCCGAGGGCAAGATTCCCTCCATCCTCCATGCCCTGCGGGTGACGGATGCGGAGAGGGGGATCGACTTGGTGCTGGAGGTCGCGAACCACCTCGGAGAGGACACGGTGCGCTGCATCGCCATGTCCTCTACCGACGGCCTGGTGCGCGGCATGACGGTGGAGGACCTCGGTCAACCGATCTCCGTGCCGGTGGGGAAGCAGACCCTGGGGCGGATCATCAACGTGGTCGGTGAGCCGGTCGACAATCTGGGACCGGTGGAGGCGGACGAGCGCTGGCCGATCCACCGCTCGGCGCCGAGCTTCGCGGCCCAGGACACCGCCACCGAGATCTTCGAGACCGGCATCAAGGTGGTCGACCTCCTGGCGCCGTACTCCAAGGGCGGCAAGGTCGGCCTGTTCGGCGGCGCGGGGGTGGGTAAGACGGTCCTCATCATGGAGCTGATCCACGCGGTCGCCACCTCCCATGGTGGCTACTCGGTGTTCGCCGGCGTCGGCGAGCGAACCCGTGAGGGCAACGACCTGTGGAATGAGATGAAGGAGTCCGGGGTCATCGACAAGGCGGCCCTGATCTACGGCCAGATGAACGAGCCGCCCGGCGCGCGCCTGCGGGTCGGCCTCTCCGCGCTCACCGTCGCCGAGTACTTCCGCGACGTGGGCCACCAGGACGTGCTGCTGTTCATCGACAACATGTTCCGTTTCACCCAGGCGGGCAGCGAGGTCTCCGCGCTGCTCGGCCGCATGCCCTCCGCGGTCGGTTACCAGCCGACCCTGGCCACCGAGATGGGGGAGCTTCAGGAGCGCATCACCTCCACCAAGGACGGCTCGATCACCTCGATCCAGGCGGTCTACGTGCCGGCGGACGACCTCACCGACCCGGCGCCGGCCACCACCTTCAGCCACCTCGACGCCACCACGGTTCTCTCGCGGAAGATCGCCGAGCTGGGCATCTACCCGGCGGTGGACCCTCTGGACTCCACCTCGCGGATCCTGGACCCGGCGATCGTCGGCGACGAGCACTACCGGGTCGCGCGCGCCGTGCAGGAGACGTTGCAGCGCTATAAGAGCCTGCAGGACATCATCGCCATCCTCGGCATCGACGAGCTCTCCGACGAGGACAAGCTGGTGGTCCACCGTGCCCGCCGCCTCCAGAAGTTCCTCTCGCAGCCGTTCTTCGTCGCCGAGACCTTCACCGGCATGAAGGGCAAGTACGTGCCCATCAAGGAGACCGTGCAGAGCTTCAAGCGCATCGTCGAGGGCGAGATGGACGAGCTGCCGGAGGTCGCCTTCTACATGGTGGGGAATCTGGACGAGGCGGTCGCCCAGGCCGAGAAGCTCCAGAAGAAGGCGGCCGCGTGATGGAGGTCGCGATCGTCACGCCGCAGGAGGCGGTGTTTGCCGGCGAGGCCCGGTGGCTGGTGGCACCGGGCGCCGAGGGGGAGTTCGGCATCCTGCCGGGACACACGCCGTTCCTCACCACCTTGGTGGAGGGTGAAGTGGTGGTCGCCACCGCCGCCGGCGAGGAGCGGTTCCACGTCACCGACGGTTTCGTCGAGGCGCGGGACGACCGCGTCGTCGTCCTTGCGGGCGGGATGCGCCGCGGTTCACAATGACTGTTCCGCTGGCCCCGAATCCGGGGGCGGGCTTCCTCGTGACGGAGCGCGGCGCATGTCTGGACGGATCCTTCTCGTCGACGACGACCCGATGGTGCGGGGCCTCGGCGAGCGCATGATCAAGGCCCTCGGCTTCACCTGTGATTCGGTGGCGGACGGCTTCGCGGCCCTCGCCAAGCTGGAGGCCGCGGATGGCGCGTATCGCGCCGTAGTCACCGACCTGATGATGCCAAAAATGGACGGCAACGAGCTGCTGAACGCCCTAGCGTCGCAGTACCCCGGTCTGCCGGTGGTGGTGGCCAGCGGCGACTCGGTCGCGACCGATGCATTGCGTGGCCGGCGCTTGCCCGGGCGCTCGGTGCTGGTCAAGCCGTACCGGCTCCGGGAGTTGGGCAACAGCCTCCATGCCGCGATCGCCGCCCGCGAACTGTCTCACGGCACAGGCGTCGCCGTATGCGAGGAGATCGGAGCATGAGCGCCCTACTGGTCACCCTGCACGTCCTGATCTGTGTGGCGCTGGTCATCATTGTCCTGCTCCAGGCGGGCAAGGGGGCCGAGGTCGGCGCCGTGTTCGGCGGTGGTCAGGCGATGTTCGGCGGCGAGGGGCCGGCCAACTTCATGAACAAGCTCACCTCGGCGGTGGCGATCGGCTTCATGATCACCTCCCTGGCCTTGGCCCTGGTCTCCGCGCACCGCGGCAGCGTCTCGGTGGTGGGCAAGGAGGAGGCGCCGCCGATCACCGCGACCGCTCCCGAGCCCACCCGGGAGGATCTCGACGCCGCCATGGAGGCCTTGAAGCAGAAGGCGGCGGAGGGGACGGCGCCCGCCCCCAGCGCACCGGCGCCAGAGGCCCCGCCTGCGACGACCCAGGCAGCACCGGAGCCCGCCCCGGCGGCGCCCGATGGCGAGCCGGCCCCGTAGGGCTGCGCCCGGCTCCGCGGGGAGAATGCGATGGACTTCGCCGACGCCTACCTCTTGCCGGCGATCTTCTCGATCTTTATCGTCTTTGCCGTGGTCCTCGGGATCGCCGACCTGCGGGCCGACCGTCGCCGGCAGCGCGGCGACCGATCACGAACCCCGAAGAAAGACCGGTAGAGATCGCCGCCGACCCCAACAGGCAGGGCGTCACCCTTCCGCCGCTCTTTACCCACGGCCGGAGACATTATCGCGGGCCCGGCCGCGTATCCTGCGGTGCGGCGGTCGCGGCGCGCCAGTTACCGGAGGGCAACCGAGGCATCCCATCCGCCCGTGGTCGGTCGAGGAGATAGGCCTCCGCCCACCGCCCGTCGGCCAGGCGGATGGGAGTGCGCCGGTAGCAGTGGGGGTGGTCCTCCAGGTGGTCGAGGGCGACGAGGGTGGGCTCGTCCACCGTGTACAGCTCCCCCGCGATGGCGACGCCTCCGCCGGGCACCATCGCCGGGTAGCCGCCCACGTCGACCAACTCGTAGGCCGCCTCGGTGCGGGCGGTCCCAAGGGCTGTTGCGTCGTGCAGTAGGTGATGATTGCGCTCGCCGCGAAGCAGCGTGCCGTAGACGAAGACCAGGGTCGCCGCCATCGGCCGGCTATAGGGCCAGCTCGAGCTGCGGGTCCGGGGCGCACGCCGGGCGGGGTGCCGCGTGGTCAATCAGGCGCTGCTCGATGGCATGCAGGAAGGGCGAGGCCTCCATGGGCCGGAGGCGGCCGTGGCGCTCGCGCATCTTGGCGCGGGTGAGGATGAGCCGCTGCCGTGCCCGGGTGACGCCGACAAAGAACAGGCGCCGCTCCTCGGCGAGGTCCGACGTGCCGGCACCCCAGCGCAGGGGCAGGAGGCGGTCTTCGCAGCCGACGATGAAGACTACGGGGAATTCCAACCCCTTGGCGGCGTGCAGGGTCAGGAGGGAGACGCGGTCCGCGGGCGGGCCGTCCAGCTCCGTGATCAACGCGAGCTCGCCGGTCAGGCGGTCGAGATCGACGCCGCAGCGCCGCGCCGTGGGGAGGAGCAGGGTCAGGGCGTGCTCGGCCGCCGGGGTGGCGAGGGTGCGCGCCGCCGCGCGCAGCCGCGTTTCGAGGGGGGCATCGCTCCCCTCGGGCGCGATCGCGTCCAGCAGGGTGGCCACCTCCGGCAGGTCTGCCAGGGGGCGGGGGGTACGACGCTGGCAGGGGATGCCGGCGCGGTCCAGGGCCTCGACCAGGAGGTCGGCCTGCTCCTCGACGCGGTAGAGGATCGCGAAGTCGGCGAAGCCGTAACCGCCCTCGCTGGCGCCACGGGCGCGGCCGCTATCGACGGAGAAGAAGGAATGACCGCCGAGCAGGCGTTCGAGACTCGCCACCACATACTCGGCCTCGGCGCGATCCGTGGGGGCGGCGTGGAGGGTGACCCGGGTCGGGTCGTCGATTACCGCCTCCAGGGCGCGCTCGACCACCAGGCTCGCCGGTGCGATCACCTGCCGGGCCGCCGCGACGATGGTGGAGGTGGAGCGGTAGTTGCGCGTCAGGTGGACCACCCGTGCGCCGGGGAAGTCCTCCTGGAAACGCAGGAAGAATCCCACGTCGGCGCCGCGGAAGCCGTAGATCGCCTGGTCCGGGTCGCCGATCGCGCACAGGTTGCCATCGGGGGGCGCGAGCCGGCGCACCAGGCGATACTGCTGGGCGTCGATGTCCTGATATTCGTCGACGGCGAGCCACCGGTAGCGGTCGCGGTACTGCGCGGCGAGGTCGGCGTGGCCGGCGAGCAGCTCCACCGCGCGTGCCACCAGGTCGTCGCAGTCGACCCAGCCGCGCTCGTGCATGGCGGCGGCGTAGGCGCTCAACGAGGCACCCAGCTCGCTCTCCGGTGCCGGGGGGTCGCCGCTGCGCTTGCCGCGGGAGAGGGCGGCGAGGCGACGCGCCGCCAGGCGCGGCGAGAGGGAGAGGGCATCCGCCAGCAGGTCGCGGCGCTCCTCCTCACCGGCGACGCGGAATCCGTCCGGCAGGCCGAGGCACGCCCCGTGGGCGCGCAGGATCTGGAGGCCGAGGCCGTGGAAGGTGGTCACCGTGATGCGCACCGCCGCGTCCGGCAGGAGGCGGGCGAGGCGCTCCTCCATCTCCGCCGCCGCGCGGCGGGTGAAAGTGAGCGCCAGGCACTGCTCCGGGACCACCCCGTGGTCGCGTACCAGATGGGCGAAGCGGTGGGTGAGGGTGCGGGTCTTGCCGGTGCCGGGGCCAGCGATGATCAGGAGCGGGCCGTGGACGATGGTCGCGGCCGCCGCCTGCTCCCGGTCGAGGTCGGCGAGGGGCGAGGCCGGGGAGCGTCTTTTCGCCGTCTTACCGGGACCGGCGGCGGGAGGCTCCTCTCCGGCCAGGGACAGGGCGGCCTGCGGCGAAGGGGTCGGAGGTTTCTCGCCCTTCGGGAGAGGGGGGGGCGTGCGTCGCAGCGGCGGCGCTGCCTCGGGAAACAGCACGCCTACCTGCGTGCCGTGCGCCAGCTCGTCGTCGGTGAACAGGCGGATGCGGCCGTAGGCACCGTCGTAGCCGGCGGTGCGCGCGACGCGGCCGGCACGCAGGCGGGTGATCGCCTCGGCGAGGAGGTCGGAGCCGGCGGTGCGGATCTCCTCCACCGGTGCGGCCTCCAGGACATGCAGCTCCGGTCCGAGGCGTGCCAGGAGCCCCTCGTAGGCGTGGGCTACCCGCTTGCTGCCGCTCGCCACTCCCTCGATCTCGGCGACGATCTCCGGCAGGGAGACCAGGGAGCGGAACGGCTCGGTCCGTTGCCGCCGCTCCCCTTCCGCCCGGTCGGCCAGGGCCGCTACCCGGTGCAGGACGCCGACGGTGACCTCCTTGCCGCACACAGGGCAGCGGCCGTCTCCGGCAACCGTTTCTTCCGGAGCCAGACGGACGCCGCAGCTCCGGTGGCCGTCGAGGTGGTACTTGCCCTCCTCCGGGAAGAACTCGATGGTGCCGGCGAAGCCGTTGCCGGTCACCATGGCCTGGAGCATGTCGTAGTAGTTGATCGCGGTGGCGAAGCGGCACGCCTCGCGACCGAGACGGTTGGGGGAGTGGGCGTCGGAGTTGGACAGCAGGCGGAAGCGGTCGAGACTGGAGACTCGCCAGTTCATCGGCGGATCGGAGGAGAGGCCGGTCTCGATGGCGAAGATGTGGTGGGCGAGGTCGGCATAGCACTCGTCGATCGAGGCGAAGCCGGAGCGTGACCCCAGGGCCGAAAACCACGGGGTCCAGACGTGGGCCGGGATGAGGTAGCTGGTGTCGCTCGATTCCAGGACGATCTCCAGCAGATCGCGGGAGTCGAGGCCGAGGATCGGCCGGCCGTCGGCGGTGAGGTTACCGATGCGCGCGAGGCGGGCCGCCAGCCTCTCGGCCGCGTCCAGGTCGGGGACGCACACCACGTGGTGTACCTTGCGGGTGCGACCGCCCTTCTTGTAGATGGTGGAGATCTCCACCGTGAGCTGGAAGCACACGGGGCGCCGGCAGGACGCGGGCAGGCGCGCCGCCACTTCGCGCGCCAGCTCCGGCCGCAGGAGGTAGAGGCCGGGCCCCGCGGGGATCAGCTTGTCACGCAGCTCCTGGCGCCAGGCGGGGTGGGTGAAGTCACCGGTGCCGACCACGGACAGCCCCTTCTTCGCCCCCCACACGGCGAGGTGCTCCAGGTCGCACTCCTTGCTGGTGGCGCGCGAGTGCTTGGAGTGGACGTGCAGGTCGGCGTAGAAGGCCACGGCTTCTCCCGGCCGCTTTTTGCGCCGTCGCCGGGAACGTGTCAACCGGCGCCACACACCGCGGTGCCTAAACGGGGAAGTAACGGCGGGGATGGTCAAGGGTCTGCTCGCCGTACCGCCGGTGGCTCTGGCGTGCGCCATCCCCGGCATCGCCGGGTCGAGCGGCGGTACGCCGAGCAGGCCGATCGGCACGGTTTTTATCACAGTGGGGGAGCGAAGCGGCGTGACCGCGGCGCGGCACCCAGTGGAGTGGCGCTGGTTCCAGGACCATGCGGGCCACCCGGAAAATGAGCGTGCCGACCCGCCATCGTGAAACGCCACTTCCACAAGCCCCAGGTCCAGTACGCAGCGGGATGAATGGGTAAAACATTTTGCGCTCTGGTTAATAACGGCTATCTGTGTCGCCGCTGTGCAACGGCATACGGCGCCTCGGCTTCGGCGAGCAACCGCCGCAACAGGGGCACGGAGAGACCAACGATGTTGGTGAACGAGCCTTCCCACCCGGCGACCAGACGGCGGCCTTCCTCCTGGATGCCGTATGCGCCGGCCTTGTCCAACGGCTCGCCGCCGGCGACGTAGGCGGCGATCTCGTCCTCCCGCAGGTAGCGGAAGGTGACGCGGCTGGTATCGCTGCCGACCCACTCCCGGCCACCGTGGACCAGGGCGATGGCGCCGCACACCTCGTGGGTGTGAGCCGACATGCGGGCCAGCATCCGCCGGGCGTCGGCTGGGCCGGAGGGCTTGCCGAGGATGCGCGCCCCGAGCGCCACCACCGTGTCGGCCCCGAGCACCCACCGGTCCGGGTGGTGCATGGCCACGGCCCGCGCCTTGGCCAGGGCGAGGCGGCGGATGTGCTCATCCACCGTTTCGCCCCGTGTCTCGTTCTCCTCCACCCCGGACGGGAAGACCTCATGGCCGATCCCCACCTCTTGGAGGAGCTCGTGACGCCGCGGGGACCCGGAAGCGAGGAGGAGGGGAGGGGTCACAAAAAATGCTTGCGCGCTGTTGCCAAAGAGCAGAAGCGTCCTTAGATTGTTGGCACTCGCCGTAAGCGACTGCTAACAGCCATCCGGCAAGAATGGGAGTTTCTTTGTTTTACAACTAGTTGGAGGAATCTACCATGCTCAAACCATTGGGACATCGTCTCCTTGTGGAGTACCACGAACCGGAAACCAGGAGCGCGGGCGGGATCTACATCCCGGACTCCGCGAAAGAGCGGCCCCACGAGGGGGTGGTCCTCGCTGTCGGCAAGGACGTGGAAGAGATCAAGGAGGGGGATCACGTGATCTTCGGTAAATACTCGCCTGAGAAGATCGTGATGAACAGCGTGGAGTACGCGGTGATCAAGGATGAAGACGTAATGGGCATCCTGGTCTCCGACAAGGGCAAGAAAAAGAAGTAACTACTCAGTCCCAACGACGACTGACCATTCCAATAGAGGAGCCTCACAGCTATGGCTGCCAAACAGATCATTTACAACGAGGACGCCCGGCACGCGATTGCGCGCGGCGTCGACAAGCTCGCCAATGTCGTCAAAGTCACCCTCGGCCCGCGCGGCCGTAACGTCCTGCTCGACCGCGGCTTCGGCTCGCCCCTGATGACCAAGGACGGGGTGACGGTCGCTAAGGAGGTCGAGTTGGAGGACAAGTTCGAGAACATGGGCGCCCAGACCGTGCGCGAGGTCGCCTCCAAGACCTCCGACGTGGCCGGCGACGGCACCACCACCGCCACGGTGCTCGCCCAGGCGATCTTCCGCGAAGGGATCAAGTCGGTGGCCGCCGGCTTCAACCCGATGGACATCAAGCGTGGCATCGACGCGGCGGTCGAGGCGGTGGTCGCGGACCTCACCAAGCTCTCCAAGGCGACCCGCACCAAGGAAGAGATCGCCCAGGTCGGCACCATCTCTGCCAACTCCGACCAGACCATCGGTGCGATCATCGCGGAGGCCATGGAGAAGGTCGGCAAGGAGGGGGTGATCACGGTCGAGGAGGCGAAGACCCTGGAGACCACCCTGGAGACCGTGGAGGGCATGCAGTTCGACCGCGGCTACCTGTCGCCGTACTTCATCACCAATGCGGAGCGCATGGAGTGCGGCCTGACGGATCCCTACATCCTGATTCACGACAAGAAGATCAGCGCGATGAAGGACCTCCTGCCGCTGCTCGAGCAGGTCGCCAAGCTCGCCCGACCGATGTTGATCGTCGCCGAGGATGTGGAGGGCGAGGCCCTTGCCACCCTGGTGGTGAACAAGCTGCGCGGCACCCTGAACGTCTGCGCCGTCAAGGCGCCGGGCTTCGGTGACCGGCGCAAGGCGATGCTCCAGGACATCGCGATCCTCACCGGCGGCACCGTGATTTCGGAGGAGACCGGCTTCACCCTGGAGAACTGCTCCATCGATCAGCTCGGCCGTGCCAAGACGGTGAAGATCGACAAGGACAACACCACCATCGTGGATGGCGCGGGCACGGCCGCCGACATCAAGGCGCGGGTCGGCCAGATCCGCGCCCAGATCGACACCACCACCTCCGACTACGACCGGGAGAAGCTCCAGGAGCGCCTCGCCAAGCTGGTCGGTGGTGTGGCGGTGATCAATATCGGCGCCGCCACCGAGACCGAGATGAAGGAGAAGAAGGCGCGCGTGGAAGACGCCCTGCACGCCACTCGCGCGGCGGTCGAGGAGGGAATCGTCCCCGGCGGCGGCGTCGCCTTCCTGCGCTGCCGCCCCACCCTGGACAAGCTGAACTTCGCGGACGACCGCCAGGTCGGGGTCAACATCGTGCGCCGCGCCCTGGAAGAGCCCCTGCGGCAGATCGCCGAAAACGCCGGCGAGGAGGGCTCGGTCGCGGTGCGCGAGGTGATGTCCAAGAAGGGCGCCCTGGGCTTCAATGCCGCTACCGGCCAGTACGAGGACATGATCAAGGCGGGAATCATCGACCCCACCAAGGTGACGCGTACCGCGTTGCAGAATGCGGCCTCCGTGGCCGGCCTGCTGTTGACCACCGAGGCGATGATCACCGACAAGCCGGAGCCCAAGGACAAGCATGGCGCGGCCGCGGGCATGGGCGGTATGGGTGGCATGGGCGACATGATGTAGCTCGCCGCCGTACGGCCATCCGTGAAGAGGCCTGTCGCTCGTCGAGCGGCGGGCCTTTTCTGTGACCGCCGCACTGGCGAGAGAATGGTGGCATGGTCGCGGATGCTGAGATCGCCGAGGCGGTCGCCCACCTGAGACGGGGCGGAGTGGTCATCTACCCCACCGGCAGCTTTCTCGCTGCCGGGGTGTTGGCGACCCTGTCGGAGGCCGTCGCTCGGCTGCGCAGCCTCAAGGCGAGGCCGGCCAACAAACCGTTCGGGGTGATCGTCGCGGCGATCGATGACTTGGCCGAGCTCGGGATCGACATGAGTGCCATCGAGAGGGGCCTTGCGGCGCGGTTCTGGCCCGGTCCCTTGAGCCTGGTCCTGCCCCTGACCCCGATCAGCCCCCTCGCCGGCCTCTATCCCGGCGGGAGGGTGGCGGTGCGCGTGCCGGGGCATCCCGTGGCTCGTGCCCTGGCGGCCGCCTGCGGCGGAGCGATCACCGCGACTTCCGCGAACCGCAGCGGTGCGCCTCCGGTCACGGCGGTGCGCGACCGCGGGTCCGAATGGCGGTCACCCGACGTGTGGGTCCTCGGCGACGAGCCAGCAGGAGGTGGCCTACCATCCACCGTCGTCCAGGTACGCAACGGTGTGGTGCGCGTGCTACGTCGCGGACGCCTCTCCGCGGCAGAGCTGGGCGCGGCGTCGTAACATGCGCCTAACCAGCGAGGTGTGGATCGGGGCTGCGCAGGGATCGGGCGTGACCTACGGCACCACCGACACGAACTGGTCGGTGTCCACCTCGTAGGCGGTGAGCGGCCCGTTGTAGCACGCGCCGGTATCGATCCCCACCATGCCGTCGTGGTGAAACGGCTCGACCATCGGACTGTGGCCGAACACGATGGTGCGACTGCGGGTGTGCGGGGCGGTGAAGAACGCCTCGCGGATCCACAGCAGGTCGTCCTCCGACTGCTCGTCGAGCGGCACGCCGGGGCGGAGCCCGGCGTGGACGAAGATGTGCGTGGGGGTGGTGTGGATCAGAGGGAGGCTGCGGAGAAAGGCGACGTGGTGGTCGGGGATGGTGGCGCGGCCGGCAATCTTCTGCCACGTCCCTTCGCGCCGCTGGTAGCTGCTCAGGGTCTGCCGGCCGCCGTTGTAGAGGAATGGCTTGGTGTGAACCCCGTCGAGGAAGTCGAGAAACATCCGCTCGTGGTTGCCCATCAGGGTAACGATCTCCGGGTTCGCCTCCTTGAGTTCGAGGATGCGATCGATCACGCCCGCGGAGTCCGGGCCGCGATCGACGTAGTCCCCGAGGAAGATCAGACGATGGGTCGATGGAGCGTAATCGATGGTGCCCAGCAGGCGCTCCAGATGGAGGAGACAGCCGTGGATGTCACCGATGGCGAAGGTACGCTGGCTCATTTCGTGTTGCGCAAGACTTCCGCCAGCCCGTCGGCCACGGGGCGCGGCACGACGCGGCTGTACTGGGTGTAATGGGTATCCGTGGTGGTCCCGTCGGTGGCGAGCATGCGGAGCTGGTCGGCGCTCACTGGCAGCAAGGGCGAGACCGGCTCCAGGAGGCGGGCGGCGAGCTGTACGGAACGGCCGGACACGGGGAGGTGCATGGGCCGGCGGCCCAAGGCGGCGGCGATCTTGTCCGTGATCTCCGCGAGGGTGAGCTGCTCCCGACCGGCGATGGCGAAGGTGTGTCCCCACGCGCCGTCTGCCGAAAGCAGGTCGGCCATGATCTCTACCGCGTCGGTCACCATCAACGGCTGCATACGGCCCTCTTCGGGGAGGCGCAATACCGGCATGACCGGAGAGCGGCGCAGCAAGCGGGAGAGGTCGTCGGTGAGCTTTTCTCCCCGGCCGAGCATCAGCGAGGGACGCCAGATCTGGTAGGTGAGGCCAGAGTCCCGCACCAATCCCTCGACCGTCGCCTTCGTCGCGAAGTAGCGGCTCGGCGAGTCCATGGCCGCTCCCAAGGCGGAGACGTAGACGAGGCGCGTCACCCCGCGCGCCTGGCAGGCCATGATCACGTTGCGGCTGCCCTCGACCACCACGCGCTGAAATGTGTCGCGCCATCCCTCGCGCAGCAGGCCGACCAGGTGCACGACGGTGTCGATACCATCGCAGGCCAGGCCGAGGGACGCGGGGCGGAGCACGTCACCGGTGGCGACCTCTACGTCGAGACGCCGCAGGGGCTCGGCGCGGCGCGGATTGCGCACCAAGCCGCGGACCGCCAAACCACGGCTGCGCAGTTCGGCCGCCAGGTGGCGACCGACATACCCGCTGGCACCGGTCAGGAGGATCACGGTCGATGTCCCATCGCAGGCTCCCCCCTGCTCCCGTTGCACGCTACTACGACTCGTCTCCCTGGGATAGGCGAGGATGAGGCCGTTGGCCTCTGGGGAGGAGGCGCCGGCGCCTACAGGTATGGAGGGGAGGGAGGGACCTCGGGTCGCTCTTTGCCTGATGCCCCAGGCACGTTGAATACTGCATGGTGCAGCAACCACGGGAGAGTGCGGTGGGCCGATTTATCATCGCGATCACGGGCGCCTCGGGCGCGATCTACGGGGTGCGCCTGATCGAGGCGCTCGTCGGCGTCGGTCACGAGGTCGAGTGTGTGGTCAGCAATGCGGCGCGCGGCATCCTCGCCGACGAGGTGGGCGTCCACTTGACCGGAGGAGAAACGGAGCGCGCGGCGACCCTCGCGGCCCATTGCCACGCGCCGGCCGGTGCCGTCACTTGCTACTTGAACAGCGACGGCTACGCCCCGATCGCCTCCGGCTCGGTGCGCTGGGACGGCATGGTAATCAGCCCGTGCTCGATGAACACCCTCGCCGCAGTCGCCCACGGCCTCGCAGACAACCTGATCCTGCGCGCCGCCGACTGCACGGTGAAGGAGGGCCGGCGCCTGATCATGGTGCCGCGCGAGACGCCCTTCTCCGCCATCCACCTAGAAAACATGCTGCGCCTCGCCCGTCTCGGGGTGCGAATCATCCCGCCCATTCCGGCCTTCTATACTCACCCGCAGAGCGTCGCTGACGTGGTGGACGGTGCGGTGGCGCGGGTTCTCGATCACCTGGGCGTCCGCCACGATTTGGTGCCCCGCTGGCACGGGCGGCCAGCGAGCACCCAGGACCCAGCCGGGGAGCAATGAAAAAGGGGCCACCGGCCAAGCGCCGGGGGCCCCGTTTACACCGAGCGGCTGAACACAACCGCGCGTTTTCAGATGAAGAGGTTGATCTGTGCCTCGCTGGCGATGTCGAGGTAACTGGCGGCGCCGACATACTCGAGGCCGTCGATGAAGGCGCCGTGGTCGTAGCCGAACAAATCAACGGTCATTTGGCACGCCATCATCCGCACGCCGCTCTCGATACACAGCTCGCGTAGCTCCTCGACGGAGGCGACGCCGACGTTGGAGATGGTCTTCTTCATCAGACCGGTGGCTACCGTCTCGAAGCCCGGTACGAGAGATTGCACGAAGTTGGGAATGTTCCACTCGATGTTGCGGAACCACTTGGGGCCCATCGGCATCTTCATCGGCATTGCAGGATTGCCGAGGGGGCTGACCTTGGCGGTGATGTCCTTCTTCAGCAGAGCGAGGCCGTAGAAGGTAAAGAAGATCGTGACGTCGTAGTCGAGAGCCGCGGCGGTGGAGCCGAGAATAAAGGGCGGATAGGCCCAGTCGAGGGTGCCCTTGGTGGCGATGATCGTCATCTTGGTGCTCATGGAGTGTCTCCTTCGCGGAACAGACCTGGGCAACCGCCCGGGATCCGATCAGCTCTTCTTGATGGTGAATGTGAACTTGCCGTCTTCCGTGGCGGTCTCCAGCAATTCATTGCCGGTGCGCTTGCACCATGCATTGATGTCGTTCTGGGAACCGGGATCCGTGGAGATCATCTTCAACGTCTGGCCGGGGTTCATGGCGTCGACGGCCTTCTTGGTCTTGAGGACCGGCAGGGGGCAGTTGAGACCGCTGCAATCGAGCACTTGATCGGTTTCCATCATAACGTCTCCTATCGGGAGGGTGAATATGCCCCTCAGGCGGTCACGCCCTCCGGGGTGGTTTGAAGAGAGCGCAGAAATACGTCGACGTTCTCCAGGCAATTGCGAAAAACGCCGATCTCCTTGCGGACCTTGGTAAGCAGTGTCGCCCCTTCGAAGGCGGACAGGATGAACTGGGCGGTCTTGCGGCTGTCCACCTCGGCTCGGATCTCACCGCGCTCTTTGGCCGCCTCGACGAGTCGGGTGATCCCCGACTCAAAAAAACGGAACACGGTATCCACGTGTTCGGCGAACCCGCGGTGGTTGTCCCCCATCTCCAGGGCGAAGTTGCCGAACGGGCAACCGCCCTGACAGTCGTGGCGGAGCTGGTACTCCTCCATGGCGCCGAAGAAGGCGTGGATCTGCTCACGCAGGGTCGACTTCTCGCCCGTGGTGGTGGTGAAGAGCTCGCCGAACTCCCTGGCAAACCACTCCAAGACCGCGTAACCGACCTCCTCCTTGGTCTTGAAGTGAAAGTAAAAGTTGCCCTTCTTCGCCCCCGACTCCCGCAGGATGTCCTCTACGCTCGTGTGGTAGTAGCCGTGCAGGTGGAACAGCTCGGCGGCGGAACGAACGATCCGCTCCCGTGTTTCGTGGCCTCTGTGGGTCGACATTGGGGACAAGCTGTGGATAAAACCGACTGGTTAGTCTAGTCACTTTACAGACGACCAGATCCGTTGGCCAGCAATAAAATTGGGTGTCGCCCGAATGCCATCAGGGGTCGACCACATGCCACCCGGTGGCACCGACTTTCCGGCGAATCGCAGCGACGCCGGCACCTGCACCGAGGCTGGGGTACCGCGGCGGGGCCCGCGAGCAACGCGGAGCGCATCGCCGCCTGCTCACAGGTTGCGAGTTATTTTCGTGCCAAGGCGCAGGGCTCGCAGCGGTCGTTCCAAAACGGTTGATTTTCCGGAGATCACTCCGAGCGTCTCTGCGCGATTATTCACAAGCTATCAGCGCAGGGCCTCCTGTACGGCCGCTGCAATCCCCGAGGCATCCAGCCCCTGCGCCGCATAGAGTTCCGCCGGTGGGCCCGAGCTGCTGTAACCGGTAACCCCGAGGCGGACCAGCCGGCAGGAGAGCCCGTCATCGAGCAATGCGTTCGCCACACTGCCACCGAGACCCGTCGCCGGGTTGTGGTCCTCGCAGGTGACGATCAGGCCGGTGGTGGAAGCCGCCCGCAGCACTGCACGGTCGACATCCCGTGGACAGGCCATATTCACGATGCGCGCACGGATCCCGGCGTCCGCGAGGAGGCCGTGCGCGGCAACCGCCGCTCCCACCACCGCCCCCATGGCGATTACCGCACAGTCGCTCCCCTCGCGCAGCACATCCGCTCTGCCATATTCGAACCGGTAATCGCCGGCAAAGAATGGGGTGCCGTCGGCGGCGAGGATCGGCGCCATCTTGGAGCGCCCCATGCCGAGGAAGAGGTTGCCGGGCTGGGTCGCCATGTAGCGCGTGGCACGATCGGTCTGGTTCGGATCGGCCGGAACGATCGTGCGGAAACCGTGCAGGGAGTGCAGCAGCCCTAGATAGTCGATGCACTGGTGGGTCTTGCCGTCTTCCCCGACGTCGAGGCCGATGTGGGTACACACCAGCTTCAGTTGGCCACCGTTGATGTCCGTGAGGCGGTGCTGGTTGTAGGTCTCGCACACCCCGAAGACGCCGAAATCGGCGAAGAAGGTCAGCACACCGGTGGCCGACAAGGCCCCGGCAGCCGCGGCGGTGTGGTGTTCTTGGATGCCGCTCTCGAAGAACTGGTTGGGCAGCTTTTTGTGAAAGGCGCCGGTCTTCACCGACCCTTCGAGGTCGCAGTCGAACACCGCCATCGGCACATGGTCGGCGTTGATGTCGGCGAGATCCGCGAGGGCGTTGCCCCAGGCGGAGCGGTTGTCGAGCCGCTGGTCCGCCGCGTAGCTGCGCGGCGTGCCGGGGTCGATCGTCAGCTCCATCGGTGGCGGCTCCACCCCGTGAAAGGCGATCGCCTCTTCCCGGCGGCGCCGGCGCAGGTCGTCGAGGGAGATGCTGAGCCCCTGGTCACGGAACGCCGCCTCGCACAGGTCGTCCTCCACCGCCTGCCCGTGGTATTTTGCCTGCCCCTCGATAGCGGGGATGCCACGGCCCATCATCGTATTGGCAAGGATGACGGTCGGGCGCTGGCGCTCGGTGACTGCGGTGCGGGTCGCGTCGTACAGGGCGGCGAGGTCGTGGCCGTCGACCTCCACCACCTGCCAGCCGTCCGCCAGATACTCCGCCTTGATGTCCTGGGGCATCACGACCGCTGTCTTGCCCCCGATCTGCAGGCCGTTGACGTCGACGAAGGCGGTGACGTTCACCAGCTCATACTTGCGGGTGAAGCGCCGCGCCTCGGCAACCTGTCCCTTCTGCTGCTCACCGTCCCCCATTACCACGTAGACGTGACCCCCCTCCCCGTTGAGCCGGCCACCCAGGGCCATGCCGCAGCCGACGGACAACCCCTGGCCGAGGTTACCGGTGCCCCACTCGACCCCGGGGACCCGGCGCTCGATGTGACCCTCGAAGGGGCTGCCGGTCCGGCGGAAATGGAGGACGGCCTGCTGGGGATCGAAGAAGCCGTAGCGACCGAGGACGCTGTAGACCCCCGGGGCGGTGTGCCCATGGCTCACCACGATCCGGTCCCGGGTCGGTTCGTGTGGATTTTCCGGGTAGGTGTGGGCCAACCCCCAGAGAAGAAGGAAGATCTCCAACGAGGAGAGCGAGCCACCCGGGTGTCCGGAGCCGGCCACTGCCGTCATGGCCAGGATGTCGCCGCGGCAGAGGCGGGCGGTCTCCTCCAACAGGGCCCGCTCCGACGGCCCCAGGGTGGGGGCGACGAATCCGCGACAGGGGCTGTTGAGCAGCGGATGGGACAAGGTAGGCTCCGATCAAATCAAGCCCGGCGCCACCCCGGCACCGGTGCAAAGTGGTGTTTCTTAGCAACGGCGCCGGAGAGCGGTCAAGCGACGTGGCGCTTACTTCTCCACGTCCTGCCAACCGAAGGCCCAGGACTGAATCGCGGGTCGCCGCTCACTATCCCATGAGGTTGAGGATGGTGGCCACGTCGACGTGGTCACGCACCACCTGCACGATGCGTGCGATGGTCGCCTCACGGCGCGCGCGCGGATCGTCGTCCTCGACCCGGGTCTCCCCGGCCGCAACCCGCAAGTGGCCGAGAAAGCAGCGACGGAACGACGGGTTGTCGAACAGACCGTGGATGTAGGTGCCCCACACCCGGCGGTCCCGGGAGATCGCCCCGTCCGGGTGGTCGAGGAGCTGCCCGTCGCGACGCACGATGGTGGCAAACGGCTGGATCTCCTCCTCCATGAGGGTCCGCCCCAGGTGGTGCTCATAGCCGCTGACGCTCTTGCCGCAGAGGTCGGAGATATGGTCCAGGCACAATGCCTCGACCGCGTGGCTTTCCCGATTGTGGCCGAGCAAGGACGCGATGGGCAGCAACCCCAGGCCCTCCACCTCCCCGAGGCTCGACTCGCGGCCGAGGGGGTCGAGCACCACCTTACCGAGCATCTGCAGCCCGCCGCCGATGCCGACCACGGTGCCACCGGCAGCGCGAAAGGCGCGGATCTGGCGCGCCATGTGGGTTTGGTTGAGGTATTGGAGGTCGGCCAGGGTGTTGTCCGAGCCGGGCAAGATCAGCGCGTGGAGATCGTCGAGCGCGGTACCCGCTGTGACCGGCACCAAGATGACCTCAGGCTCGTTGGCCAGGGGGTCGGCATCACGGTCGTCACTCTGATAGGGGAACTCGACGACGCCGATGCGCAGGGTCATGGGCGGAGGCCGTGGAGCCGGTGCCGGGTCGATCACGACCCGCCCCTCATGCGGGAGGTGGACGTTGGCCAGCCGCGGCACCAGCCCCAAAACCGGCACGCCGCAGCGCTCCTCGATCCGCGCCTTGAGGGTCGCACCGTCGGTACGGTCACCCTCGAACTTGTTGATCAAGATCCCGCGCACCCGACGCCGTTGCTCCGCGGGCAGTAGCTCCAGGGTGCCGTATAGGGCGGCGAAGACCCCTCCCTTGGAGCTGTCGCCGACCAACACCACCGGCGCGTCGGCGATCTCCGCGACCCCACCATTGGCGAGCTGCACCTCGCGTAGCTCCACGTCGGTTGGGGTACCGGCCCCTTCGATCACCACCACGTCGTACTCGCGGGCGAGAAATCGATACGACTCCCCCACCGCCGCCTCGATGCGCGACTTCAAGCGGCGAAACTCGGCGAGGGTCAGAACCCCGGCCCGGTCGCCCTGAATGAGCAGCTCCAGCCGGTTGCCCTCCACCGGTTTCAACAGCAGCGGATTCATGTGGGTGTTGGGCTCCACCCCACACGCCTCGGCCTGCACCGCCTGGGACCAACCGATCTCGCTGCCCGACTGGGTGATAAAGGGGTTGAGGGTCCAATTCTGCGCCTTGAACGGTGCGACCCGTTGGCCTGCTTCACGGAAGATCGCGCAAAAGGCCGTCGCGAGGACACTCTTGCCCACGTTCGATGCCGTCCCCTGAAACATCAGGGCGCGGCAACAGCGGTTGGCGGTGGGGTCCATGGATGGAATCGAAGGGGAGCCGCTACGGCACCGCCCAGCAATGAATCCCCTAGGCTACTCGATCGGCCGCATACCGGCCAGTTTGAGCACCGCGGTCCCGCGCCGAAAAGCTACCCAAGCCTACCGAAGGAGCACCCATGGATCCCGCCGTCGCCCGCGCCCTCGACCATATCCCCATGCTACCCGGCCACATCCAGTCCTTGTTCGCCATCCTCCATGACCCGGACGGCGAGATCCACGACGTGGTGGAGTTGGTGTGTCGCGACCCGAGCCTCGCCGCCCAGAGCCTGCGAGCGTGCAACTCGGCCTTCTATAGCCTGCCGGTGGTGGTGACTTCCATCCACCAGGCCGTGGTCCTGCTGGGAATGGACACGGTCCAGGGGATCGCCCTGGCGAGCTATTTTCAGTCCGTGATGACCCAACGGCCAGGGCTGCCGGGGGGCTGGCTGGACGGTGCCGCCAACCACGCCTTGATCGCCGCCCACCTCGGCCGCTGGTTCCTGCAGGCCGTGGGGGAGCACCTCGAAGCGGCCACCGCGTTTACCGCTGGCCTGATCCACGACATCGGCAGGCTGGCCTTCTCCCATCTCGGCCTGGACGTGGAACGGGCGGTGGTGACCCAGGTCGCGGCCGGCGCGCCGTGGTGTACCGCCGAGCGCGCGGTCCTGGGCATCGACCACGCGGCGGCCGGCGGCCAGGTATGCGAGCGGTGGGAGATCCCCGAGAGCCTGACCCAGGCGGTGTACTACCACCACACGCCCCTAGAGGCGGTCGACGAACCGCTGGCGTGTGTGGTGCACATCGCCGATCGCCTCGCCCACGCCAGCGTCACGGGGATCGGAGAGGAGGGCCCGCTTGCGGGAATCGAGGCCGCTGCGTGGCAGGCCCTCGGGCTGGACGACGCCGGAATGGCGGAGCTGGCCGTCGACCTCCTGCGTACCCTGGAGGCGACGCCCCTACCCACTGGTTAAACTGGGTGGGCACGCGCCCACGCGACGGGGCACGTGGCCAGCGGGACGATCGGGAACCCGCATAGTCGCCTTCTACCAAGCGTGCGAGATCGGTCAACCGTCCCCGGTAAGAGCGGGAAACGCATCGTGCAACAGGGCAACCACCGCGTCCTCCGTGGGACACGCGAGGAGGTCGTCGAGCAGCGGCCGGCACGCCTCTGGAGAGAGCCGCGCGAGGGTGCGCCACACCACCGGGATCGCCGTGGGAGCGACGGAGATCTCATCCAGCCCTATGGCCAGGAGGGCGGGCAGCGCCACCGGCGAGGCGGCGAGCTCGCCGCACAGGCTTACCGGCTTGCCGAGGGCGTGCGCCGCCTCCACCGTGTCGCGAATCAGGTGCAGGACCGCAGGGTGCAGCGGTTGGTAGAGCCCGGCGACGGTGGTCGACTGTCGGTCCACCGCCAGGGTGTACTGCGCCAGGTCGTTGGAGCCGATCGACACGAAGTCGGCCTTGGCGAACAGGGCACCGCCCGCCCGCGCCACGGCGGGCACCTCCACCATCACCCCGAGCGGCACGGCCGTGCCGCATGCCGCGCCCTCTGCCACTAGGGCGCGGCGGCACTCCTCCACCTCCGCACACAGCTGGTCGAGCTCCGCCACCGTGGTGACCATGGGAAAAAGGATGCGTACCGGTCCAATCGCTGCGGCCCGCAGCATGGCCCGTAGCTGGGTGCGCAGCACCTGTGGCTGGTGCAGGGAGAGGCGCACTGCGCGCAGTCCAAGGAGGGGGTTGGTCTCGGCCACCGGCAACAGACGCAGGAATGGCTTGTCGCCCCCCAGATCGAGGGTGCGGAGGGTGGTGGGGTAGTGAGGAAAGCGGCGCACGGCATCGCTGTAGATACGATACTGCTCCTCTTCCCGTCCCAATCCATCCCGGCCGATGAGGAAGGCGTACTCGGTGCGGTAGAGACCGATACCCGGCGCCCCGTGGGCGGTGGCCGCCTCGAGGTCGCGCTCGACGGAGATGTTGGCCAGGAGACGGATCGGCAGCTCACCGGCGCTGCACGGTGGATGCCACTGTTCATCGAGCGCCTGGGTGTGCTGCTGATAGATCTCCTCGATGTCGGCCGTGGAGTTGATGTGGACGGTACCCGTGGCACCGTCGACGATGAGCCGATCGCCTTCGGCGATCACCGCGAGGTCGACACCGGTCACCATCGGCAGAGCGAAGGCGCGGGCCAGGAGCACCGCGTGAGAGTCCGGGGTATTGGCCCCTTGGACGAAGCCCCGCACCCCCTGGTCGGCCGCGGACAGGACGTCGGTGACGCGGACCTGCCCGGCCACGAGGATCGCCCGGTCACGCGGCACGATCACCGCCCCCGGGTCGCCCTTACATAATGCATCGAGCAGCCGCGCGCCGACCTCCAGGACATCCGCGCCACGCTGCCGTATGTACGGATCGGCGAGCCGCTCGAAGGCGTGGTAGTGACGCAGGGCAACCTGGCGGATCGCCCCGTAGGCGTTTTGCCCGCTGGTGACTCGGGCCTCGATCGCCGCGACGAAGCTGCCACCGTCGGCGAGCAGCAGCCGCTGCATGTCGAGCAGGGCCGCCTCTTGCTCGCCGACCTCGCGCCGGAGTTGTTCGACGACCTCGTCCAACCCGCTGCGCGCGTTGCCCAGAGCCACGTCGAGGCGCGTCTGCTCCACCACCGTCTCGCCGCTCGCCTGGTACGCGTGCAGCGGCAGCAACCCCGCCTCAACGGCGGCCCGGCCGATGGCGACACCGGTCGAAGCGGCGGTACCTACCAGAAGCTGCCCATCGACGCCGCCGTGCAAGAGGGCCTCGATGGCGGGCGCGGTGTGCAAGATGGTATCCACCAGGGCCGCCACTTGGTGGGCCACAGTCTGGAGAAGGTGGATCTCCGGCTCATGGAAGTCGCGCGGCTCCTCGGTCTGGACCACCAGACAACCGACGGTGCGGGTGCCGCGTGATACTGGCACGCCGAGAAACGATACGAAGCGCTCTTCCCCGGTCTCCGGCAGGTACTTGAACCGTGGATGGTGGCTCGCCTCGCGCACCGCCACCGGGCTCCCCTGGTCGACGATCAGTCCGACCAACCCCTCATGACGCGCGAGCCGCGGCGGCTGGTCCGGGTCGAAGCGCAGGCCGGTGCTCGCCGCCAAGACCAGGTCGCCGGTGGCGGGCTCCAGAAGATAGAGAGAGCAGAGGGGGGTTTCCATCTGCTCCGCCACCATGGCGACGATCTCCCGTAACGCGGCGCGCGGCTTACCGCCGCTGGCGGCAAGTCGTCCCACCCGTTCCAGGGTCGCGAGGGCGTTGAGGAGCTCTTCGCGTTTCGGCACCGCCGTCCTCGTCGGAAAGACCATCCGTCCTACCGAGCAGCGCATCGCTGACACGGCTTGTAACGGAGGCTACCATGCGCTGGCCCGCATTTCTTCCACCGCGGCGATTGTGTCCGCACCCCGCAAGGACTGACAACGATTACCCGGGGACGGAGGTTCGAACTGATCATGGCGATCGCTGGCACAGACGAGGCCGCCGCCCTGCTGGCCGGGACGCAACGGGTGGTTTTCCTCACCAGCGCTGGCATGAGCGCGGAGTCGGGCATCCCTACCTTTCGCGATCGTGACGGCTACTGGCGCCGCTTCCCGCCCTTCGCCACCAAGGGGCTAGAGGCCCAGGACCTCGCCAGCCCGTGGGCGTTTCGCACCTGTCTACCCCACGCCTGGGCGTTCTACGAGTGGCGCCGGCGCAATGCCGCCGCTAACGCGCCGCACTCGGGGTACGACGTGATTCACCGGTGGATGGCGTCATGCCTTCCGGACAGCTTCATCCACACCACCAACACCGACGGCTACCATCTGCGCGCCGGCGCATCGGCGGGGCGGGTGCGGGAGGTCCATGGCTCGCTCTGGCGGCTACAATGCCTGCGGCCGTGCTCACCGCGGTTCTGGCCCGATGAGCAGGTCCCCCTGTGCGACCTCGATGGGGGGACGATGGAGGCGTCGCGTTTTCCCACCTGCCCGAATTGCGGCGGCGTGGCGCGGCCCCACATCCTGATGTTCGGCGATGCCGACTACGTCGGCCACCGCGAACAGGACCTGTGCTGGCAGGCATTTGTGCATCAGCCCGTCGATGTGGCGCTGCTCATCGGCTCCTCCGGCGCCGTCCCCACCAATGACGTGATCGCCGCGCGGCTCCAGGCCGGAAGAACGTGCGTTATCACCATCAATCCCGACCCGACCGCCGGCGGGATATTGCGGCCAGACGTCGCAATCGTCGCCGGCGCGCAGGCGGCGTTGGCGGAAATCGACCTGCGTCTGCACGATGGTGCGAGTGCCTAACCGGTAGCCCGTTCGGCAAAACCAAGCTAAATTTCTTGGGTAAGGTTGCGGGGCACGGGCTCGTTTTTGGAGGATTTATGATTTCCGACTTACGTCAGGCGCCGTTTACGGCGTGGGAGGCCTTAAGCATCGCCTCCGGCATCGAGGAACGCGGGATCCGCTTCTACCGTGCCGCCTTGGCCGAGTGCACCGATCCGACCGCGCGCCGAGTGTATGAAGAGATGGTGGCGGAGGAACACCGCCATCTCGCCATTCTGGAGTCGGCGATGTACTCCGCCCGGGGGCTCGCGCCGGAGGCCGCCGAGGTGGTGCGTAACTACCTCGACGAGCTCGATGACGATCTCACCCCATTTCCCCAGATGCCTCAGGACGAAGACGGCGGCCACGCCCTGGCATCCGCGCGGCGCGTGGAGCGTGTGGCGGCGCACAATTATTTGCAGCTGGCCAGGGCCTCCGTCGACCTGCGGGCCAAGGCGGTGCTCGTGGCCCTCGCCGGCGAGGAGCTGGTCCACAACGCGCGGCTCGCCGAACACCTCGGAGACGGGGCGCCGGAGGCCGTTCTCGCGGAGCCGGATGTCGATGTCGTCACGCGCCTGGCGGTGGCCGAGGAGGAGCTGCGCCGTGCGGCACCCAAGCTCTCGGCGGCGGCCCGTGCCACGCGCCTGGAAGAGCCCCTGCCCACGGATGACGGCTCCGTGTACGACCAGCTTGCCGGCCTGCGGCGTCTCATCGACCGGGCGGAGGAGGACCTCGACGCCCTTCTCGATAACCGCATCGTGGCGATGGAGGCCCATCTCCAGGGGATGAACGGCAACCGCCCGGCGATGGTCTGATGACGCACGGCCGGGGGGCAGCCCCAGGCGGTCCAACAGGTCAGCGCAGCGGCTGTAACGGCGCCTTGGTGGCAACCATGCGTTTCACCCCGACGGAGGTGAAACGCACCGAGACCTTCAGGTCCTCCCCCTGGCCCTCGCGCCGCACCACTTTGCCCGATCCCCAGCGCGGATGGTGAACCTGGGAGCCGAGGGGGAAGGGACCGTCGTCGGCCGCCGCCGTGACGTGGGTCACCACGGTGGCACGGTCCGGCTCGGCGAGAGCTGCAACGGCCGGCCGACCGACCAGGTGTTCGGGGATCTCACCGAGAAAGCGTGACGGCGTGTTGAACTGTACCTCGCCCTGGATGTGACGCCGGGCCGCGAAGGTGAGGTAGAGCACTTCCTTGGCGCGGGTGATCCCCACGTAGGCGAGGCGGCGTTCCTCCTCCATCTCGTCCTCGGAGCCCATCGCCATGCGATGGGGGAAGATCCCCTCTTCCATGCCGGTGAGGAAGACCACCGGGAACTCCAGCCCCTTGGCCGAATGCAGGGTCATGAGGGTGACGTAGTCGCGGGCCTCCACCTCTTGGTCGAGGTCGGTGACCAGGGCCACCTGCTCCAGGAAGGTAGCGAGGCTCGCCGTGGGGTCCTCCACCGCCAGGTTCTGCAAGGCGGTGGCGAGCTCCCGGACGTTCTCGCCCCGGCTGACCGCCTCGACCGACTCGTCGCGCGCCAGGTAGTCGAGCAGACCGGTCTCCGCGAGCACCGCAGCAAACAACTCGGGCAGGAGTGGCTGGCGGCGGTGCAGCTCGCCCAGCCTTTCCCACAGGGCGGCGAGATCGGCGAGGGCGTTGCGCTGGCGGGTGGCGAGCTCCGGATCGCCGAGGGCGGTGCCGACCGCGTCGAACAGGGAGCAGCGGCGGCGCGTTGCCACCGCCTGGAGATGCAGCAGGAGGTTCGCGCCGATGCCCCGCGGCGGCAGGTTGATGATGCGCTCGAAGCTGAGGTCATCGGCCGGGTTCTCCAACACCTTCAGGTAGGCGAGGCAGTCCTTGATTTCCTTGCGCTCGTAGAACTTCTGGCCGCCGTAGATCACGTACGGCAGGCCACGTGTACGTAGAGCCGCCTCCAGCACCCGGCTCTGGGCGTGGGTGCGGTAGAGGACGGCGCAGTCGGTGAGGGGACGCCCCGCACCCCGCCGGCGCACGATCTCCCCGACCACGTAGGCCGCCTCGGCCTCCTCTCCCATGCAGCTCTGACAGGCGAGGAGCTCCCCCGCCGCACGGTCGGTCCACAGGGCCTTGCCCTTGCGCCCGAGGTTGTGGCGGATGACGTGGTTGGCCGCCTCCAGGATCTGCGGCGTCGAGCGGTAGTTCTGCTCCAGCTTGAGGGTGAGGCAGCCCGGGTGGTCGCGCTCGAAGTCGAGGATGTTGCGCAGGTCCGCCCCCCGCCAGCCGTAGATCGACTGGTCGTCGTCGCCCACCACGCACAGGTTGTCGTTGCGACCCTCCAGCAGGCGTACCAGCCGGTATTGAGCGTGGTTGGTGTCCTGGTACTCGTCGATCAGCAGATGAGCGAACCGCTCCTGGTACTGGGCGCGGATCTGTGGGTGGTCCGCGAAAAGCTGCACCGGCAGCATCAGCAGGTCGTCGAAGTCCACCGCGCCCGCCTGACGCAGCCGCCCCTGGTAGCGCACGTACACGTCCCGGGTGACCGCTTCGATCCCGAAGTCGTGGCACTCGGCGCCGTACTCGTCCGGCGTCAGGAGGCGGTTCTTCAGCTCGCTGATGCGCCACGCCAGGTTGCTCGGTGGATAGAGCCGGTCGTTGAGCCGCATCTCCTTGCCCAGCTGTTTGATCAGGGTGAGACGATCGTGCTGGTCGTAGATGACGAACCGTGATGGATAACCTAGGGCCTCGGCATGACCGCGCAGGAGGCGCACGCCTAAGGCGTGGAAGGTGAGGGCCCATAGGCCGGGCGGTACGGCGCCGCCGAGGAGGGCGGCGATGCGCTCGCGCATCTCCCGCGCTGCCTTGTTGGTGAAGGTGACGGTGAGGATCTGGTGAGGCCGAGCATCACCCGTTGCGAGCAGATGTGCGATGCGGTGGGTCAGGGTGCGGGTCTTGCCGGAGCCGGCGCCCGCCAGGATCAACAGCGGCGTGCCGCGATGCTCGACCGCCTGACGTTGGACCGGGTTGAGGGCGGCGAGGATCGACATGATGCGTACTGGTATTGCCTCCGGCAGCGGGGCAAGGTTGCCCTATGGACGGGGACGACCGTAACAACGAAGACCCAGGCCGGCAACCGCCGCCTCGGGGTGCTACATTCTGTGCGTTCACGACCCCGGCCGGGCCGGTGCGACTGTGCTTCCTCGGTGACCGGCTCGTGACCATCCACCTCGGAACGGCGGACGGGCCCGAGGTCGCGGCGCTGCCCGCGCCATGTCGGGACATCGCCTTGACGTTACAGGCGTTCTTGCACCGAGAGTGCGCCGCCTTGCCCTCCCTCCCCTACCGCCTCACCCGTGGCACCCCTTTTCAGCGACGGGTGTGGCTGGCGCTGCCGACGATCCCACCGGGCACCACGACCACCTACGGTGCGCTGGCCGCGCGAGTCGGGGCACCGCGTGGGGCTCAAGCCGTGGGACAGGCCCTGGGGTGCAACCCGTTGCCCGTGGTCCTGCCCTGCCATCGGGTGGTGGCGTGCAATGGGGCCGGGGGGTTCGGCGCCGGACTAGCCTGGAAACGGTATTTGCTGGGGTGCGAGGGGAGCGCGCTGCCCGCTTCACGGTCGGTTTTCTCAATATGATACAGTCGGAAGTCGATTAGGCGGGGGCCGGTTCCGGCAACGGACCCCATCACGGCATCGCCCGACGGCCCCCGCCATCCCCATGACCGCCACGCCGAAGGTATTTTCCGTCCGCTCCATCGCGGGCCTGCCCATCGCCGAGCCCCTGCGGCGTCTGTGTCTGGCGCGGGTGGCCAGCGGCGATCCGGGGGTCGTCGTCGATCTCGTCCCGTGCGACGCGGTGCTATTGCTCACCGCCTTGTATACGGTCCAGGCAAAGTCGCCGCACGACTGGCAACGACTTTCTCCCGATGTCTTGGGTGAGTACGGCACGCTCGTCGCCCGCCTGCCGTCATCCCAGAACGACACCGGCCTGCCGGCCTTCACCGAGTGGCGCCACGCCTACGGTTGCGCCATCGGCGCCCAGCGCCTCCTGGAGTGGCTCGGCGAGCCCGATACCGATCTGGCCTATCTGGGTGGGTTGGTCCATGACATCGGCCGCTGCCTCCTCTTTCAGGCCGATCCGGTCACCCTGGGCCAGATCTACATTCAGCGCCATGGCCGGCAGGCGTGCAGCAACGAGATGCGGGTATTCGGCTTCGATCACGGGGAGGCGGGCGCCCGCGCCCTGGAGACCTGGTCGATCCCTGCGCCGTTACCCGACCTGGTGCGTTACCACCATACCGGCCCCCCCGACGGTCACCCCCACGCCAAGGTAATCGCCGCCGTGCTGATCGCCAACCGCCTCGCTGAGCTCTTTTACTCGGAGCCCGCCGGCGAGCGGACCAACCTGTTCGAGATCGAGCGTGCCGCCCGCCGCCTGCTGGGCATCTCTCCCCAGGTGCTGGAAGAGGTGTTGATGGGGATGATCTCGGCGGTGCAGGAGACCGCCACCGGCCTCGGGCTGGAGCCCAGCCAGCCGACGGACCACATCCGGCGACTGGTCGAGACCAACCTCAAGATCAGCCGTATCCACCTGAGCCTGGAGCGATCCAACCGCACCCTGGAGGGGAAGCTTGAGCAGCTCCGCCTGCTCGGCGAGGTGAGCGAGCTGATCAACCGCGAAAAGGACACGGAGATCCTGTTCAACTCCCTGGTGGAGCGCATCGCCCGGATCTTGCGGGCCGATCGGGTCTCCATGTTCCTGCGCGCCGATAACCCGCGGGGCGACGGCGAGATGGTGCTGGTGGCCGGGCGCGGGCTGCCGCCGGAGGCGACCGCCACGGCGCCGGTGCTGGACGGCCACGGCATCTCCGGATACGTGGTGGAGTCGGGCGACGCCGTCATGGTCCACGACCTTGCGACCGACGAGCGGTTCTCCCCCTCCGACGCCGCCGTCGGTGAGCGCACCGGCAGCTTCATCGCGGTGCCGATCAACGTCGGCGACCGTACCGTCGGCCTGATTCACGTGGGCGACCGGGTCGGCACCGGGGCCTTCGGTGACGACGACACCGAGCTGCTCACCACCATCGCCCATCAGCTCTCCATCTCGTTGGAGACCCAGCGTCTGGTGCGGACCCTGGCGGAGCGCAATCAACGTCTGCGAGAGGCCAACCGGACCATCATCGAGTCGACCCGTGCCCTGGAGCGCGAGCGCAACAAGCTTTCCTCGATCCTCTGGTCCATGGGGGAAGGGGTGGTGGTGTGCAACGCGGAGCGGCAAATCATTCTGGTCAACAACGCCGCCGAGACCATTCTGCAAAAGGAGGCCACCAAGCTCCTCGGGCGTGACCTCATGGCCAGCGTGAGTCCCATTCTCGAGGTCGCGGCCAACCGCCTCGGCCGCCTGTCGGTGGAGGGCGCGGGCCGCAGTCTCGACGAGACCACGACGGTCGAGGGTCGCACGATCCGCTTCAACCTGGCCACCATCGACGACCCGGACGGCGAGTTCCTCGGCACCGTGGTGGTCCTGCAAGACACCACGCGCCTGCTGGAGGCGGAGAAGGCACGGAATGAATTCGTCTACCACGTTTCCCACGAGCTGCGCACCCCGCTGGTATCGATCAACGGCTTCGCCTCGACCATCCTCCGCGACCCGGAGATGGACTCCGCGACCCGCGAGGAGTTCTTGCAGATCATTGTCTCCGAAGGGACGCGCCTGACGCGGCTGATCGACAACTTGCTGGAGTTCTCGAAGGTCGAGCAAGGGCGCCTCGCCCTGAACCAGGAGCCGTGCGACTTACGGCAATTGGTGCAAATTTCCACGAGCGGCCTGACCAAGCAGGCGGAAGACAAGCAGATCAAAATCCGCTTCGACCTCGACTCGTCGCTACCACAGGTGCTGGTCGACGAGGACCGCACGCGCCAAGTGCTAGTGAACCTGTTGGCCAACGCCGTGAAGTTCAGCCCGGCGGGCTCGGACGTGGTGGTGCGGGCCCATCCTCAGGAGAACATCGTCCTGGTGACCGTCACCGACCACGGCCCGGGTATCGCTCCGGAGCTGCGCCACAAGGTGTTCGAGCGGTTTTTCCAGATACGGCGTGAAGGCGCGGCTACCCAGGGTACCGGTCTGGGGCTGGCGATCGTGCAAGAGATCGTCCACGCCCATGGCGGCCACGTGTGGATCGAGGAGGTGGAAGGTGGCGGCACGCGCGTGTGTTTCACCTTGCCGGCACTGGTATCGGATCCCGGATAAGGAAGGCATATGGATCAAGATGGACGCATACTGGTCGTCGACGATGAGCCGTTGATCGTCAAGCTCCTCAAGCACAACCTGGAGAAGGCGGGCTATCAGGTCCTTGCCGCCAGCAACGGCCGCGAGGGGCTCGAGCTGCTGGAGAAGGAGCCGATTGACGTCGTCCTACTTGACATCATGATGCCGGAGATGGACGGCATGGAGGCCCTGCGGCGCATCAAGGCGAGCGAGCGGCCGGTGCTGGTCATCATGCTCACCGCCAAGGCGACGATCGACACCGCCGTGAGCTGCATGAAGGAGGGGGCGCATGACTTCCTGTCCAAGCCGTTCGACGTCGACCGGCTGCAGATCACTATCCGCAACGCCATTCAGACCCTGCACCTCACCCGTCAGGTGGAGCACCTGCGCTCGGAGCTGTCCGACAAGTACCGGTTCGAGTCGATCATCGGCAAGTCGCGTCCCATCAAGCACGTGTGCAACCTGCTGTCCAAGGTGCTCGAGGTGGACATCACCGTGCTGATCACCGGCGAGAGCGGCACCGGCAAGGAGCTGATCGCCCGCGCCATCCACTACCGCGGCAGCCGTAAGGACGGACCGTTCATCACGGTGAACTGCGCCGCGATCCCGGAGAATCTCCTGGAGAGCGAGCTGTTCGGACACGAGCGGGGCTCGTTTTCCGGTGCCGTGGCACAGCGCATCGGCAAGTTCGAACAGGCCAACGGCGGTACCATCTTCCTCGACGAGATCGGCGAGATGGACCTGGCGTTGCAGGCCAAGATCCTCCGGGTCCTACAGCAGCGGGAGGTGGAGCGAGTCGGCGGCCGGGGTAACATCCCGGTCAACGTCCGGGTGCTGGCCGCGACTAATCTGGATCTCACCGAGCTGATCAAGGAAGGCCGGTTTCGCGAGGATCTCTACTACCGCATCGCCGCGTTTCCCATCGAGGTCCCCGCCCTGCGCGACCGGCGCGACGACATCCCGCTCCTGACGCACCACTTCTTGGAGCACTCCGCGGCAGACTGCAACAAGAAGCTCGACGGCTTTAGCGATCGCGCTATGGAGGCGCTGATGGCCTACGACTGGCCGGGCAATGTCCGCGAGTTGGAAAACATCATCGCACGCGCCGCCCTGCTCGCCACCACCTCCCAGGTGACTTACGACGACCTGCCGTCCCTCCAGCAAGGGCTCACCAGCGGACCCCCGCCCAAGGCCTCGGCGATGGAAAGCATCGTCGATCTCCTGCCCAAAGAGGACATTCTGCCCTTCGAGGTGATCGAGGAGCGCATCATCCGCCACTCCTTGCAGCTCACCGGCGGCAACGTCACCACCGCCGCCAATCGCCTCAAGCTCAGCCGCGCGACCCTCTATCGCAAGCTGAAGATGTACGGCATCGAGGCGTGACCCACAGGTGAAGTCATTCCCTCGTGCCGCTCGCCCGCATTGTCGGCCGCTACGGCGACCAGCAGGTGCTGACGTGCGTTGGTGAAAGTTCGGCTTCTTGCCCGCTTCCGGTAAGTGTGGTGCGGGCATGATGTTGGCGCCGAAATCGGCACCAAGACTGGCGACTCGTCGTTAACCATAGACGGCAAATGCCGATCTATGGGGGAGCCAGTCGTTCGCAACCTCTACGGAGACCGCCACCCATGGCACCGGTCACCGACGCCGAGAGCGTCATCGCCCATGTCGAGTCGTTACCGCCCCTGCCCGCGGCCACCCAGCGGCTATTGGTGCTCACCAGCCTGCCGCCGGACCGGGCCGACATGGTGGAGATCTCGAATGTCATTACCCACGAGCCGGCCCTCGCCGCCCTCGCGTTGAAATGGGTGAACTCGCCCCTCTATGGGCTGCGCGTCGAGGTGCGCAACGTCCGCCAGGCGGTCGCTCTGATGGGGCTGCGCACCATTCGCAACATGGTGCTGGGCATGGAAGTCAACAACATGACCAGTGCCGGCCTGCACGGCTACGGCATGTCGGCCGCGGTCTTCTCGCAACACGCGATGGCCACCGCCACCGCCTGCCAGCGTCTGGCGGAGCGGTACATGCCCGCCCTACACGATGAGGCGTTCACCCTCGGCCTGTTGCACGACATCGGCATGCTCCTCCTCGATCCGCTGGTGAAGGAATATCGGGACCAGTTCATGGAAGGTCTCCGAACAGGCCAGCCCCAGGAGGCGGTGGAACGCGATCTCTTCACCATCGACCACTGTGCCCTCGGCGCGCGGGTCCTCGAATCGTGGAACCTGCCGGGCGAGACGGCGGAGTACATCGCCCTGCACCACAGCCCCTTGAGCGAGGAAACCCCGGCCTTGGTCATCCTCCTGAGGGTGGCGGACTCGATCACGGAGGCGCCGTTCGCCGAACGCCTCGGACACTCGCCCACGCCCGACCGGGACGCGTGCGCCGCGTTGGGGATTTCCTTCGAAGAGCTGCAGAGCTTGCAGGCGCACTTGGAGGCCTCGTTGGAGGGCGCGGTCTCCCTCTTCTCGGGTCGCTAAGCATCATTCAGGATCGGCGTCGCTGATCCGGTCTAACGCGACACCCGCGGCCGCCTGTTCGGCCGCCTTCTTGCTGCTCCCCTCACCCTCCCCGAGACGGCGCTCACCGATCCACACGGCGACCTTGTAGCAGCGGTCGTGGTCCGGACCGGTGGCCGCGACCAACTCGTAGCGCGGCAAGAGCCGCCATCGCTCCTGGCTGATCTCTTGCAGCGCCGTCTTGGGATCCCACGTACGGCGGCGCGCCAGCGGTGCCCGCAGGTGTGGGACCAGGTGGCTCTCGACCACGGCCTGTGCCGCCGCCAACCCGGCCTCCTGGTAGATGGCGCCGATCACCGCCTCATACGCCGCGCAGAGGATCGATGCCTTGGCCCGGCCGCCGCTGCGCGCCTCGCCCACGCCGAGACGTAGGTGGTCCCCGAGACCGAGGTGGCGAGCGACCGCGGCGAGGCTTCTCTGGCATACCAAATGGCTGCGGTAACGGGAGAGGTCGCCCTCGGAGGCGTCTGGCTGCTGGGCGAGGAGGAGGTCGGAGACCACCAGCTGCACCACGGCGTCGCCGAGGAACTCGAGGCGCTCGTTCTGCTCACCTGCCGCCAGCCCCGCCTCCGGCACCCATGAACGATGGGTGAGGGCACGGATCAGCAGGTCGGGATCGCGGAAGGTGTACCCTAGCCGCGCTTCAAGCTCGCGATTGGCGCTCGCCACCCGACCTTAGCCCGCATTGCTGACCAGGAATCGTCGCGCGCCCGTGCACATGGCCGTAGATCCTGGTCGGCGCCTGGTAGGAGCCGAATCCCCTCGGTACCCCAGTCCCGAGAGGGCCTGCCGCGCCCATGGCGCGGGTCGCCGGTGCAACCGGCTCCTACCTCGGACGAGGTGGGCCAGGAGATGCGGGCAGTTGCGCGGGCGCAGCGGAGTCATGGTGAGAAATGCGGGCTAGACCCGGCGGAAGGCGAGGCAGGCATTCGTGCCGCCAAACCCGAAGGAGTTGCTCATGCCCACATCGATCGCCACGTTCCGCGCCTCGTTGGGAACGTAATCGAGGTCGCACTCCGGGTCCGGGTGCTCGTAGTTGATGGTCGGCGGCACCTGCTGCTCATGGATCGCCTTGGCGAGGATCACCCCCTCGATACCTCCCGCGGCACCCAGCAGGTGGCCTGTCATCGACTTGGTGGAGCTCACCGCCAGGTGGTCAGCCTGGGCGCCGAACACCGCCCGGATGGCCAGGGTCTCGTTCTTGTCGTTGGCGGGCGTGGAGGTGCCGTGGGCGTTGATGTACTGGACCTGCTCGGCGTTTAGCCGCGCGTCTTTCAGGGTCAGGCGCATGCAGCGCTGCGCCCCCTCCCCCTCGGGCGCCGGGGCGGTGATGTGATAGCCGTCGCCGCTGGTGCCGTAGCCCACGACCTCCGCATAGATCCGGGCGCCGCGCGCCTTGGCTCGCTCCATCTCCTCCAGCACCACGATCCCCGCCCCCTCGCCGATCACGAAGCCGTCGCGCTGCGCATCGAACGGGCGGCTGGCACGGTGCGGCTCCTCGTTGCGGGTGGAGAGGGCCTTCATCGCCCCGAAGCCGCCCAGTCCCAGGGCACAGATGGGGGACTCGGCGCCGCCGCAGATCATCACGTCCGCATCGTCATACTGGATCAGGCGCGTGCCATCACCGATCGCATGGGTGCCCGTGGCACAAGCGGTGACCGGCGACAGGTTCGGCCCCTTGGCCCCGAAGCGGATGGAGATGTGACCGGCCGCTAGGTTGATGATGCTCATCGGGATGAAGAAGGGGGTGATCTTGCGCGGCCCCTCGGTGGCGACTACGTGGCCATAGTGTTCGATAGTGGGCAGACCACCGATGCCAGAACCGACGCACACGCCGGTCCGTTCGGCGATTTCACCATCCACCGTCAGGCCGGCATCGGCCACCGCCTCGGTCGCCGCCGCCACGGCGTACTGAATGAACAAATCGACCTTCTTTTGCTCGCGCTTGGGGAACACCGTGTCCGGATCGAACCCCTTCACCTCCCCGGCAATCTGCGACGGATACCCGGCGGGGTCGAAGCGCGTGACCGTAGTGATGCCACTCCTGCCGGCGAGCAGGTTGGCCCAGCTTTCCTGCAGGTTGAGGCCGACCGGGGAGAGGATCCCCAGGCCGGTGATGGCGACACGGCGGCGCATGGACCCGGGCACGTTACTCCTGATGCTGGTGCTCCAGGACGTAGTCGATCGCGTCCTGCACCGTGGTGATCTTCTCCGCCTCTTCGTCCGGGATCTCGATACCGAACTCCTCCTCGAGGGCCATGACCAGCTCCACCGTGTCCAGAGAGTCGGCGCCCAGGTCGTCGACGAACGAGGTGTCCGGCTTGACCTGCTCGATGTCGACGCCGAGCTGCTCCGCGATGATTGCCTTCACCTTGTCTTCCATGGGGTTCTCCTGCGGGATGGGTACGAAGAGGGTCCAGATCGATGTGGGCCGGCAGGGTAAATGGCGCCCCGTAGGGGGTCAATGCAACTGCGGCAGGAGGTGGGGGTGAGGGGGCAAGAGATATGGATGTGGTGTCGCCCCTCCGGGCCGACGATCATTTCTCGCAGGCTGCTCCTAGTGTTGCGTTCTCGAAGTAAGGCGATTCCAAAGGCCAGCAGTTTTCCGGTGTAAATCCTTTCTGTACCTTCTTGTTTGGGAAGTGAATTCAATCTTAGAACTTCGAGAACGCAACACTAGCAACAACCCGTTGGCCACCACGCGCGGCCGTCGACCCCCTAATCTCTACCTCCTGACTCCTACCCCCTACATGTACATGCCGCCGTTGACGTGCAGCACCTGGCCGGTGATGTAACGCGCTTCCTCGCTCGCCAGAAAAACGACGGCCGCGGCCACGTCCGCCGCGCTGCCGAGGGTGCCCATGGGGATCTGGGAGAGGAGGTTTTGCTTGACGTCGTCGGACAGCACCTCGGTCATCGCCGTGGCGATGAACCCCGGCGCCACCGCGTTCACGGTGATGCCCCGGCCCGCATATTCCCGGGCGACGGTCTTGGTCAGGCCGATGAGCCCGGCCTTCGCCGCCACGTAGTTCGCCTGGCCGATGTTGCCCATCACCCCGACGATCGAGGCGATGTTGACGATCCGCCCCCAGCGCGCCTTGGCCATGGGCCGCACCGCCGCCTGGGTGACCAGGAAGGCGCCCTTCAAATTGACCGACAGCACCGCGTCCCACTCGCCCTCCTTCATGCGCAGCAACAGGGCGTCGCGGGTGATGCCCGCGTTGTTTACCACGATGTGCAGGTTGCCGAGCTGCTCGGTGGCCGCGCGCACCATCGCCGCGACCTCGCCGGCATTCGCCACGTTGCCGGCCACCGCGGTGGTCTCCACACCGTGGGCCGCGGCGATGGCGGCGGCGGCTGCGGCCGCGCCCTCGCCGTTGATGTCGGACACCACCACCTTGGCCCCGGCGGCGGCCAGGGTCTCGGCGATGGCACGGCCGATCCCCTGGGCGCCGCCGGTGACCAGCGCGACACGATCGTGGAGAGACATGGGACTCCCGTGATGGGTTGTGAACGGGGCGGTGGTTAGCCGGCGACCGCCTGCGCCAACGAGGTCGGGTCGCTTACCGAAACGACTCTCATACCCCGGTCGATGCGCTTGATCAACCCGGCCAGCACCCGGCCGGGGCCGAACTCGTAGCCGCGGGTCACCCCTTCCTCTACAAGGCGCTGTACCGACTCCACCCACAAGAGGGGGGAGGAGATCTGTCGGACCAGGGAGGTGCGGATGGCCTCCGGCTCGACCAGGGGGGCCGCCTCGGCGTTGTTGATCAGGGGGCAGCGGGGCGGCTGGATTGCCGTCGTCGCGAGTAGCTCGGCGAGCCGCTCCCCGGCGGGCGCCATCAACGGCGTGTGAAACGGGCCGGAGACCACCAGGCGCATCGCTTTCTTAGCGCCCGCCGCCAGGGCCGCCGCCATCGCCGCCTCGACCGCCGCCGTGCGGCCGGCGATCACCGTCTGCTCCGGCGAGTTGAAATTGGCCGGCCACACCTCGCCCGCGCCGCACACCGCCTCCAGGGCCAGGCGGTCCAGGCCGATGATCGCCGCCATCGCCCCCTCCCCCGGCGCCACGGCCTCGCTCATGAAACGCCCCCGGGCGTGAACCAGACGCACGCCATCGGCGAAGGAGAGTGCCCCCGCCGCCACCAGGGCGGTGAGCTCCCCCAGACTGTGACCCGCGACGAACGCGCACTGGTCCACATCCCCGCCGACGGCCGCGAAGGCCCGCAGGGCGGCGATCGAGTGGGTGAGGATCGCCGGCTGGGTGTTCTGGGTGAGGGCGAGGTCCTGCTCCGGGCCGTCGTAGCACAGCTTGGCGAGGTCGAATCCGAGGGCGTCGTTCGCCTCGGTGAAGGTCTCCCGGGCGGCGGGGTGCTGCTCGGCGAGCGCGGCCCCCATGCCGACGGCTTGGGCGCCTTGGCCGGGGAAGAGGAAGGCGGTTTTCATAGTGGCTAGCGATTAGCGGTCAGCTTTCAGCTTGAGCGGACGGCTGACGCCGACCACGTCTTGGGTGGAGTGACGCCGGCTCCACAGGGAACAGCAATACAGAACGACATCCTATCAAGCTGAACGCCGGCAGCTAAAAGCTGAACGCTGACCGCTGAAAGCTACCAGCGCATCATCACCGCGCCCCAGGTGAGACCGCCGCCGAACGCCTCCAACAGGATGTTCTGCCCCGCGCGGACGCGACCGCTGCGCACCGCCTCGTCCAGGGCGATGGGGATGGAGGCGGCGGAGGTGTTGCCCACGCGGTCGAGGTTCACCACCACCGAGTCCATGGACATGCCCAGGCGCTTGGCGGTCGCCTCGATGATGCGGATGTTCGCCTGGTGCGGGATGAGCAGGTCGAGGTCCTCCGGCACCATGGCGTTCGCCGCCAGGGCCTCGGCGACCACCTCGCCGAGCATGCGCACGGCCACGCGGAAGGTCTCGTTCCCGCGCATGCGGATCAGCTCCCCCTCCAGGGCGAACACCTCGCCGGTGCCGGGGTTGCGCTTGCCCGGCGCGGCGACCATCAACAGGTCGGCCATCTCGCCTTCCGCGTGGAGGTGGGAGGAGAGGATGCCGCGACCGTCCTCGGTGGCCTGAAGAACGACCGCCCCGGCGCCATCCCCGAACAGCACGCAGGTGGTACGGTCGGACCAATCGACGATGCGCGACAAGACCTCGGCTCCGATCACCAGCACGGTGCGCGCACTGCCGGCGCGAATGAACTGGTCCCCCACCGTCAGGGCGTAGACAAACCCGGAGCAGGCGGCGGAGAGGTCGAAGGCGGGGACCGGTCCGCAGCCCAGGGCCCGCTGGACCAGGCAGGCGGTGGACGGGAAGGCCATGTCCGGGGTGGCAGTGGCCACCAGCACCAGGTCGAGGTCTCGCCCCGTGATCCCCGCCGCCGTCAGGGCGGCGCGCCCCGCGGCGGTGGCGAGGTCGGAGCACTGCTCGGTGGGGTCGGCGATGCGGCGCTCGCGGATCCCCGTGCGTTCGACGATCCACGCATCGGAGGTATCGACCCGCTGCTCCAGGTCGACATTGGTCAGCACCCGCGCGGGCAGGTAACTACCGGTACCGATGATGCGCGCGCGGGCCATGGGGTTACGGGATCGGGTACGGCTCCCCCTCCCGCCGGGAGGGGGCCGGGGGGAGGCCGGCGGTGGCTGGCTGCGGGTTCGGTGCCAAGACGCCCGTGGTGCTCCTGCCTAGCGCACCCACCCCCTACCCTCCACCGGCGGGGGAGGGGGCGAACGCGTCGCCCAGACGCCGACGCCCCTGCGCGGTGCCCAGCACCCAGGCGATCATCAAAACGCCTCGACCTCCACCACCTGTTTCGCCCGGTAGTGGCCGCAATGGGGACACACGTGGTGCGGCGCCTTCACCTCCTTGCACTCGGGGCAGATGGAGAGCGCTGGACGCGCCAGGCCGTCGTGGGCGCGGCGTTGGTTACGACGGGAGCGAGAGGTCTTGTGCTTGGGTACCGCCATGGTCGGATCCTCGGGGTCGCCGGGGGTGGCGGCTCACTCGCCGCCGCCGGTCGGGGGTCTCTGCAAGTTTTTCAGCACGGCAAAGGGAGAGCCGGTGTCGGTGGGACAGCCACACGGCCCCAGGTTGAGGTCGGCACCACACTGGGGACAGAGGCCGCGACACCCCTCACTACAGACGGTCTGGAAAGGGAGGTCGCTCAAGATGGCGCCGATGATCTCCGGTTGCGGATCCACCACCCTGCCCTCCACCAGCCGCTCCACGTCGAGATCCTCGTCCAGGGTCTCGGGGGTGAGGGCGTAGGTGAGGGCGAGCGCGGTCCGGGTGGGTTGTTCAAACTCCTTCAGGCAACGGCTACAGATCAGCTCTACCGTGGCCGACACTTGGCCCGTCACGTGGAGGCGCTGGGCGTCTCCGGTGGCGACCACATCGGCCTCTACCGCGCGCAGACCGCGCACACCGCTAGCCTCGGTGACTCCGATCGTTGACCACTGTTCGATAAAACGACGCCCTGCCTTCGGCAGGTTGTGCAGGGGGATCTCCATCGAGGACCCTGGGGCGCCGGAAAAGGGGGCGCATCGTAGAGTTGCGGCGGGAGTGAGTCAAGAAATTGGCTGTCCCCCGTGTAAGACTATCGGTCAGAGCCGGCGCGGCCGCAACTGCGGCCCAGTGGGCACGGACTGGATACCCTGGCCCGGTGAGCAGCTCCGTATCTCCGCGGCCCCTGCGTGTCGTGCTCATCGCCACCTACGAGCTCGGCCACCAGCCATTCAACATCGCTTCGGCGGCGGCATGGCTCGGCGAGGCCGGCCACGCAGTGGCGTGCCAGGACCTCTCCCGCTCTCCCTTGCGCGTCGCGGAGGCCACGGCCGCCGACCTGGTCTGCTTCCACCTGCCGATGCACACCGCGACCCGCCTCGCCCTGCGGGCGGCGGAGCGGATACGGGCCGCCAGCCCCACGGTTCCCCTGTGTTTCTTCGGCCTGTACGCGCCACTCAACGCACCGCTTCTGGAGGGCCTCGGGGGCGCGGTCACCTGCCTCGGCGGCGAGTTCGAGGCCGGGCTCGCGGCCCTGGTCACGGCGCTGGCCACGGGGGTAGCCGCCCCTGCCGAGGAGGTGCCGCTCATCAGCACCGAACGGCTCCGGTTCCGCATTCCTGATCGCCGCGGCCTGCCGGCCCTGGACGCCTACAGCCGGCTGATTCTCCCTGACGGGGAACAGCGGGTCGCCGGCTATACCGAGGGGAGCCGCGGTTGCAAACACCGTTGCCGCCACTGCCCGGTGGTGCCGGTGTACGACGGGCGGTTCCGGGTAGTGCCGGTGGAGGTGGTGCTCGGCGACATCCGCCAGCAGGTGGCCGCCGGGGCGCAGCACATCACCTTCGGCGACCCGGACTTCTTCAACGCCGTCCATCACGCCTGCGCGATCATCGAGGCGCTGCACCGAGAGCATCCGGATCTCACCTACGACGCCACCATCAAGGTGAGCCACCTCCTCGACCACGCCGACCACCTCGCCCTGCTCAAGGCGACGGGCTGCCTGTTCGTCACCACGGCGATGGAGTCGACGGAGGATACGGTCCTCGTTCGTCTCGCCAAGGGCCACACCCGGGCCGATCTATTGCGGGTAGTGGAGGTATGCCGGGCCGCGGGACTGTCGCTCGCGCCCACCTTCGTGCCCTTCACCCCGTGGACCACCCTCGCGGGGTATCTCGATCTGCTGACCTGCGTCGTCGAGCTCGACTTGGTGGCGGCGGTGGCGGCGGTCCAGTACGCCCTGCGCCTGCTCATCCCCGCCGGCTCGCGCCTCCTCGATTTGCCCGAAACGCGAGCCGTCGTGGGGTCCTTCGATCCGGTCGCCCTGGTCCACCCGTGGCGCCATTCGAACCCGGCGATGGATGTGCTGCAAGAGCGGGTGACGGCCGCGGTCGCCCTCGGCACGCGCTCCAACCTGACGCGGGGGGAGATCTTCACGCGGATCTGGAACTTCGCCCACCGGGCCGCCAGGTGCGCCGCGCCGCCCCTCCCCGGCAGCGATGATCGGCCGGCGCGGGCGGCGATTCCCTATCTGCAAGAGCCGTGGTACTGCTGAGCGGAGCCCACTGCCGAGCAGTTGGCTTCGGTGTGAATGAGCTGTCAGCGATGAGCAGTTGGCCTCCCCTGAGTCGGGCAAGGGGTTCTCAGAATACGACGCTGTGAACGCCACCACCCACGATCCTACCTATACCCCCCTTGAGGAGGAGCTCTCCCGGCCCTCGGGCAAGCCGCGCATCCTCCTGCTGATCGCCACCCGTTCCTACCGCACGGCGGACCTGATGGAGGCGGCGGTGGGGCTCGATTGCGAGGTGACCGTGGGCTCCGATGCCCCGACCGCCCTGGCGGGGCTGCAACCGGGGGCGACGGTCACCCTGCCCCTGGACGACCCCGATGCCACCGCCCGGGCGATCGCCGGCCTGCATGCCCATTACCCCCTGCGGGCGGTGGTGGGGCTGGACGACGACACGGTGGTGGCGGCGGCCGCGGCGTGCGAGATCCTCCACCTGCGGGGCAACCCGGTGGCCGCGGTGCAGGCGGCGCGCGACAAGGCCCGCACCCGGGCGCTGTTGACGGAGGCCGGGCTGGTGCAACCGCCGTTCTTCCTGGTGGAGAACGGCGCCGACCTTGCCGCGGCCGCCGCCCGTGCCCCCTACCCGTGCGTGGTCAAGCCCCTCTCCCTCGGCGGCAGCCGCGGCGTGATCCGCGCCGACGACCCGGCCGCCTTCGTCGCCGCCGCGGAGCGGGTCCGCGCCATCCTCGCCACGGAGACTGAGGCCGCGGCCCGGTTGCGGCCGACGCCGGACCGCCGCCTCTTGGTGGAGGGTTTCCTCCCGGGCCGAGAGGTGGCGCTCGAGGGGCTGCTCAGCCGCGGCACCCTGCACCCCCTGGCCTTGTTCGACAAGCCCGACCCCCTCGACGGCCCGTACTTCGAGGAGACCCTGTACGTCACCCCGTCCCGCCTCCCCGTCCCGGTGCAGCGCGAGATCGTCACCACCACCGGCCGCGCCCTCGATGCCCTCGGCCTGCGGGAGGGACCGATCCACGCGGAGCTACGGATCGGCGACACCGGCTGCGCCGTGGTGGAGATCGCGCCACGCACCATCGGTGGCCTGTGCTCCCGCACCCTGCGCTTCGGGGCGGGGATCCGCCTCGAGGAGTTGGTGTTGCGCCACGCCCTCGGCGAGGGGGTGGCGGGGATCGCCCGGGAGGAGCTGCCGGCCGGGGTGATGATGTTGCCAATCCCGCGCGCCGGCCGCCTGCACGCGGTCCGAGGCCAGGCGGCGGCACGGCGGGTGGCGGGGGTGGTCGAACTGACCATCACCATCCCGCGGGGCCAGCAGGTGGTGCCCCTGCCGGAGGGCGACCGCTACCTCGGCTTCCTGTTCGCCCGCGGACCGACCCCGGCGGCGGTGGAGGAGAGCCTACGCGCGGCCCACGGCCGACTGCAGCTCGACATCCGGTAGCGCGTGGCCAGGGCCGCGGAAGCGGCTAGGGCCTTACTTGCCGCTCGGCTGGTAGTACGGGTTGGCGCCGCTGGCGTGGTCGGTGATGTCCATGACCTCCTTCACCTCCGGCACCTGGTCGAGGATCGTCTTCACCACCCCTTGGCTGAGGGTCACCTTGGCCATGCCACACCCCTGGCAGCCGCCGCCCATGCGGACGTAAGCGGTCTCGTCCTCCAGCCCGACGAGCTGGATGAAGCCGCCGTGGCCGGCGATGCCCGGGTTGATCTGGGTGTCGATGACGCGGCGGATGGCATCCGCCACCGGGCCGGCCGCCGCCGGTGGCTGGGCCGGCAGAGCGTTGGGGGCGGTGATGTTGAAGCCGCCGCTCGGCCCGTCGATGAAGTCGATCTTCGCGTCCTGCAAAAACCGAACGCTGGCATCTTCGACATAGACCTGGAAGCCGTCGAACTCGACCACCATGTCGCGCGGGTCCCCGGCCCCGCTGAGGATGCCGAAGTCATATTGCGGATTGGGTGTGCCCCCGCCCCGCACCGCCAGGCGCAGGTGGTCACCGTCATCGGCCGAGGCCTCCAGGTAATTACGAATCTGGGTCTGGGCGCTCGAGGTGATGTCAATCACGGCATATCTCCTAATCTGGGTCTGCTCAAAAGCCTAACGGGCTCCAATCCTCAAATCATCATCGCTTCTCGCTGGCTAGGCCACGGCCGAACCGCCGTGCCGTCGCCGGTCCCCAGTACGGGCGGGAAGATGCCTCTGATATGGAGGGGGACGCCACGCGCCCCCCTGCCTGACGGCAGGCAGGCCTCGCCACCCGGCGCAGGTCCGGGTGGCTTCACCCCCCGTGGAGGGCGGGCTCGCGCCCACCATCAGACCGTAGATCGCGTCCCGCGACCTACGGTCTACTCTCTATCCATTGCCAGCCCCGGAGCAAAACCCATGACCCAGATCAACGTCCGTTTCCAGCAGGCCCCCGACCACCGCACCTTTCACGCCAGCGGCGTCTGGGGCGGCCACACGCCCCAGGGCGACGTGGTCGCCTCCTTCTTCTTCGAGCACCAGGCCCTGCCCCAAGGGCTGGTGGTGGAGTTGGATGAGAGGGGCAAACCCGCCACCACCGAACGTCTGGGTGGGGGCGAGTTCGTGCGCGAGGTGGTTACCAGCGTAGTGATGTCGCCACCGGTCGCCCTGTCGGTGGGCAAATGGCTGGTGGAGCGGGCACGCCGCGCCGGGGCACGGGATCCGGACGAAACGCCGTAGGCGGCTGTCCCGCCGCGGCGGCCATACCCGCGTCACGCCGGGATCCTCTCCACGCGGCTCAGGCCCGCCCTGTGCACCGTTCGCACCGCCGCGGCGAACTCGTGCTCCGTCGGCCGCCGGCAGAGCAGCGGGTGGTCGAACGCCCTGAAGCACGGGCGGTATTGATCCATCAAGTTGAAGTAGGTCTGCCGGGAGACTTCCTGCGCAAGGAATCGCGCCACGAAGCGCGTACCGGCCAGACCCCCGGGCAGGACCAGGTGGCGCACGATCAATCCGCGCTGGGCGATGCCGCGCCGGTCGACGATCAGATCCCCGACCTGGCGGTGCATCTCGGTCACCGCCGCCCGCGCCCGCTGCGGATAATCGCGCACCCCGGAGAGCTCGCGGCCGACCTCGGCATCCGCGTACTTGAGGTCCGGCATGTAGACGTCGACCACCCCATCCAGGAGGCGCAGACTCTCCAGCGACTCGTAGCCGCCGCAATTGTAGACCAGGGGCACCATCAGGCCGCGCTCGATCGCCGAGGGCAGGGCTGCGAGGATCTGCGGCACCTGATGGGTCGGGGTGACCAGGTTCACGTTGTGGCAGCCACGATTCTGGAGCGCCACCATCATCGCCGCCAACTCTTCCGTGGAGACCACGTGACCCGCCCGGTAATGGCTGATCTCGTAGTTCTGGCAGTAGACGCAGGCCAGGTTGCAGCCCGTGAAGAAGATCGTGCCACTGCCGAAGATGCCCACCAGGGGCGGCTCCTCGCCGGTGTGCACGTGGTAGGCGGAGACCATCGGCGCCGTGCCCACCTTGCACTTGCCCAGCGCACCGGCGGTGCGGTCGACGCCGCACTCCCGCGGACACACCCGGCACTCGCGGAGCATCGCCTGGGCCTGGTCGATGCGCGCAAAGAGCTCGCCGGTCTGATAGAGGCGCTGGTAGGCGGGCTGGAAGGCCATGGGGCAGAAGGGCTCTCCGCATTCTAGCCCTACACGGCGCCATCAGAGCCCATTCTCCCTAAGCAGTCAGCTTGCATCTGTCGGATTCACGCGGGAAGCCAGGAAACCAGAAGGATCCAGCCATTGATTCCCGCTTCCTGGTTTCCTGGCTTCCCGCGTTCCAAATCTCGGACCGCAACGCCCCGTAGACCGCCTACCGTCACCACGAGTAGCCTCCCCGCGGTGGCTCGTTTCCTGTCTCGCTTCCTGTGCTTCTCCGCCGTCTGCGCCGTGATGTTGCCGGCCTGCCGGCGCACCCCATCGGCCAGTGACTGGACAATCCGTGCCGGCAAGACGGTGCTCGACGTCCCCGGCGAGATTCACCTGAAAAACGTGCGGCAGCTCACCTTCCGCGGCGAGAACGCGGAGGCGTACTGGTCGGCGGACGGCCGCCACCTGGTGTTACAGGCGACTTGGGGAAAGGGCGGCTGCGACCGGATCTACACCCTGGACCTTACCACCGGCGCCTTTCGGTCGGTGAGCAACGGCCAGGGCCGCACCACCTGCGCCTACTTCTTCGACCATGACCGCCACATCCTCTTCGCCTCCACTCACGGAGCCAGCCCCGACTGCCCCGCACCACCGGACCGCTCCCAGGGCTATGTCTGGCCACTCTACCCGAGCTACGACATCTACCGAGTGAATCGGGACGGAACGGACCTCACCCCCCTCATCACCCTCCCCGGGTACACGGCGGAGGCCACCACCTGCCGCGCGGACGACCGCATCGTCTTCACCCAGGTGGCGGACGGCGACATCGACCTGTACGTCGCGGACGGCGACGGCCACAACCCCCGGCGCATCACCTCCGATCCCGGCTACGACGGTGGCGCCTTCTTCTCGCCGGACTGTAGCAAGCTGGTGTGGCGGGCGTCGCGGTTCAAGACGGGGCCGGCGCTGGAGGACTTTCGCACACTCCTTGGCGAGGGGTTGGTGCGCCCATCGCACATGAGCCTCTTCGTGGCCGACGGCGAGGGGGAGGAGGCGCGACAGATCACCTATCTTCCGGGCGCGAGCTTCGCCCCGTCCTTCCACCCAAGCGGCACGCGGGTCATCTTCTCCTCTAACTGGCAGGACCCCGGGGGGCGCAACTTCGACCTCTATGCGGTGGACGTGGACGGCGGCCACCTGACGCGCATCACCCACAGCGAGGTCTTCGACGCCTTCCCGATGTTCTCCCCCGACGGCCGCTACCTGGTGTTCGCCTCCAACCGGTTCAACGCCCGGCCACACGACACCAACATCTTCGTCGCCGAATGGGTCGACGACCCGTCGGGGGCGACCGCGATCCCCACCCCCATCGACCCGTATCTCGCCGACGTCCGCTGGCTGGCAGACCCGGCCCGCGAGGGGCGACAGGCCGGCACCGCCGGCGCCGAGGAGGCGGCCGACTACCTCGCGCAGCGCTTCGCCCAGGCCGGGGCACACCCAGGGGCGGAGGACGAGAGCTTCTTCCAGACCTTCGAGGTCGCCACCGGCGTCACCCTCGGCGTCGACAATCAACTCCAGCCGGTGGGGGAGCCATCGTTGCAGATGAACCGCGACTACCTCCCCGCCTCGTTTTCCTCCAGCGGCCCGCTCACCGGCGAGGTGGTGTTCGCCGGCTACGGGATCCGCGCCCCGGAGCTGCGCTGGGACGACTACGAAGGGCTGGACGTGGCGGACAAGGTGGTCCTGGCCCTGCGTTTCGTCCCCGGCCAGGGCGAGCCGGACGGGCCGTTCTCCACCGAGGCGGCGCGGCGGTACTCGGATCTGCGCTACAAGGCATTCGTCGCCCGCGAGGCGGGGGCCGCCGCCCTGCTCCTGGTGGACGGCCCGGTCGGTCGGCCGGGCGACGACACCCTGCCGCCGCTTTCCGCCGCGGGGCCGGAAGCCGAGGCGGGGATCCCGGTGCTCCACCTGCGCCAGGCGGTGGTGGACCGGTGGCTGGCGGCCTCCGGCCAGGACCTCGCCACCCTGCAGCGCCGGGTCGACGCCGGGGATCCGGCGGTCCACACGGTGCCGCTGCCCGAGGTGCGCGGCCACGTCGCCCTGGAGCGGCAGGAGACCACCGCGCGCAACGTGATCGGGCTACTGCCGGGCAGCGATCCGGATGCCCCGGCCATCGTCCTCGGCGCCCACTACGATCACCTGGGCCACGGGACCGAAGGCTCGTTTGCCCCCGGCTCCGGAGCCATCCACCCGGGTGCAGACGACAACGCCTCGGGGGCGGCCCTGCTCGTCGACCTGATCCGCCGCTGCGCGGGGCAGCCTCACCGCCATTCCCTGCTGTTCGTCGCCTTCACCGGCGAGGAGATCGGCCTCGCCGGCTCTTCTTACTTCCTGGGCCAGCGGCCACCGGCGGCGGGGGCGATCCGGGCCATGGTGAACTTCGACATGGTCGGCCGCCTGCGCGACAACCGTCTCACGGTGTTCGGCGTCGAGTCGGCACGCGAGCTGCGAGACCTGGTACAGACGGCATGCGCCGCTACGCCTCTGACCTGTACCACCGGCGACGACATCGGGCCGTCCGACATGACGCCGTTCCACGCCGCCGACATCCCGGTCCTGTTCTTCACCTCCGGCCCGCACGGCGACTACCACCGGCCGGGCGACACGGTGGACAAGGTGAACGGCGCCGGTGCCATCGAGATCGCCAAGCTCGCCGCCGACGTGGTGGCACGGCTCGACGGCGACCTGCCCCTCACCGTACAACGCACCGGCCGGTCGGAGCCGCCGCGCGGTGATCGCCGCGGCTACGGCGCCTATCTCGGCACCGTGCCCGATTACGCCGCCATGGCGGTGGAGTCCGACGGGGTAAAGATCGCCGGCACCCGAGAAGGGAGCCCGGCGGCGGTGGCGGGGCTCGTGGCGGGGGACGTGATCGTCGCTCTGGGCGGCCAGCAGATCGCCAACCTCCACGATCTAGTCTTCGTGCTGCGCTCCCACAAGGTGGGCGATCGCCTGATCCTCACCTACCGCCGCGGGGCGGAGGACCGGACCGCCGTGGTGACCCTGGGCGAGCGGTAGACTCCGAGCGCCGCCGTTTGCGTCTCTTCGGGGGTAGGAGCCGATGGTAGCGGCGAGCCGCGCCTGCGGTGCGGCCGGCCCTCGCGGGCGTGGGTCGCCGAAGGGGTTCGGCTCCTACGGGATCGTCGAGGGATTCGGCTCCCGCCTGACCCCTGGCCCCGGGAAAACCTACTCGACCTCCGCCACCAGCCCGTCGTACGCGTCCCGCACCGCGGGCCAGAAGGGCTGCGCAGGGATCTCCTCCCGCGGCGGAGCCGCGAGCTCTTCCATGGCGATCGCTACCGCCCCGACGGCGCTGGCATCGCCGGTCGCGGGGATCCAGCCACTCGCCGTGTCTGTGGCCGCCGGCCGCTCTTCACCGTCTCGACGATCCGCGGCGACGGAGACGAAGGCCGGCAGATAGCCGGGCTCTGGACGGCAACTGGCCATGCCGAAACCGCTCTTCTCCATGGACCGCTCGGGAGCCGCAAGCACGCGCGGATGGATCGGCCCGGCAGCGACAGACGACCGTGGCGCGGCGGCGACGCCGATCCCGCCGGAAACGGCCTCGGCGCGTGCCCCCCGCACCGCCCGGCAGTGGACCTCGGCAGAGGCCTGGTGGGGCTGGCTCACCAGACGCAGGTTCTCCACCACCGCCTCCTCGCCGGGACAGAGGGCGGCGGCGCGCTCGTGCAGGATCCGTTCCGCCTCCGTCTCGGGTGCGAAGTAGTTAACCCGCACCAGCACGTGCCACCGCCCGGGGCCGATCTCGGTCACCGTGTGGGCCGCCTCCTGACCCTGCGGGAGGGGCTGCGAGTCGGGGAGGGTGGCGCAGGCGGTAGTCGCGGCCGCGAGGGCGATCGGTAGCCAGGGACGCATCGGGTAGCCTCCAAAAGAGTTACTACCCCATCGGACCACCGTGCGGCCGTCTTGACTCGCCGCCGGGGGCAACGCACCGCGATGACCAACGACGAGCCGCGGCGACGCTGCCGGACGGCAATCCGTCCTCACCGCTGCCTACTCCGGCGAGAAGGCGAGAACCAGACGCGAGGCTCTGGAGGGGACGCCTGCGGCCCGGACCCAGCCGGTCGAGCTTACGGCTCCGACTGGGCCAGTCGACCGTAGGCGTCGCGCAACCCCTGCCAGAAATCGGGCGTGGCCGACGTCCCGGCCGGCGGCTCAGCGGGTAGCTCGATCGCCGGGAGGGCCACGTCGCCGATCGGCTCCACCGTAGGTGACGACCTCTCCACCGGGGTCAGAGACCGCCACTCCACCGTCGGCGCCGCCGCAGACTGGCGCCCGGCGATCGCCGCGGGAACCAGGCCTAGTTCGCCGGAGGGGGGTGGGGTGGGACGGGCGTAAGCAGGAAGGGGCAGCGGACGGGGTGGTTGATTGCGGGTCCCCTGACCGCTCACGGCAACGGCCTCGGCCTCGGTCGTCGTGGGCACCGGGCGGGCCGCCATTGGGACCGGGGGGGCCATCGTGGAGCCGCCTTCGGCCGCAGTGATTGCCTCATCGACCTGCTCCGCGAGGGGCGGGCGATGGGCGGGTGAGGCGGGTCGGCTCGGCGGGGCCGCCACCATTGCAGACCCGGCCGCCACGGGGGCACTCGGCGCGACGGACTCCTCCTGCACCGCCGGCATCGCTGTCTCCTCTCCGTCGTTATCCGCCGGAAACTCCTCCATCACCAGCTCGCCGTGGCCCGGTGCCGCCATGCCGGTCACCTGCGCGGCGGTGGACACCGGGGCCGCAGAGGACGGGACGACTGCGACCACCGGCAGAGTCGCCGGACCCTCCTCAGGCGGCGGCACGGCGGCGTGGGGCGTGGCTGGGGCGGGTTCGGCCGAGGGCTCGGGAGCGGCCGTGGGGGCAGGCGGTGGCACGGCGACGGCCGCGGCAGGAGGCGGTACGGCCGGTGCCGGCGATGCCGTCACGGGGTGAACGGGCTCTTGCTGGGGAGTGACCGCCACGCCTGCGGGCGGCTCGGCCACCACCGGTGGGATGCGCCGGACGATCAGGCCGGGGGGCGCGGGCGCGGCGGGGGCCGAAGTGGCGGGTGGGGCTGCCGCGGGCGCCGCGGCCGGCCCGTGCAGCCAGGTCACGAAGCGCTGCCAGCGGGAGGGGCGGGGCGTCGCCACGGCCGGTGGTGCAGCAGCCACGGTCGCGCCGGGCCACGGTGCCTCCTCCCGGGGCCCCAGCGTTGGCTCCGCCGCCGTTTCCGGCGCGGGCTCGGCGGTGTCGAGGGTCTCGGCCTCGGCCGCGCTACTACCCTGCAGCCAGGTGGCGAACCGCCGCCACCGCGCGGGGTTACCGGGCGCCGTGGCGCCGGCGTCGAGGGCGGCAACGGTCACCGGCGGCGGCACGTCGATATGCAGATGCCCCTCAGGCTGGGGTATGGGGGAGGCCTCCTCGGTTTCCGTCGCGGGACGGGCACTGGGCTCCCCTACGGTGTGAACGGCACCCTCGGTCTCTCCTTCCGCTCCGAGCGCCGGGGCAGTTGGTTCCTCTGCAGACCACCAGTGGCGGACCCGATTGAGCAGCCCTTCGCCTCGGACCTCCTCGGCCCGCCGCTGGCGCTGCTTCTCCAGGGCCGCGGCGAGGTTCTGGTTCCATGGGTCGTCCGGGTATTCCGCGGCGAGCCTCCCGGCGGTTTGCTGCGCCGCCGCGTCACCCAGGGCATCCTCCGCCAGCACGAGCCGATGCAGGAGCTCCGGGATGGCCCCCACCCGGCCGTACTCCGTGACCCCGCGCTGGTAACGGGTCTTCGCCGCCCGGTAGTTGCCCTTGGTGAAATAGAAGTTCCCCACGTACAGCTCGCGCTTGGCGAGAAACTCGTTGCACAGCCGCAGGTTCTCCCGGGCCGCGGGGACCAGGTCGCTCTCCGGGTAGTGCGTGACCAGCTCCATGAACTCGCTGCGTGCCTTGTGGGTGAGACCCTGGTCGCGGTCGACGGTGTCGATGCGCCGGTAGTAGCACATGCCGAGCTGGTACTTGAGGTAGTCGGCGATCGCGTCCCCGGAGTGGATGTCGAAGAGGTGGGAATACTCCGCGGCCGCCTCCTCGTACTTGCGATCCTTGTAGAGGGCGTCGGCGATGCCGATCGCCGCCAGGAACTCCAGGCGCACCGGGGTGTCGG
>DASWHD010000145.1:0-5521 GCA_036393335.1 bacterium
CGGCACAAAATCCCCCGCCTGCCGCGCCATCACCTTCGTGATCGCCGCCGTCAGCGTCGTCTTCCCATGGTCCACGTGCCCAATCGTCCCCACATTCACGTGCGGCTTCGTCCGCTCAAACTTCGCTTTGGCCATGGCCTCGTCTCCTGAATGAGGTTATTGCGTGTTCATTGGGGGCCTGGACTGGAGCCCGCGACCGGATTCGAACCGGTGAACCTCTTCCTTACCAAGGAAGCGCTCTGCCAACTGAGCTACGCGGGCGGAACCTCCTGATCCGAGACCTGAGTGAGTCCTCTGGCAACCTTGGAGCGGGAGACGGGGCTTGAACCCGCGACCACTAGCTTGGAAGGCTAGAGCTCTACCACTGAGCTACTCCCGCCCTAGGCCTGTGGGTTTCCTGATCAACCCGCCCGCTCGTCATCTATCGTCCTGTATCTCTCCGCTGCTAGCTGGTGGAAAATGTACGTCACGGAAGTGGTGGGGAGGGGAGGATTCGAACCTCCGAAGGCTGAGCCGACAGATTTACAGTCTGTTCCCTTTGGCCGCTCGGGAACCTCCCCGGATGGAGCCGACGACAGGAGTCGAACCTGCGACCTGCTGATTACAAGTCAGCTGCTCTACCAACTGAGCTACGTCGGCAAGTTCGCGCGTAAGCCGCCGACCCAATTCCATAGCCCGCCTCAGCCCCCTCAGCGCCGATCCACCGAGTGCCGCCGATGGGCGTCCCGAGCACCGAGAGGCAACCTCGTTCACCCAAACAAACCCCGTATTTTCAGTGTGTTGTGACCCACATCGAGGCGAAAATACACACCCCTAGGGCCGAAGAGCGCGGGAGTGTACATGGGGGGTCAGTGGAGGTCAACGTCGCCGCGCGGCGAGGCGTCGCGTTGCCGACGGACCTCGTAGAGCAGCACGGCGCCCGCCATGGCGACATTCAGGGTCGCCAGCGCCCCCCCGCGGGCCAGCGAGACCGCCCCGTCGCAGGCGCGCAGCACGCTGCTGCGCAGCCCGACCCCTTCGCCCCCCAGGACCAGCCCCACCGGACCGGTGAGGTCGGTGTCGGCCGCCGCCTGCGCCGCCGCCTCGTCTGCGGCAAACAGCCACAATCCTGCCGCCTTACACGACTCCACTGCCTCGACCAGGCCCCCAACCGCCACCACCGGCACATGCTCGGCGGCGCCACTCGCGACCTTCACCGCCGCCGGAGTGAGGGCGACGGAGCGGTGGCGGGCGGTGATCACCCCGTCGACGCCGTAGCAGGCGGCGACGCGCAACAGGCTCCCCAAGTTGTGCGGGTCCTGGACCCGGTCGAGGATCACCACCAAGGCGTCGTCCCGCCCCCGCAGGTCATCGAAGAAGCCTCGCGGATCGACCTCCGGCAACGGCTCCGCCAAGAGCACGAACCCCTGATCGCCGCCCTGCGGTGCCCAGCGGCGCAGCTCCTCGGCCGCGGCCCGGCGCACGGCGATCCCCTGCCCCTCGGCCAGCGCCGTCAGCCGGTCGCTTACCTCCCCCTCCTTGCGCGCCACCCACAGCTCCCTTCCCGGCCGGCGCCCGGCCGTCAGCACCGCCTCCACGGCATGCAGGCCGTAGACCGGGACGAGGTCTTTGTTACCCCGTGCCATGACCTAACCGCGCATCCCCTCCCCCCGGGAGGGGGCCGGGGGGAGGGCGATGGGACCGAGCAGCGTACACGGCGTGCTACCCAGCGGATCGTTCGCTCCGCACGCCCCCACCCCGACCCTCCCCCGGCGGGGGAGGGAGTTCCCAAGGGACCGCGACGACAGATCACTTCCCGGGCTCGCCTTCATCACCCCCGCTTCCACGTGGTCCCGCCAGGGCCATCCTCCAGCACCACCCCGGCGGCGGCCAGCTCGTCCCGGATTGCGTCGGCCCGCGCCCACTCCTGCGCCCGGCGGGCGGCGAGGCGCTCGGCAATCTTTGCCCCGATCGCCGCCGCGTTCAGCCCCGCCGCGCCGCGCTGAAACCAGACGGTGGGATCGTCCTGGAACAGGCCGAGGACCGCGGCCAGCCGCCGCAGCTCCGCCGCCCCCGCCCGCACCGCGCCGCGGTCTGCGCCCCTGGCGCCGCTCTCCCCGAGCACCCGGTTGAACAGCCGGACCCGCTCGAAGAAATGGCCGAGCGCGGCCGCCGTGTTCACGTCGTCCTCCAGGGCGGCGACGAAGTCGCCCGCGAAACCCTCCACCGCCGCCACCAGGGCACGATCGGCCCGGTGCCAGTCCACGGTCTCGCCCACCGCAACCGCGTCCGCCCCCTTCAAGAAGGTATAGACCCGGTCGACGGCGGCCCGCGCCTCCTTCAGGGCCGTGTCGGAGAAGTCGACCGGCGATCGGTAGTGGGTGAGGAGCAGGAAGGCGCGCACCACCTCGGCGGGGAACTCGTCCAGCACCTCGCGGATGGTGAAGAAGTTGCCCAGGGACTTGGACATCTTCTCGTTGTCGATGTTCACGAAACCGTTGTGCACCCAGCACCGGGCAAACCCCGCGCCGGCGCCGCAGCTCTGGGCGATCTCGTTCTCGTGGTGGGGGAAGAGGAGGTCGCGGCCGCCGCCGTGGATGTCGAACTCCCGGCCGAGGACCTTCATCGCCATGGTGGAGCACTCGATGTGCCAGCCGGGCCGTCCCGGCCCCCACGGGCTCTCCCACGCCGGCTCTCCCGCCTTGCTCGCCTTCCACAGGGCGAAGTCCAGGGGATCCTCCTTCGCCTCGTTCACCTCCACCCGGGCGCCGGCCTCCAGCTCGTCGATGTTCTTCCCCGACAGGCGGCCGTAGTCCGGGAAGCGGCGCACCCGGTAGAAGACGTCGCCGTGCGACGCATAGGCCAGGCCGCGCCCCTCGAGCTCGCCGATCAGGGCGATGATCTCGGCGATGTGCTCCGTCGCCTTGGGCTCGACGGTCGCCGGCCGCACTCCGAGGGCCCCCATGTCGCGCTGGTGGGCATCGATGTAACGGCGCGCGATCGTCTCGCACGAGACCCCCTCCTCGTGGGCGCGGCGGATGATCTTGTCGTCGATGTCCGTGAAGTTGCGGACGTAGGTCACCTCCAGGCCACGGAACTCCAGGTAGCGGCGCAGTACGTCGAAGAATACGGCGCCGCGCGCGTGGCCGATGTGGGAGTCGTCGTAGACCGTCACCCCGCAGGCGTAGATCCCCACCTTGCCCGCCTCCCGGGGCACGAGCTCTTCCTTCTGGCGGGTGAGGGAGTTGTACAGGCGCATGGGGTGGCTAGGAAGTGGCGCGGCGTTCGGTCTTTCGAACCGCGCAGTCTATCCTCGGCCCGACCCTGCTGCCAGCAATGATCATTGGTCGACCGACCCGTGACGAGCCCCCGCCCCGCCCTCTCCGCCGTGTTCCTCGCCTTCCTGCGCCTCGGGCTCACCGCCTTCGGCGGGCCGGCGATGGTGGCGTACATCCGCGACGTGGCGGTGCACAAGAAGGGGTGGGTGACGGAGGAGTCGTTCGCCGACGGGGTCGCCCTGTGCCAAACCCTGCCCGGGGCCACCGCCCTCCAGGCCGCCGCCTACGCCGGGCTGCGCGCTGCGGGACCGGCCGGCGCGGTGGTCGCCTTTCTCGCCTTCGCCCTCCCGGCCTTCGTCCTGATGGTCGTGCTGGCCGCCGTCTATCAACGGGCACAGGGCATCCCCGCCGCGGTTGCCGCCTTCCACGGGCTGCAGGGGATCGTCGTCGCCCTGGTGGCCAACGCCACGGTCGACTTCGGCCGCCGCACCCTCACCACCTGGCAGGATGCCGCCTTCGCCCTGGTGGCCGCGGCCCTGCTCGTGGCACGGGTCAGCCCGATCGCCGTGATCTGCGGCGCCGCCGTCGCGGGGTTGGCCCTGCGGCGGGCACCCGACGCCCGGGCTCTCCCGACGCCCCGCGCGCAGCGCGACGCCTCCGGCCGTGTCGCGGCGGCCCTCGCCGCGGGTGCGGTCGCCGCCCTTGGACTCCTTTTTCTGTTTCGCCGGCCCCTGGGCGAGCTCGGGCTCCTGATGGTCAAGGTCGACCTGTTCGCGTTCGGCGGCGGCTACGCGTCGCTGCCGGTGATGCTCCACGAGGTGGTGGAGGTGCACGGCTGGCTCGACCCCCGCACCTTCATGGACGGCATCGCCCTGGGGCAGGTCACCCCCGGGCCGATCGTCATCACCGCTACCTTCGTCGGTTACCAGGTCGCCGGCCTGGCCGGCGCGGTGGTCGCTACGCTCGCCGTCTTCGTCCCCTCCCTGACCCTGCTCATCGCCGCCGTGCCCCACTTCGACCGGCTCCAGTCGAGCGCCCTCGTTCAGCACGCGGTCCACGGCATCCTCGCCTCGTTCGTCGGCCTCCTGGTCGCCGTCTCTGTCCGCTTCGCCCTCGCCGCCGCGTGGCGCCTACCCCTGGCCGCGATCACCGCCGCCGCCTTCCTCGCCCTGCGCCTGAAGGTCGACATCCTATGGGTGGTACTGGCCGGCGGCGGGCTTGCGGCGCTGCTGCTGTAGGCCAGTCTTGCCCGACACGGCCGTAGGGACACGGCATGCCGTGCCCCTACCGGGAGATGGATACCGCCCCCACGGCGGGGAAAGCCCAGATTACTTCACCGTGTACTCGCGGCCTTCGAGGCAGGCGGTCATGGCACGAACGTAATCATCCCGCTTGCCGGCCTCCCCGGTCTCGTGGCGCGGGTCAATGCCGGTCTCGGCGGTCGCCCACTCTTCGCACTCCTGCCGGTCCTGCTCCTGCAGCGCCGCGTTCTGGCCGGCCTTCGGGTAAATGAATACCGTCGGCACGCCCCCCTCCGCTGGCGTCTCCCCCACCTCCGCTGGACGCGGGACGACCACGTAGCCCGCCCGGGCGGCATCCCACAGGTAGTAGGCGCCGTTGCCGTAGTAGTAGCGGGTGGCGCCCACGTAGACGACCGAACAGGCGGGCGGCAGGACGTACACGCATGCCCCGATCGGGGCTGCCACCGCGACGTAGCCGACGCCCCATGGCCGGTAGAAGGCCCCTTCGAAATAGTAGTAGGAGAGCCCGCCGATCACGAACGCCGCCTCCCAGCGCGGCACCCCCCACGGCCGGTGGCCGATCGGCGGGTAGCGGTGGTAGACCACCACCCGGTCGTGGACCACGCGGTGGTCTTTGCCCGGGTAGCGATGATGCACGCGGTGCTCCTGACCCGGAGACCAACGATCCACCACGTACCGGTCCCCGATTCGGTGTTCCATGCGCGGCCGATCGCCGCGATGCCGCCGGTCAACGACGACCCGGCTGCGCACAACCCGGTGCTCGGCGTGTCGGGACCCGTGGCGCACAATGGGATGGTCGCCGACGCGCTGCTCGATATGCGAGCGGCCGCCGCGGTGGTGGTCCCGGCTTCCCGCTTCGCCCGGCATGATGCTGCCAGCGACCGCCAAGGTGTCCATCAGGACTATCAACAGAAGCTGCTTCGACCTCCACAGGGTCGCGCTGGCAATGGTGGCCATGGCGTCACCTCCGGGTCTCCTTCCAGTGTAGCCGTCAGGGTCGTG
>DASWHD010000146.1:0-10428 GCA_036393335.1 bacterium
AATCTGCGAAATCTGTGGCCTGTTTTTGCGGCGCTTCTGCGGCGTCTCGGAGTGTGAATCAGTGATGGAGTTTTCGTCCAAGGGCGGCCGGCGGCTCGCCGATCTGTGTACCGATCTCCTGGCCCTCACGGTCCAGATCCGTGCCGGCGCCGATCCCGGCGGCGCCGAGGAGGTGCGCCGTCAGATCGACCGCGGTCTCTACCGGTTGGAGCTGGAGGCGCGGGAGGCAGGGTTCCCTGGCGACTGGGTGGAGTCGGCCAAGTACGCCCTGTGTGCCTTTCTCGATGAGTCGATCCTGCTCTCGATCCTGCCGTTCCGCGAGCAGTGGTCGGCCAAGCCGCTGCAGCTCGATCTGTTCGGCGAGCACCTGGCGGGGGAGGGGTTCTTTCAGCGCCTCACCGAGATGGGACGGCGCATGACGGAGATGGAGCAGGTGATCGAGGTCTACTACCTGTGCCTCTCTCTGGGCTTCGAGGGGCGCTACCGGGTGGAGGGGGTGGAGCGGCTGCGGCAGCTCACCACCGACCTCGCCGCCGACCTGGCGAAGCTGCGCAAGGGCGGCGATGAGCTGTCGCCACCGCCGCCGCCCGAGGCGGGCGGGATCGCCGGCCAGGTCGGTCGACATTTGCCGCCGTGGGTTGCCTTGGCGCTAAGCGGCGCCGTCCTGGTGATGCTCTACTCCGGCTACGCGGTGCTGCTGCACCGCGAGGCGGCACGGCTGCCCCTGGCGGCACCGCTGGCGGAGGTGGCGCGATGAAGCTCCTCCTCGCCCTGCTCAAGGACCGGCGCCTGGTGGGTGCCATTGGCCTGCTGGCCCTGCTCGCCTGCATCTGGTTCGGCGGCGGGTTGCTCAAGCTCGCGGTGACCGTACGTCTCGGGCTGTTCGCGGCGGTGTTCGTCATCGCGGCGATCGTCTACATCGTCGGTCGCATCCTCGCGGCACGGCGCGCGGTCAAGCTGGAGAGCGCGCTGTGGGCGCAGGCGGACGCCCAGGCCGCGGGCGCCCGGCCGGAGCGCAAGGCAGAGATCCAGGGAGTAAAGACGCAGCTCAAGGAGGCAATCACCGCCCTCAAGGCGTCCAAGCTGGGACGCGGAATCGGCGGCAAGTCGGCCCTCTACGCCCTGCCGTGGTACATGATCATCGGTCCGCCGGCGTCGGGGAAGTCGACGGCGCTGCGCCACTCCGGGCTCAACTTTCCCTTCGCCCAGGGCAGTGAGCGCGGCGTCCAGGGGGTGGGCGGCACGCGCAACTGCGACTGGTGGTTCACCGATCAGGCGGTGCTCCTGGACACCGCGGGCCGCTACACCACCAGCGAGGAGGACCGGGACGAGTGGCTCGCCTTTCTCGACCTGTTGAAGCGCAACCGGGCGCGCAAGCCGATCAACGGCGTGATGATCGGCGTCTCCGTCGCGGACCTGTTGGAGGGCGGCGAGCACCAGGTGGAGGACCACGCCAAGCGCATCCGCGAGCGGATCGACGAGCTGATCGGCCGGCTCGCGGTGCAGTTCCCGGTCTACGTCCTGTTCACCAAGTGCGATCTCATCCAGGGCTTCGTCGAGACCTTCGGCGACCTCGGCCGGGAGGAACGCGGCCAGGTGTGGGGGGTGACACTGCCGTTCGGTGGACCGCCGCCCGCGGGCGAGGCGCTGGACGCCCACTTCGCCGCCCTCCAGAGCCGCCTCGCCCGGCGCCGCCTGGTCCGCCTCGGTGAGGTGCGCGGGCCGCGCGACCAGTTGTTGTGCTTCACCTTTCCGGAGCAGGTGGCGGCGGCGCTGCCGGTGTTGCGCCAGTTCCTCACGGCGCTGTTCGCCGCCAACCCGTACCAGGAGAATCCCCTGTTCCGCGGCTTCTACTTCACCTCCGGGACCCAGGAGGGGACACCGATCGACCGCCTCATCGAGTCCATGGGGCGCTCCTTCAACATCGGTGGGATCGCCGCCGTGGTGCAACAGGAGCGGGAGAAGAAGAGCTACTTCCTGCGCGGCCTGTTCACTGACATCATCTTCCCGGACCGCGACCTGGCGGGACCGAGCCGCCGCGCCGGGCGGCGCCGGTCGTGGTTGCAGCTCGGCTCCGTCACCCTCGCCCTGCTGCTGCTCGTCGGCGGCGCCACGGGCGTCACCTTCTCGTGGCTCGCCAATCGCGCCCTCGGGTCCGGCGTGGGCAAGGCGGTGCGCGCCGAGGCCCAGGCGGCGCCCGGTTCCGCGGAGCATTGGCAGGCCCTGGACAAGGTCCGGGGTCTCGCCGTGAAGCTCGATCAGTACCACCGTGAGGGGCCGCCCCTGCACCTGCGCGGCGGTCTCTACACCGGGGATGCGGTGGAGCAGGACCTGCGCCGCCTCTACCTGCGGCGGCTGCGCGAGGTGTACCTGGAGCCGGCGGCGGCGCGTCTCGCGGGGGACATCGGCTCGACCCTCGCCGCCTCCGAGGGTGGCGAAGCGGCCTATCCGCTGCTCAAGGGATACCTGATGCTGGGCGACCCACGGCGCGCCGACGCCGATCTGTTGCGCAGCGTGCTGGAACCTCGCTGGGGGGTCGATCAGCCGCTGCCTACGGAGAAGGTGGACCGCGAAGCGCTCGCGGCGATCGTCGGCCGCCACCTCGACGCCTACCTCGCCCAGGTGGGCCAGGAGGACATGCCGACCATCACGGTGGACGAGCGGGTGGTGGCCGACGCGCGTGGCGCCCTCACGCGCATCCCGCCGGCGGAGCGCCTCTACGCGGGCCTGCGCGACCGCCTCACCCGGGAGATCCCCCCCCTCACCCTGGCCACCATCACCCGCTGGAAGAGGGAGGCGCTCCTCACCGATGCGGTGGAGGTGCCGGGAATGTATACCCAGCAGGCGTACGGGGAGCGCGTCATCCCGGCGATCGATGAGCTGGCCCGCTCGTCCGTGGAGGAGGCATGGATCCTCACCCCCGAGGGCGGCGGTGAGGCCCTGGGCGAGAAGGAGGCGGACGAGCTGCGCGAGGCGATGGAGGGGCTGTACGCGCGCGATTACCTGAAGGCGTGGACCGCCTTCCTCGGCGGCCTGTCCGTCGTGCCGTTCCGCGACAGCGAGGACGCGATCCGCAAGCTCGACCTCCTGGCCGGTCCGGACTCACCCCTGCCGCTGCTCTTCGAGACGGTGGCCGAGAACACCGATTACCGGCCGGAGAAGGGGGTGGAGGTGGGTCGGACCACCATCGCCCGGGTGACCGGCGCCGTCAGCCGCAAGCTCGGCCTGGGCAACGAGGCGCGGGACGCGGCGCGCGAGGCGGCGGAGAAGGAGCTGTCCGGGAAGGCGCAGGCGCCGGGGCCCATGGCGCCCATCACCGAGGCCTTCGCGCCGGTGCGCACGCTCCTGGAGAAGGGGGACAAGGCCGACCAGTATTCCCTCGATCAATATCGCACCCACCTGGTCTCCCTGCGCGATCGCCTCGCCTCCCTGCGCGAGGCGGAGAGCCGGGAGGAAGCGACCGCGGCCTTCGCCCTCGGTGCGTTGACCAACGCCTCGGGCAACGAGATCCGCGACATCCTGTCGTTCAGCGGTCGCGTCGCCGACCGGTTCGGCGCCGGCCTGCGCACCGCCGTGCGGCCGTTCTTCGAACGTGTGGTGCGCAATAGCTATCAAGGGGTCTTCGCCGAGGCCCAGGCCTCCCTGGATACCGCCTGGGCCGACGAGGTGGTGCGCCTCTATCGCGAGCGGCTCCAGGGACGCTATCCATTCGACCCGCGGGGACGCGAGGATGTGCCGATCGGCGAGTTGATCGATTACTTCCAGCCGAAGCAGGGGGCCTTCTGGAAGTTCTATGACGCGCGCCTCGCGCCGTTCTTGAACGACGCCCGGGGTAGCCTGCGGCCGCGGGTATGGCTCGACGGCGGCGTCGCCGTGAGCGGCGAGGCCCTGCGGGCCATCGACGTGGCGCGGCAGGTGACCGATTCGTTCTTCCCGCGCAACGCCCAGGACCCGCGGGTGGAGTTCCAGGTCAGGATCCACCCCACCCCGGGGCTGGAGGAGATCGTCCTGGAGGTCGACGAGCATCGTGAGCGTTACCGCATGACGCCGGAAGAATGGGTGCCCCTCTCCTGGCCCGGCGCCTACGGCAGTGGCAAGGCGGCGATCGAGGCCGTGCCGATCGGCCGCGGGCAGCGCCGGACCCTGCGCTTCGATGGTGCCTGGGCCCTGTTCCGCCTCCTCGACCAGGCGACCATCACCGGTCAGAGCCGCACCGCGTTCGAGGCCAAGTGGCGCATCGGCGAGGAGGGGACGCAGCCGACGCCGGTCGCCATCGAGGTCAAGGCGAGCGCCTACGCCAACCCGTTCCGCGGCACCCGTCCCGCCGACTTCCGTCCCCCGGGGAGGCTCGCTCCGTGATCGGTTGGCTGCGCGGTCGCGCGACGACGACCCCGGTCATCGGGTGTTACGGCAAGCTGCCCCTGGATCGCGAGTTCCTGCGTCTCAACGCGACCCATCCAGAGGTGGAGGCGGTCGACCGCTGGATCCAGGGAGGCATGGCGGCGGCCCAGAGCCGCCTCGCCGGGCGACCCGAAGGAGAGGGCCGCGGCGTGTACGGCGGCTGGCGTGGTGGCGACTTTCTGTTTCCGCCCCCGGAGAAGGGGCAGCGTTACTGCATCGGCCACATGCACCCGAGCCAGGACAGTGCCGGCCGGCGGTTTCCCTGCACCCTGTTTCTCCTCGCGGGGGTCAGGCAGGCGGAGCCCGCCTTTCTCGTGCCCCTGCGGTACCACGCGTACCTCGACGGCGCGGCACAGGTGGCGCGGACCGGCGAGGAGATGGGCGACCGTTCTGCATGGCTGGAACGGGTTCGCGGTCTGGCCGCCCTCGCCGAGCCGCGGGAGGTCGTCTTTCCGGTGGAGGAAGGGCTGGGGGGGCGCCTCTCCCGCCTGCTCCCCGACGCCGAGATCTACGCGCCGACTCTCCAGCTTCTCATCGAGACGGCGGTGGACAGGCCGCGCGGCGGCTGGGCGTTGCGCTTGCCCGCGGTCGAGGTGCAGGGGGCCGTGTCCGGCTGGCTCCAGCTCCTGGACTGCCTGCGGCGTCGGGACGCCGCACCCCACGCGGCGGTCTGGGGCGACGGCGTGCTCTGGGTCTTCGGTGGGCCGCCTAGCTCCGGCCTGTTCCTCAATCTCCTGGGGATGCCCCTGGACGACCGGCTGGTGGACGCGATGGATGGCGAGACCCTGGCGGCGGCCGGCCGGCGCCTCGCCCCGGGGATTGCCGCGGCACTCGACGCCGGCGGCGTACCGGTGCCGCGCCTGGCGAGCTGGAGGTGGCAGTGATGGGTGAGCTGGCGGCGAAGACGGCGGGGCTTGGCAAAATCCCCCTGGCGGGCGGCGACGGCCCCGCCGGTGCAGATGCCAAGTATGAGCCCGAATACGAGGCGCTGGCCGGGCAGATCGCGCGCCTCGGCAGTGTCAGCGGCACCGCGGTGGACTGGCGGCGGGTGGTGGAGCTGGCCACCACCTTGCTGAGTACCAAGTCGAAGGACCTCACGGTCGCGACCTATCTCTGTGCCGGCCTGTTCGAGGTGGAGGGGTATGGCGGCCTGGCCGCCGGTCTGGAGGTGGTGGCCGATCTCCACGAGGCGTTCGGGGACGCGATGTTCCCGAGCCGCCCGCGCGGCCGGACCAACGCCCTGGAGTGGCTCAAGGAGAGGCTCGCGGCAGGGCTGGAAAAGCAGCCGGCGCGCCAGCCCGAAGGCGAGGCCGTGGCCGCGGCGGTAACCCACCTGGGCCGCCTCGATGCGCTCGCCGCCCAGCGTTACGGGGACGCAGCCCCGGCCCTCGGGCCGCTGCGACGCACCCTGGAGGGGATGGCGCGGGAGATCGCCGCGGCGGCGGAGAAGAAGGAAGCCCCCGCTGCGGCGGCGGCGCCCGCGGCCCCGGCCGCCGGCGTGGGCGCCATGGGCTCGCCCGAGGAGGTCCTCAAGGCCCTGGCCGCCACCGGTCCCCTGTTCAAGGCGGCGGATCCGACCCACCCCCTCGCCTACCGCCTGCCGCGCCTCGCGGCGTGGGCGAAGCTCACCCAGCTCCCCCCCAACCAGGGCGGCAAGACCCAGATCGCCGCGCCGCAGGGGGCGACGCGCCAGGCCCTGGAAGGCCTGCTTGCCGCCGGTGATTGGCAGGCGTTGGTCAATGGCTGCGACGCGCGTCTTCCCATCGAGCCCCTGTGGCTCGACGCGCAGCGCTGGGCGGTGCAGGGGTTGCGCGGCCTCGGGCCGGCCTACGCGGCCGCCGCCGACGGGGTGGTGGCGGAGCTGCGACTGTTCGTCACCCGCCTGGCCGGTATCGACCGGCTCACCTTCCGTGACGGCACCCCGGCGGCCGACGGCGAGACCCGCCTGTGGCTGGAGAGCGAGGTCCTGGCGGTCGGCGGTAGCAGACCGGCGGCCGGCGGCGAGGGGGAGACGCCGGCGTGGGCGGTGGGAGCGGCGGAGGCGCGCAAACTGGCGGCCGGCGGTGATCTGAAGGGGGCCCTCGCCCTGCTGCAAGGCGGCGCCCGCGGTGCCGAGGGCGGTCGCGCGCGGTTCCACTGGCGTCTCGCCACCGCGCGACTATGTCACGGCGGCGGCCGCAGCGATCTCGCCCTGCCGCTGCTGGAGGATCTCGACCGGGAGAGCGTGGCGCGGGACCTCGCCGCGTGGGAGCCGGCCCTCGCCCTGGCGGCCCTCGGCGCCTTGCTGGAGGTGCGCAAGGGCGCGGGCGGCAAGCCGACGCCGGAGCAGGTGCAGCGGCTGGAGGAGCTGCGCCACCGCCTGTGCCAGCTCGACGTGGTTGCCGCTCTCGACCTCGATGGAGTCAAATAGCTGCACATTTCTCAGGATCTTTTCGCGGATTGCGACGCACCGTCGGATCCCGTCACGTAAAAGGAGAACACCATGGCGAAAGAAGGCTCGGTCGCTCCCAAGGAGCGGGTCAACATCACCTACAAACCGGCCACCGGCGGTGCCCAGGAAGAGGTGGAGCTGCCGCTGAAGTTCATGATGCTCGGCGACTACACCCTGCGCGCCGACGACACGCCGCTGGAGGAGCGCAAGGCGATCCAGGTCGACAAGGACAACTTCAACGACGTCATGCGCAGCCAGAAGCTGGAGCTCGACGCGAATGTCGACGACCGCCTGACCGGGGAGGAGGGCGCCCAGATGGCGGTGCACCTCAAGTTCGACACCCTGGCGGACTTCAACCCGGAGAGCATCGCCAAGCAGGTGCCGGAGCTCGATCAGCTCTTGCAACTCCGTAACGCCCTCACCGCGCTCAAGGGACCACTCGGCAACCTGCCGGCGTTCCGCAAGAAGATCGAGAGCGTCCTCGCCGACGACACCAAGCGCGCCGAGCTCCTCAAGGAGCTGGGGGGGTCGGAGGCAGAGAAGGCCTAGTTCCGCGCACCCAGCGTATCGACCATTGCCGTGCGGCGGCGCCATGCCTGCCGACGTGAGGAGACCCGATTATGGCGGAAGAACAAAAACAAGCCGCAGCCGCACCCGCAGCGGCAGAGGCGGTAGAAGGCAGTCTGCTCGATCAAATTCTCAGCGAGACCAAGCTCTCGCCGGCGGATGAGGGATACACCCTCGCCAAGCAAGGGGTGAGCAAGTTCATCGCCGAGCTGGTGACGCCGGCGCACGCGGGGGAGAAGGTCCACCAGTCGGTGGTGAACCAGATGATCGCGGAGATCGACAAGAAGCTCTCCTCCCAGGTGGATGCGATCCTGCACCACTCCGACGTGCAGAAGCTGGAGAGCGCCTGGCGCGGCCTGAAGTTCGCCATCGACCGCACCAACTTTCGCGAGAACATCAAGATGCAGATCCTCAACGTCTCCAAGGAGGACCTCCTGGCAGACTTCGAGGATGCGCCGGAGATCACTAAGTCCGGCCTCTACAAGCAGGTCTACACCGCCGAGTACGGCCAGTTCGGCGGCGAGCCGGTCGGGGCGATGATCGCCAACTACGAGTTCAGCGCTTCGTCGCCGGACATCGCCCTGCTGCAGAACGTCGCCGCGGTTGGGGCCATGGCCCACACGCCGTTCGTCGCCTCGGCGGGACCCAAGTTCTTCGGCGAGGACGATTTCCTCAAGATGCCGAACCTGAAGGACCTGCACGCGATCTTCGAGGGCCCGCAGTACGCCAAGTGGAACGGCTTCCGGGAGTCGGAGGACGCGCGCTACATGGCCCTCACCCTGCCGCGCTTCCTCCTGCGCCTGCCGTACGACGAGCAGAACAACCCGGTCAAGGCGTTCACCTACAACGAGACGGTGACCGACGATCACAAGAACTATCTCTGGGGTAACGCCTCCTTCGCCTTCGCCACGCGGCTGGCGGACAGCTTCGCCAAGTATCGCTGGTGCCCCAACATCATCGGCCCGCAGAGCGGCGGCACGGTGGACGACCTGCCCCTCCACCAGTATCAGGCGATGGGGGAGATCCAGACCAAGATCCCGACCGAGGTGCTGATCTCCGAGCGCCGTGAGTTCGAACTGGCCGAGGAGGGGTTCATCGCCCTGGCCATGCGCAAGGGTAGCGACAACGCCTGCTTCTTCTCCGCCAACTCGTGCCAGAAGGCGAAGTTCTTCGGTACCAGCAAGGAGGGCAAGGAGGCGGAGGCGAACTACAAGCTCGGCACCCAGCTCCCGTACACGATGATCACGAACCGCCTGGCGCACTACATCAAAGTGCTCCAGCGCGAGCAGCTCGGCTCGTTCAAGGAGCGCGGCGACCTGGAGCGGGAGCTCAACACCTGGATCCGGCAATACGTCTCCGACCAGGACGTGGTCGATCCGCGGGTGCGCGGCCGGCGCCCCCTGCGCCAGGCGCAGATCACCGTCTCGGACGTGGAAGGGGATCCGGGCTGGTACAAGGTCGACATGAAGGTGCGGCCGCACTTCAAGTACATGGGGGCGTTCTTCACCCTGTCGCTGGTGGGCAAGCTCGACAAGTAGTCGGTTCCGGAACCTGGAGGAGAGACCTGCGGATTCCGGAGCGGTAGCGCAGAGGGGATCGGTAGTGCTCGGCGGTCCAGGATTACTTTCCAATGTATTTCAATGAGTTAGGATTTTCTTGGCGGTCCGGCACGGCTGGCACGGCGGCTGCTAAGGAGAGGGTACACACTCACTAACCGCTGCCGCGGATGGCAAACCGGGCAGCCACCCCCGTAGAGGAGGACACACCATGCCAATGCCATGCCACATCACGTTCAAAGGTGAGAATCAGGGAGACATCGCCGGCTCCTGCGACATGGCCGGTCGCGAAGGGACGATTCTCGTCGAGGGCTTCAATCACCAGGTGCGGATCCCGCGCGACATACAGACTGGCCTCGCCAGCGGCAAGCGCATCCACGAGCCGTTCACCATCGTCAAGTTCCAGGACAAGGCGAGCCCCGGGCTTTACCAGGCCCTGTGTCAGGGCGAGCACATGACGGAGGTGAAGCTCAAGTGGTACCGCATCGACCCCACGGGTACGGAGGAGCACTACTTCACCACGACCCTGAAGGACGCGATCATCGTCTCGGTCCGCCCCTTCATGCCCAACGCCCTCGACACCCAGACCGAGCAATACGGCCACATGGAGGAGGTCTCCTGCACCTACAAGGAGATCATCTGGACCTGGGAGGTCGACGGCATCGAGGCCACCGATAGCTGGATCGCCCCGAAGTAACCCGGCGTCACTGTGACGGCCCGCCCGCGGGCCGTCACAGTGCGCGGTCTGTGCGTCGCGTCACGCCTCTCCATGGGCCGGGAACGGAGCCTCCTCGACCGTCTCGACGACCCGCGGCCCAATGCACCGCGGCGGATCGAGCAGTCCACCGAGGAGCTGGCGGACTCGGTCCTGGCCCACCTGCAACGCATGCTCAATACCCGCCAGGGCAACTGCCTCACCCTGGAGGACTACGGCATCCCCGACTTCACCGACATGGTGCACAGCTTTCCCGAGGCGGTGGGGCGTATGCAGCGGGCGATCCGCCAATCGATCGAGCGCTACGAGCCGCGCCTGCGCCGGGTGCGGGTGACCCCGGTGGAGGACGCCGAGGACGTCTTCCGCCTGCGCTTCGAGATCACCGGCGAGCTGGTCACCGCGGATGAGCAGGCCACCGTCTGGTTCGAGACCACGATCTCCCCTTCCGGCCGCATCAGCGTCCGCGGATAATTTTTTCGCGCAGCGAAAAAATTATGTTTAATAAGTACTACCAGGACGAGCTGGCCTTCCTGCGGGAGATGGGCGAGGAGTTCGCCGCGGCCCACCCACAGGTGGCGCACATGCTGGCGGCCCACGGCACCGATCCGGACGTGGAGCGCCTCCTGGAGGGGTTTGCCTTCCTCACCGGGCGGATCCGGCAAAAGCTCGATGACGAGCTTCCGGAGATCACCCACACCCTCATGGGGCTACTCTGGCCCCACTACCTGCGGCCGATTCCCGCGATGTCCGTGGTCGAG
>DASWHD010000147.1:0-3707 GCA_036393335.1 bacterium
GGGGCCGGCCCCTCGATGAGCAGGGGCTTGGGCCGGCGGCTCTTCTCCTCCATCTTGCGGGTGAGGGTGGCGACCCGGTCCAGCCGCGCCCGGCGTTCTGCGGCGCGCTCGCGCACCCGCTCCGCCGCGCCGGCGCTGCTCCGCCACATTGCCCCGAACATCCACAGCACCGACAGCCGCGTCACCGCCATCGACGCCAAGATCGCCCCGGTCCCCACCACCAGGTAACCGCCCAGAGAGCCAAAGACGAGGGTTACGCCCTGTGCGGTCAGGTCGCCGGCCACCCCGCCCGGCCGCCACAGGGGGTCGCCGCCGTGGCCGTGCAGGCCCAGGTCCAACAGGGTGGCGATGGCCAGGAGCAGGATGACGAAGGCGCCCGTGTGGCCCGCCCCCTGGCGCCAGGTGAGGCGCCGGCCACGCAGGCGGTTGATGGCCGCCACCAAGAGGGCGACGGGCAGCAGGAAACCGGCGTAGCCGAGCCCGTCCATCACCAGGCCCGCGCCGTAGGAGCCCGCCAGGCCGACGACATTGGCCACCTCGTCGCGGGACGCGGCGACATTGAACGACAGGTCGTCCGGCGAGTAGGAGAGCAGCGCCGCGAGGAGCAGCAGGAAGAGGCACAGCAGGGCGAGACCGATCGCCTCGTCGATGCGCCGTGGCGGCGCCTCCGCCGCTGCATCCAAGGTGTCCGTCTTGGTCTTGGTCTTCGCCATGGTCGCTCCCCTCATACCAGGACCCACAGGGCGACCGCCCAGCAATAGACGCTGAACGGCCACAGCTTGCGCCGGGCGAGCAGCTTGAGCAGCAGGTGGATCGCCCCCAGCCCGGAGACGAAGGCGACCCCGGCACCGGCGGCCATGGGCAGGAGGTTGTTGCCGGCGGCCGCGTTGCTCGCCAAGTCGCGCGCGTGCAGGGCCACCGCGGCGAGGATCGCCGGAATCGACATCAAGAAGGAGAAGCGCGCCGCCGCCTGGGCATCCATGCCGAGCATCAGACCCGTGGCGATGGTCGATCCGGCGCGAGAGATCCCCGGCAGCACCGCGATCCCCTGGGCGGTCCCCAACAGCACGGCCTGCATCGGCGAGACCTGCTCCATGGTCCCGGTCCCGGCCCGTGTGCGCTCCGCGACCAGCAACACCAGGCCGGTTACGACCAGCATCGCGGCCGCGAAGCGCGCGGACTCGAAGAGACCGGAGAGGTAGTGATCGATGCTCAGGCCGATCACCCCGGTGGGGATGGTGGCGAGGAGGATCAGGCCGACCAGCCGCCGCCGGGCCACGTCGCCGCCGGGCAGCAGAGAGGCGAGCAACGCCGCCACGTCGCGCCAGAAATAGAGCATCACGGCCCCGAGGGTCGCCCCGTGGAGCAGGATGTCGAACACGATCCCCGGCCCCTGAAACCCGATCAGGTCCTGGGCGATCACCAGATGACCCGAGGAGGACACCGGCAAAAATTCCGTGAGCCCCTGGATGAGGCCGAGGAGGAGGGCGTCGCTGGTGGTCATTGTAGGGGTCAGGGGTCAGGGGTCGGGGGTCGGGGGTCGGGGGTCGGGGTGGGGCGGAGGGCGTTGCGGAGACCAAACAACATCCTGCGAGTATTGCGGATAAGCGTAGGCACAGTGTCCAGATCTGATTCGTGGAGATAGTCCAGTCGCATCGCGAGCATCACCTGGGTTTCCACCTCCGCGAGGGATCCCTGCGCGATCGAGAGGTGGTGCAGGTACTCCTTCGTAGATTCGCGGGCGTGTCCTTCGGCGATGTTCGATGGGACAGAAACCGCGGCCCTTCGTAGTTGAGCAGTCAATCCGTACCGCTCGTCCTGCGGAAATTTCTTGGTCACCCCGTAAATCGCTGCCGCTAAAGCCATCGAGGCTTGCCATACCTTCAAGTCTTTGTGGCTGTGTATTTTCCACTCTGGCATCCCTCCCAAAGTCCTGACCCCCGACCCCTGACCCCTACTCAAGAATCATCGGCAGCACCATCGGCCGCCTCCCCATCTTGTGGTCGAGGAACTTGCGTACCCGGTTGCGGATGCGCACCGCCAGCAGGGCGCGCTCGGAGAGGATCTCGCGATCCAGGGTGGGGAGGAGCTCCACCACCATCTGCTTGATCTCGTCGAGCAGCTCCTGGGACTCCTCCTCGTAGACGAACCCGCGGGAGATGATGTCCGGCCCCTGCAACACCTGGCCCGTGGTGTGGTCGAGGCCGACGACGATGACGATGGTGCCGTCCTGGGCGAGAAGCTGGCGGTCGCGCAGCACTACCTCCCCCACCTCCCCCACCCCCTTGCCGTCCACGAAGACCCGCCCGGTCGCCACCTGCCCCACCACCGCGATGCCGCGCGGCGACAGCTCCACCACCGCCCCGTCCTCGATCAGGGCGATGCGCTCCGGCGGATGGCCGAGAGACTCGACGAGCTTACGGTGGGCGACCAGGTGGCGGTACTCGCCATGCACCGGCACGAAGTAGCGCGGCCGCACCATCTGGTACATCTGCCCCAGGTCCCACTGGGCGCCGTGACCCGAGACGTGGATCTCGGAGACCCGGTCGTGGACCACGTGCGCCCCGCGCCGCAGGAGGTGGTTGATCACCCGCGAGACCGACCGCTCGTTGCCGGGGATCGCCTTGGAGGAGAGGATCACCGTGTCCCCGGGCACCACCTTGAGCTGCCTGTGGTCGTTGATGGCCATGCGCGACAGCGACGAGAGGGGCTCGCCCTGGGAGCCGGTGGTGATCACCACGACCCGCTCGGCGTGCAGCTCCTCCATGCGCGAGGCCGCCACCCGCAGGCCATCCGGGATGTGCAGCAGACCCAGCTCGCAGGCGATGTCGACGTTGCGCTCCATCGACCGGCCCATCACCACCACCTGCCGGTGGTGGCTCGCGGCGACGTCGACGATCTGTTGCACGCGGTGGATGTTGGAGGAGAAGGTGGCCACCACGATCCGCCCGGTCGCCCGGTCGAACGCCTCGTCGAGGCCCTGCCACACCTCCCGCTCGGAGAGAGTACGGCCGGCCTTCTCCGCATTGGTGGAGTCGGAGAACAGCCCCAGGACTCCCTGGTCACCGTAGTGGCGGAACCGCTCCTCGTCGAACAGCAATCCGTCCACCGGGTCGGGGTCGATCTTGAAATCGCCGGTGTGGATGACCGTGCCCGCCGGGGTGGTGATCGCCAGGGAGCAGCCGCCGATGATCGAGTGGGTGATGCGGATGAACTCCACCCGGAAGGCCCCCACCGCCACCACGTCCCGGGGCTTCACCTCGCGCAGGTCACACGCCTCCAGCAACCCCAGCTCGGCGAGCTTCGCCCGCACCAGGCCGAGGGTCATGGCCGTGCCGTAGATCGGCACGGGCGGCAGGTCGGGCAGGAGATAGGGCAGGGCCCCGATGTGGTCCTCGTGGCCGTGGGTGAGGAAGATGCCACGCAGCTCCTCGCGGTGCTCCCGGAGGAAGGTGATGTCCGGAATCACCACGTCGATCCCGAGCATCTCGTCGTCCGGGAACATCAGGCCACAGTCGGCGACCACCAGCTCGTCCCCGTGACGGTAGACCGCCATGTTCATCCCCACCTCCCCCAGCCCCCCGAGGGGGATCATCTGCACGGCGTCAGGGGGAGTGGAAGTCAGCACGGGGGTCCAACAGGGACGGAGAGGGGGCGGCGAGAAGAGCGAAAATCCGTACCCGGAGGGTACGAGAAACGGTAGGAGG
>DASWHD010000148.1:0-15787 GCA_036393335.1 bacterium
ACTGCTTCGGTTTCAGCGAAGCCGTATGGATGGGCGCCATTGCGTAACGAAGTTGATATATATCGTTGACCGAATCCTTTTTACCGCGGTAAGGTCCCGCGATGGACGTGGAGAGCAAGGCCCAGCTCCTGCGGGTGGTCGCCCACCCCACCCAACTCAAGATCATTGAGCGCCTGGCGGCGGAGGCCGAGCCCCTGTGCGTCTCCGACCTGGAGCCCGACCTCGGGATCCCCCAGCCCAACGTCTCCCAGCACCTGGCGGTGCTGCGCCGCGCCGGGGTGGTGGACTTCTATGTCCACGGCCGGCTGCGCGGTGACCTCCTCAAGGACCCGCGCATCGCCGAGCTGGTCGCCCTCCTCGACGTGGAAGCGAAGCCGCCGCCTACCCCCTGCTGTTCCGCGAAGGTCGAGTAGCAGTCGGACCCCACCATGGCCGAGCGCCACCTGCTGATCATCACCGGCGCCGTCCCACGCTGGTCAGCGGCAACCGTTGCGCATCGCGACCGCTCAGGACGGCGCCACCTATGAGGAGGAGACTCACATGCTCGAACGAATGGCGGTGTTCTCCCTGGACCGGCCGAAGACGGTCATCGGGCTGTGCACCCTGGTCACCATGGTGTTGGGTCTCCAGTTCCTCCGCATCACCATCGACGCCGACCCGGAGAACATGCTCGAGGCCGATCAGGCCGACCGCGTCTATTACAACCAGATCAAGAAGGAGTTCGGCATCCACGACCTGATCGTGGTCGGCATCGTCGATGAGCAGGACGTCTTCCGCACCGAATCGCTGGAAAGGGTCGCGCGCGTCACCGCGGAGATCCTCAAGATCCCCGGGGTGATCATCGAGGACGTGGTCAGCCCCTCCACCACCAACAACGTCAAGTCGGCGGGCGGGCTGCTCGACATCCGGCCGGTCCTGCGCGAGATCCCACGGTCGCCGGAAGAGGCCGCCGCCCTGCGCCGGGACATCGCCGAAAACCCCTTCCTGCACGAGAAGATCGCCTCCGCCGACGGCACGGCGGTAGCCCTCTACGTCCCCGTCGAGCGCAAGGACATGAGCTACCGCATCGCCGGCGAGATGAAGGAGATCCTGGCGCGCGAGCTGCTGCCGGGGCAGGAGTACCACCTGGCCGGCCTGCCGGTGGCCGAGGACGTCTTCGGCGTCGAGATGTTCATCCAGATGGCCGTGGTGGCGCCGCTGGCCTTCATGGTGATCCTGCTCATCGTCTTCGTCCTGTTCCGGCAGGTCGCCTTCCTCGTCCCCATCGCCCTCACCGCCATGTTCTCCGTCATGTGCGCCATGGGGCTGCTGATCGGCATGGGCTTCACCGTCCACATCATGAGCTCGATGATCCCGGTGTTCCTGATGCCGATCTCTATCCTCGACGACATCCACATCCTGAGCGAGTTCTTCGACCGCTACCGCGTCCTGGGGGACAAGCGCCGTGCCCTGATCGAGGCCATGCGCCCCCTCTATAAGCCGATGCTCTATACCTCGCTGACCTCGGCGGTGGGCTTCGCCTCACTGGCGCTCGCCGACATCCCGCCGGTGCGCGTCTTCGGGCTGTTCGTCGCCTTCGGGATCGCGGTGGCATGGTTGCTTGCCCTGACCCTGGTGCCGGCGGTCATCGGCCTGATGGACGAGGAAAGGCTGCGGCAACGCCTGTACCGGGAGCATGAGGCATCCACCAGCTCGTTCGACCGCCTGCTCAGGCCCCTCGGCAGATTCGTCTTCGCCCGCGCCCGGCTGGTCCTGGTGCTCGGCGTCGCGACATTCGCCTTCGGGGTCGCCGGCCTGCGGCAGATCCAGGTCAACGACAACCCCGTGAAGTGGTTCAAGGAAGGCCATCCCCTGCGGGTCGCCGACACGGTCATGAACCGCCTGTTCGGCGGCACCTACATGGCCTACCTGGTCATCGAGGGGGACGCGCCGGAGGCCATCAAGCGGCCGGAGGTGGTCACCTATATCGATCGCCTGCAGGCCCACCTGGAGGCCGATCCGCTGGTGGGCAAGACCTCGTCGGTGGCCGACATCGTCAGGCGCATCAACCTCGTCCTGCACGACAACGACCGGGCCTTCGACGCGGTGCCGGACACCGGCGAGGCGATCGGCCAGTTCCTCTTCCTGTTCCAGTCGTCGGGGGACCCGGACGACCTCGACAACTTCGTCGACCGCGAGGCGCAGAAGGCGAACATCTGGATCCAGATGAAGGGCGGGGACAACCGCCAGATGCAGGCGGTGGTGGACCACGTCGCCGCCTTCGTGCGAGAGACCCCACCGCCGGACGGGCTGGCGGTGCGCTGGTCCGGCCTCACCTATATCAACAAGGTGTGGCAGGACCTGATGGTGACCGGAATGCTCAAGGCTGTGCTCTCCAGCTTCGTGGTGGTGTTCGTTCTCATGGTGGTGGAGTTCCGCTCGCTGGCCCTCGGCGTGCTCTCCATGGTGCCGCTCACCGCGGCGATCGTGCTCACCTACGGCCTCGTCGGCTGGCTGGGCAGGGACTACAACATGCCCATCGCCGTCTGCGCCGCCCTGACCCTCGGTCTGGGCATCGACTTCGCCATCCACTTCCTGCAGCGGTTCAAGGGGCATGTGGTCACCTCCCGGGACGTGGAGGCCACCAACCGCTACATGTTCAGCGAGCCCAGCCGGGCCATCACGCGCAACGCCATCGTGATCACCTTCGGCTTCCTGCCGCTCACGCTGTCGACCCTCGGCCCCTATGTGACCGTGGGGCTGTTCTTCGCCTCGCTGATGTCCTTCTGCACCCTGGCGACCCTCTTCTTGCTACCCGCCGCGCTGCGCTACCTCGGCGCGCGCATCATCCCCGGAGGTGCCCCATGAACCCGAGATTCATCCCCGTAACCGTGGCCCTGCTCCTCGGGCTCGTGGTGGCGGCCCAGCCCACCGGCGCGCTGGCGGCACCCGCCGACGAGGTCATGGAGCGCCGTGAGCTGGCCTTCCACTACGCCGGCACCGACACCCAGGCGCGCTTCACTATGGAGTTGATCGCCGGCGATGGCGGCAAGCGGGTGCGGGTGCTGACCATGCTGCGCCGCAACGAGGAGATGGGCGGCAATCAGAAATACTTCATGTATTTCCACGAGCCGGGCGATGTCCGGCGCATGACCTTCATGGTCTGGAAATATCCCGACCGGGGGGATGACCGGTGGATCTTCGTCCCGGCCGTGGACCTGATCCGGCGCATCAGCGCCGAGGACAAGTACTCGAGTTTCGTCGGCTCCGACTTCACCTACGAGGATGTCTCCGGCCGCGACGTGGCGGAAGACACCCACACCCTCCTGCGGGAGGAAAGGCTGGGCGAGCGGGAGACCTTGGTCATCGAGAGCATCCCCCGCGAGCCGGCGGTCTTCACCAAGCGGATCTCGTGGATCGACAAGCAAAACTTCCTCCCCCTCAAGGAGGAGTATTACGACGCGCAAAACGAGCTCCACCGGGTGTTCACGGCCGACCGCATCGAGGAGATCGCGGCCGGCGAGGGAGAGGGCCGCCGCGTCTACCCGACGGTGATGCAGCGCACGATGAAGAACCTCAAGACCGGCCACCGCACGGAGGTGACGACCGATTCCATCGCCTACGACCTGGGCCTCGCGGACGCCGACTTCAGCGAGCGGCGCATGCGCCACCCGCCGCAGGAGTGGCTCCGGTGACCGCCCACCGCCCGACGCACCGTCGCCGGGAGAGAGCCGCAACCCTGGGGCGCCTGCCACTCCTCTGCGCAGCCATTGCCTTCGCCTCCTCCGCGGCGGCGTTCAGCCCGGATACGGGAGGCCCATGGGGTCTCGATCTGCAGGGGTTCGCGCTGGGCAACTTCTCCTTGCGGACCACCGGCCAGGTCCCCGCCGGACCCGAGGGGCGGGACCTGCTGCTCGGCGAGGAGCGCCTGCGCCTGGACCTCACCGCCTGGACCGAGGCCGTGGAGGCGCAGCTCCGGGTGAAGCTCGACGGCGTCCACGACGCCGTGGCCGAGGAGCTGGACCTGGACCTGCGCGAGGCATACCTCGACTACACCGCCGGTGACCTGGACTTCCGCCTCGGCCGCCAGATCACCACCTGGGGCGTCGGCGACCTCCTGTTCATCAACGATGTCTTCCCCAAGGACTGGGTGTCGTTCTTCTCGGGGCGGCCCTTGGAGTATCTGAAGATCGGGGTCGACGGCCTGCGCGTGCGCTATTCCACCGATCTTGTGAACGGCGAGCTCCTGGCCATTCCCCGCTTCGAGCCCGACACCCTGCCGACCCCGAAACGGTTCTTCCTGTACGACCCGCTGGCCTCCGTCACGGACCGCCACGAGGAACTGCCGGAGACCACCCTCGACCACACCGAGCTGGCGTTGCGGCTCTACCGCCGGGTCGCGGGCTTCGACGTATCGGCCTACGCCTACCGCGGCCACTGGCGCTCCCCCGGACAGCGCGCCGACGACCCGATCAGCCCCACGCGGATCACCATGTTCTATCCGCCCCTCTCGGTCCTCGGCCTGAGCGCCCAGGGCCAGGCCCTCGCCGGCGTGGTGAGCCTGGAAGGGGGCTATTACGACTCCCGCGACGATGAGGACGGCGATGATCCAACCATTCCCAACTCCCAGAGCCGCTTCCTGGTGGGGTACCAGAAACAGCTCTGGAAGGACTTCACCCTCGGCACCCAGTACTACGCCGAGATCATGGAGGACCATGGCGCCTATGAAAGATCCCTGCCCGCCGGGTTCGCCCGCCAAGAGGAGTACCGCGACCTCGTCACCCTGCGTCTGACCCAGTTCCTCCGGTACGAGACCTGGAAGCTCTCCCTGTTCGCCTTCTACAGCCCGGTGGAGGTCGATTACCTCCTCCAGCCCGAGATTTCCTACAAATTTTCCGACCGCTTCTCCACGGCGGTCGGCGCCAACCTCTTCGGCGGCGAGGAAAAGACCACCTTCCTCGGTCAGTTTGACGATGACACCAACGTCTATCTGTCCGCCCGGTACGATTTCTGAGTGCGCCGGCTCCCCCTCCGACGCCCCCCGTAGATGAACGCGGCGATTGCAGCAGAAGGTTTCCTGCGATACACGTGAAGCCACACATCATTGGCGCACCTCAGAGTGTGCGCGACCCCGTACCCCAATGACTCGCACCCCCGCACACAACCCGCCGGCATGGGTCGCTCGCATCGGCGCAGATGCAAACGACATCGATGACGTGCGCCTGCAGAAGATGCTGATGGTGGGCGGATCGCTGATGTTCATCATTGCCGGGGTTATCTGGGGGCTTCTGTACCTCGCCTTTGATGAATGGCTGGCCGGATCGATTCCCATCGCCTATTCCGTCGTCTCATGCGTTAGTGTCTTACTCTTTGCTTTAACCGGTAATTACCGCCTGTTCCGCTTCAGTCAATACTTACTTATCTTGTTGTTACCCTGGCTGTTGATGATCGCACTGGGTGGTTTCATCAATTCCAGCGCCGTAATTCTCTGGGCATTGGTTTGCCCGTTGGGCGCGCTGATATTCGATCGACCACGACACGCCCCCCTTTGGTTCTTGGCCTATGTGGGTCTGATCGTCGCCAGCGGGTTTTTTCAACCCTACCTCCGCGCGACCAATAACCTCCCACCCACCGTCGTGTTGGTATTCTTCATCCTGAATCTCAGTGCGGTATCCAGCATCGTGTTTGTCCTGCTGTACTATTTTGTCGGGCAGAAAAACACGTTTCAGGAAAAATCCGAGGCGCTATTGTTAAACATCCTGCCGAAGGAAATCGCGACCGAGCTAAGAGATGAACCGCACATCATCGCTCGCCACTACCCGAGCGCCAGCGTGCTGTTCGCCGATGTGGTGAACTTCACTCCGATGTCCGCCGAGATGACCTCCACGGCGCTGGTAGAGTTGCTCAACGAAGTCTTCTCGTACATGGACACGCTGGTGGGGAAGTACGGGCTAGAAAAGATCAAGACCATTGGTGACTGCTATATGGCCTCCTCGGGCGTGCCCCGCGTACGCCCCGACCATGCCCAGGCCCTGGCGCGCATGGCGTTGGAGATCCAGGCCTACGCGAGCACCCACCTGTTCCGAGATCGACATCTCATCTTCCGCATCGGCATCAGCTCGGGGCCGGTAGTGGCGGGGGTGATCGGCGCCACGAAATTCAGCTACGACCTGTGGGGCGATGCGGTGATCACCGCCAGTCGCATGGCGGGACACGGCCCGGGCGCCACGATCCAGATCACACGCGCGACCTACGACCTGATCCGAGATGAATTTCTCTGCGAGTCGCGTGGGACAACCGCCGTAAAAGGCAAGGGTGACATGGAGATATGGCACGTCTTAAGAGAAATAAAACCGGCGCATTCAGAAGATGTCCCGCGGACAGTCTGAAGGTCTTCCAGTTCACCGATACCCACCTCCTCGCCGACCCCGAGGGCAGGGTACTGGGCCTGAACCCCGAGCAGACCCTGCGTGCGGTGCTTGATCATGCTCGGCAAACTGGTGGGTCCCCGGACCTGGCGCTGGCCACCGGTGACCTCGTCCACGACGGCTCCGATCAGGGCTACCAAAGGTTGCACGGTATTCTCCAAGGCCTCGGCGTGCCGGTGTACGCGCTGCCGGGGAATCACGATGAGTCGGCGACCTTCGGGCGAAGGTTTTTGGGCGACGAGATCCGCGCGGGCAAAAGCGCCCGCTACGATCGCTGGCAGATCGTGTTGCTGGATTCCACGATCCCGGCCAGCGACGCCGGCCACTTGGGCGCGATGGAATTGGAAACCCTGCAATCGTGCCTGGAAAAGCATCCCAATCACTACACGCTGATTTGCCTCCACCACCAACCGGTACCCATAGGGAGTCGCTGGCTGGATGTGATGGCCGTGGACAACCCAGAACCATTCTTTCGCATCGTCGATCGTTATCCGAACGTCCGGGGAATACTCTGGGGTCATGTCCACCAGGAGTTTGACCGCATGCGCAACCAGGTGTTGTTGATGGCGACGCCCTCCACCTGTTTCCAGTTCAAGCCGCACAGCGAGGGGTTTGCCGTCGACCTGAAGCCTCCTGGCTATCGGTGGCTGGCCTTATGCAGGGATGGAGAAATCCTCACCGGTGTCGATCGGCTCGCGGAGCTGCCCGCGGGCCTCGACCCATCCTCCGTCGGCTATTGATCCCGTTCCGCCATGGCCCTCGCCACCGCACCCGTCGTGACCCCCCGACCCGTGGCCGTTCACCTCCTCGGCGCCAAGGTGGTAGGGGGGGTGCATCACGCCGCCGGCAGCACCGCCCTCCTCCTCCACGCAGTGGCGCGCCTGGCGGCCCTGCGGCGGCCGCCGGTGCGCACCGTCCTCCTGCGCCAGGTCTATTTCTCCGGGATCGAGGCCCTGGAGACGGTGGCGATCGTCTCCGCCGTGATGGGGGTGGTGATCGTCACCCAGGTGGTGGGCTTGGCGGGGGCATCCAGCCTCACCGGTAAGGTGTTGGTGTGGACCGTGGTGCGCGAGATCGCACCGCTGCTCGTGGCCATCCTGATGGTGGCGCGCAGCGTTCCCGCAGTGGCCACGGAGCTCGCCTCCATGACCCTGCACCGCGAGGTGGACACCCTGTGGGCGGCGGGGATCGACCCGATCGCCTACCTGATCCTGCCGCGCATCCTGGGCATGACCCTGAGCGTGGTCGCTCTCACCCTCTACTGTCAGGTCGTCGCCATCGCCGGCGGCCTCGCCCTCGCCGCCCTGGCGGTGGATCTCCCCCCCCTCCACCAACTGTGGGCGGTGGGACAAGAGCTCCACCCCTGCGATCTGGGGATCTCCCTCATCAAAGGGCTGCTCTTCGGGCTGGGGATCGCCACCGCTGCGTGCCACCACGGTTATCGGCCCCACACCTCCGCCACCCAGATCCCCCAGGCGGCCACCGGCGCGGTGATGCACGCCCTGCTATTCCTCTTCCTCACCGACGGGGTCGTGACCTTCCTCACCCTGCCATGATCCGCTTTCTCGACGTGTGCTGTGCCGACCTGGAGGGGGTCACCTTCGAGGTGGTCACCGGGGAGTGCACCCGGGTCGCCCTCGCCTCGGCAGAGACCCGCAGCGCCCTGGTGCGCGCCCTGCTGGGGCTGGAGCGGCCGCGGGCGGGCCACGCCCTGCTCCTGGAGCACGAGGTGACCGCCTGCCCGCCGGCGCAGGCGCGCACGCTCCTCGCCCGCACCGGCGTGGTATGGGCTGGGGGCGGCCTGGTGAGCAATCTCCAGGTCGGGAACAACCTCCTCCTGCCCTTCGCCTACCACCATGGCCGGCCAGGGCCGGAGGTGGAGGCACGGGCCCGTGCCCTGTGTGAGGTCCTGGGGCTGGAGACCTCGGATGCGGCCCTGGGCCGGCTCCCCGCCGAGCTATCGCCCACCGAGCGGTGTTTGGCGGGCGTGGTGCGGGCGTGGCTGACCGACCCCGAGGTCATGATCTACGAAGGGGTGCTGGACGGTCTGGCCACCGATCGGGCACGAGGGGTGGCCGAGGTGGTCTGCGCCCGCCACTGCAGGGGCCCCACCACCCTCTGGTTGACCGCCGACGACCGTGCCCCGCAACCCGCGATGGCCGCCCTCGCCCTGCGCCAAGAGGGCCACCGCCTGGTGGAGGGAGCCCCATGAGAGAGACCGATCCCCGTTTCGTCCACCTGGAGTGGAAGGTGGGCGTTTTCCTGGTGTTCGCCGCTGCGCTGGTGGTGGTAGTGGTGGTCGGCGCGGGCGTGCAGCAGGGCCTCTTCCGTGCCAAGGCCCAACTCTACCTGTCGGCCGCCAGCGGCACCGGGCTCCGCCAGGGGATGGCGGTGAAGCTGCAGGGCTTCACCATCGGCCGCCTCACCCACCACACCCTGCGCGACGTCTCGCGCGTGGAGGGGACCATCGCCATCGACCGCCGCTACCTGCACTGGCTGCGCGCCGACAGCCGGGCCAACCTGGTGCCGGAGGGGATGCTGGGCGAGATGGCAATCGACCTCACCCCCGGCTCCGCCGGCGCCCCGCCTCTAGCCGAGGGAGACCATCTCTCCCTGGACCGCAAGGCAGGGCTGGCGGACCTGCTGGCCGAGGTGGACACGGTGCGAGCCCTGCTTGCCGACCTTCGCCAGGGGGGCATCCTCGGGACCTTGCGCAACCTCGGTCAGATCTCCACGGAGATGCTCGCCTCCGGGGCCCACCTCGAACAGGTGCTCGACCGGGTGGAGGAGACCGCCGCCCACATGGACCGGCTGATCGCCCAGACCGAAGGGACCGTCGCACACACCGACCGCACGGTGGCCCACACGAACGACCTTCTCGACGCGATGGAGACCACCACGCAACGGGTGGCGCGGATGGCTACGGGGCTGGAGGAAAAGCTCCCTACCCTGATCGCGCGCACCGATCAGCTCCTCGCCCGCCTGGAGACCACCGCCACCGCTCTCGCCGACGCGAGCCGCAACGCTCCGGAGCTCGTGCGCCAGACCGAGGCGCTGCTCGATCAGACCCGGGCCGTGCTCACCGACACCCGGGCGGTGCTCGCTGCCATCGGCGACATCTGGCCGATCCGCTCCCACCTGAAGAACAAGAGCACGCCCTGAGGCGGCATGATGCCGGCGGTAGCGATCTCATCCCATTGATATATATCTTTGACTGAATATGTAGATCGCGATAGGGTCCCGCCATGGATATCGAGAGCAAGGCCCAGCTCCTGCGGGTGGTCGCCCACCCGACCCGGCTGCGGATCATCGAACGGCTGGCGGCGGAGGGGGAACCCCTGTGCGTCTCCGACCTGGAGCCCGACCTCGGGATCCCCCAGCCCAACGTCTCCCAGCACCTGGCGGTGCTGCGCAAGGCTGGGGTCGTGGACTTCTACGTCGACGGTCGCCTGCGCTGTTACTTCCTCAAGGACCCGCGCATCGCCGAGCTGGTCGCCCTGTTGGACCAAGAGGCGGCGGCGGAGCTGTCGCCCCCCACCTGTTGCACCGCGAAGGTGCCGTAACCCCCGGAGGCCGCCATGACCGAGCGCTACCTGCTGATCATCACCCACGCCAAGGACGACGAGGACCGGGCCAACGCCGCCTTCGGCTTCGCCGCCGCCCTGGTGAGCGAGGGCCACGAGGTGACCGTCTTCTTCCTGTTCGACGGGGCGAACCTCGCCCGCCGCGGGGTGGCGGAGACCATCGCCGGCCGCAACTACGCCCCGGTGCGCGACCTGTTGCCCGTGCTGCGCGAGGCGCAGGTGGAGTTCATGGTGTGCGGCGCCTGCGCCAAGACCTACGGCATCACCGAGACCGACCTGATCGACGGCTGCCAGATCGTCCACATCCCCACGGTGGTGGCCCTCATGCCGGGCCGCCAGACCCTCACCTTCTGAGCCACCCACATGGCGTCACCGGTTCGGATCCGCAGATGACGCAGATGGACACAGATTGCAGGGGTTACCGTTGTGGATGGTCGCGAAAAACCCCCGCAGACACGGCCTACGGGGATCTCGTTCTCCAGCTTGACAGACCGCTCCTGGTGCCACGGCGTCCTTGGACGAGACCCCCAATCTGCGCCCATCTGCGTCATCTGCGGATAAAAAATCGTCTTCGCGTGCGATGAGCCTCACCTCCCTCCTCTCCGGTGCCGCCCTCGGCTTTGCCTACGGCTATGCCGCCCACCGCGGGCGGTTCTGACTCAACTCCGGCTTCCGCGACCTCCTGGTCAGGAGGAGCTTCACCAAGGTCCACACCCTGTGGCTGGCGGTGGCGGTGCAGATGGCGGTGGTGCCCCTGCTGGCCGCCGCCGGCTGGGTGGCGTTGCCGGAGATGCCGTTCCATGCCGGGCGGGCCGTGGCCGGGGGGCTGATCTTCGGCATCGCCATGGCCCCGGCCGGCGGCTGCGGCGCCGGGGTGTGGCAGCACGTGGGGGAGGGGCGGCTCGCCTCCCTCGCGGCGGTGGCCGGTTTCACCCTGGCCATCGGCGCCATCGCCCACTTCGCGGCGGCCACTGGCGGCAACGCGGTCGTTCCGCCACCGGCCCCGCCGCGTCTGGCCGGCCTCCCCCTGTGGGCCGTAACTTTGCCGGTGGCGATCCTCCTCTTTCTTGGGGCCACGCGCCTGGCACCGTCGGCCGCCGCCAAGGGGGCCTGGACCTGGCAACCCACCGGCCTCGCCATCGGCGTGGTGGGGGTCGCCGCCTGGGCCCTGGCGGGGATCGATGGCCGCGGCTACGGCCTGGCGATCATCCCGGGCAACATCGCCTGGTTCGAGGCCCTGCTCCGCTTCGACTACGGCCGCCTCGATGCGGCGGCCGCCCTGGTGGTGGCGGTGACGGCAGGGGCCCATGTAGCCGCCCGGATCGACGGCCAGTTCAAGTGGTCGGCCGCCTCGCCGCGCCAGCTCGCCACCGCCTTTGCCGGCGGCATCGGGCTGGGGGTCGGCGGCGCCCTGGCGGCGGGGTGCACCGTCGGCCTCGGCCTCAGCGCGACGCCACTGCTGGCGCCCGGCGCCCTGCTCTTCGTCCCCGCCGCCCTCCTCGGGAGCTGGATTCTCCCCCTGATCCAGCGCCTGCGCCGCGATGGCGCGGATGAAGCGGGCGCACAACCCTCGGAGGTGCGCTGATGGAAGGTGCCATCCGTCTGGGCAGCGCCCTCGCGATCTTCACCGCCATGGCCCTCTGGGAGTGGCGCCGGCCTCGCCTCACCCTCGCCCAGAGCCGCGGCAGCCGCTGGCCCGCCAACCTGGGGATCACCGTCCTGGACCTGGCGCTGGTGCGCCTCACCGTGGGCGCGGCGGCGGTGGGAGCGGCTTTTTTCTTGGCTCATCCGGGAATTCTGGGGACGGTGACCGTAGCCACCCGTAGGAGCGAGCTCGCTCGCGAATGGCGCGGGCGGGCGTTGCTGTCGGTTCGCGGGCAAGCCCGCTCCTACAGCCGGGGGGTGATTGCCCGCCGGGGTTGGGGATGAAGCAACGGCGCCCTGGCGAACCTTCCCTACCGCATTCCACATCCAGCCATCGGAGACCCGGCGATGAGCAAGACCCTGTTCATTCTCAACGACCCGCCCTACGGCACGGAGCGCAGCTACAACGCCCTGCGCCTGGCCGGCGCCCTCGCCAAGCGTGAGGGCGAGGAGGTGCGCGTGTTCCTCATGGGCGACGCCGCGGCCTGCGCCAAGGCGGGGCAGAAGGTGCCCCAGGGCTACTACAACCTGGAGCTGATGCTGCGCTCGGTCACCCGGCGCGGCGGCGAGGTCGGGGTGTGCGGGAACTGCATGGAGCCGCGCGGCATCACCGACCCGGAGCTGGCCGCGGAGACCTACCGCAGCACCCTCGACGAGCTCACCGACTGGGCCCAGTGGGCCGACCGCGTCTTGGTCTTCTAAGGGAGGGATAATGGTGATTGGGAGATCCTTTTCACCAGGAGAAGACCATGGGACACATCGACCTACCCGACGTCCTGTTGCACATCGACGAGACCCTGGATCATGCCCGGCTGAAGGCGATCGAAGATCGGCTCAGGCAGGAGCCGGGGGTGATCAGCGTCGCCTTCCACGACGACAAGCCGCACGTGATGGTCGTGACCTACGACCCGCAGGAGACCCGCAGCACTCGCATCCTCGAGACGGTCACAACGCAGGGCGTACACGCAGAGCTGGTCGGTCTTTAGCGCTTATTAGCATAGGGCCCCCCCGCGGCGATTGATCAGAGCACAGGTCGTCGATGACCCGCCCGGATGCCACACAGGGAAGCAGCAACGAAACGGGGACGCGGTCCGAAGGTCGCCACTGCCGGCGCATCGTGGGCTGGGGTCTTCTCGCCCTGGGCCTCCTCTTCCTGGGCTGGCGCATGGTGCGGCCCATGAACATCTTCGTGGTCGCGGACAGCTTTGCCCGGCCGATCCCGGTGGCGGTCCTGCCCGAGCCCCTGGTGAGTGCGTCGGCGGAGGAGTGCTCGTCGTGCCATGCCGAGATCTACCAGGAGTGGCAGACCTCGATGCACCGCCAGGCGTGGGACGACCCGTACTACCAGGTCGACCTGCACTTCGACGGCGACCAGCAGATCTGCCTCAACTGCCACATCCCCCTCGCCGACCAGCAGGAGCATCTCGTCACCGGCTTCCGCGATCGGGAGCGATGGGACCCGATCCTCGTCCCCAACCCGGACTTCGACCCGGACCTCCGGCACGAGGGGGTGACCTGCCTGGTCTGCCACCTGCAAGAGGGGGCGATCGCCGGCCCATACGGCGACGCCGCGGCCCCTCATCCCACCGTCCAACGGACCGACCCCAACCAGCCGTGCGTGCGCTGCCACGTGGTGAGCGGCGCGCGGTGGGACACCTTCTTCCGCTTCCCGCCGTGCGGCACCGTGGCCGAGATCCGGGCCAGCGGCGAGCGGGTCGACTGCGTCTCCTGCCACATGCCGGCGGTGGCACGGCCGGCGGCGGCGGGCGGCCCGGTGCGGCCCGGCCACCGCCACCTCTGGCGCGGGGGTCACGACCCCGACACGGTGCGTGCGGCCCTGGAGATAATCCTGGCGGAGGCACCGCAGCCCGCGGGCCGCCGCCGCTTCGCGCTCACCCTGACCAATCGCGGCGCCGCCCACTACCTCCCCACTGGCACCCCGGACCGCCACCTGACCGTGGCCTTCCGCCTCCTCGACCGGAGCGGGCGCCCGGTGCAGGTGGAGGACCGCCGCCTGCGCCGCACCGTTCTCTGGCGCCCGTTCATCGTCGACCTGTGGGACACGCGACTGGCGCGCCATGCACCGCGCACCTACACCTTCACCTTCGCCACGGTGGGCCGCAATCCGCCGGCGAGCCTGGAGGTGGCGGTCCGTTACCACCTCCTGGACGAGGCGCGCCGCCGGCGCATCGGCTACCAGAACGCGGAGCCGATCGCCTACGACCTCTTCCGCCGGCACATCGCCCTGGATGGCTGAGGGACCGGCGCCGGGCGACGGGCTTGACGCCGCGTCCGCCTTCCCGCCCTCAACGCCGACCCTGTGGGCCCTGGCCGGGGAGGGGCAACCCCATCCCCATGAGCGCCTCCGTCTCCCTGCGCACCCGCCGCCGCAGGGCCTCGATCGCCTCTTCCTCCTGCACCACCCTGTGCCCGGGCGTCGCAGGGAACGCGGCCATCGTGTGGTGCGCCGCAGGGAACGCGGCCATCGTGTGGTGCGTCGCGTGCTCGGCTTGGTGGTAGAACCGCTCGCCACCCATCGCCTTGGCCATGCCGAGATGGCCCTCCATCAGGGGGTCGGTGAGGGCCATGGCGACGGCCAGCCCGGCGAGGGCCGCGATGCAGCCTTGCCGGGCACGAGCCGCCAACCGTGGCCGGTTATAACGCACAGAAGTCTCCTGCCACGGGATCGGCGAGCTGGACCGGCTTACCGACGTCCGGGGTGACGTCGATGCTGCCGTCGCTGTTGAAGGTGACCTGGTGGGTGGTTCCCTGAGACGTGACGGTCATGTGGCCGCCCACCACGTTGCCGTCGGCGTCGAGGGTGAGGCCCGGAGCATCGGTGGCCATGGTCATGGGGAAGGCCTGGCCGTTGCAGCGTACGGTGAGGGTGCCGTTGAGGTCGCCGGTGGCGGTGGCATCGTCGAAGTGGAAGGCGAGGCCATCCATGTCCATGTCGACGGTACCGAAACCGCTGTCTTCCATCTGCATGCGGCCATCAAAGGTGAAGGTCGCCGCGCTGAGATCCAGCTCCGCCGGATCCCCGGCGAACATCATGCCGGTCATGGCCATGGTGAAGTCGCCGGAGAGAGTGCCGTCGGGGACGGTCACGACCACGTCCGAGAAGTCCATGGCAATGGCGCTGGGGTTGCAGGTGGAGCCGGTAAAGGTCATCCCCATCTGGCCGTCCATCGACTGTCCGGTGGCCGGGGTGCAGTCGTCGAGGTCGAGGGTGGCGTTGAGATCGTCGACGCAGAGGGTCGCTGGGTCGAGGTCAGACCACCGCATGTGGGTCGCCACGGTCCCGGAGTCGACCCCGTCGCAGCTCGTCGGGTCGAGGACGAGGTCCCCCGATCCGCTGTCCATGCCGGCGAAGTGGCCGTGCATCGAGGGCGTGACGCCGCCCATGCCCATGGCGGCAGACTCTATGCTGGAGGCGGAGAGGCTAGAGCCGGTCACCGCGCCGGTGCCGGTGTCGATCGCCGTGCCGGTGGCGTCGATGGCCGCCGCCGCCACGAGCAGCGCCTGGGCGACCTGGGTGGAGGAGGCGGCGACGGTCGTCTCTCCGTCGCCACCGCCACCCCCACCGCAGGCGAGGGGGAGGGCAAGCAGGGCGGCGGCGGGGATCGTCCATCCGAGATGTGCGAACGCTTTCATGAAAAACTCCTTTGGAGTGAGGAGCAGCGACCACCGCTGCCTCGTGGATGGGTGCCGTCAGTGGGTGTGGTCGTGGTCGCCGTGATCGGCCCGTTCAAGGTCGGAGGAATCCCTGGGCGGCGTGCCGCCCTCATCGTCCCCGTGCCCATGATCGTGGCCATTCGCCGCGTGAGGGTGGACGTCTGCCGCGGCGGCCGGGAGGGATCGGACGCCGAGACCGTAACGAAAGACGAGCTCACCCCCACGCCACGCGGTAGAGCCCAGGACCAGAGAGGCAACAAGCAGGGCGGTCACGAAGGGGGCGCCGGTCGCCTTCCCGGCCCGGGCCTGCACCAGGGACCACACCGCAAGGACGAGAAAGAAAACGAGGGTAGCCACCGCCCAGTTCCGATGGTCGGTCATCGCCGCGTGCGACGGCGCGTCGTGAGCCACCGTGTTGTAGGCATCGAGACCGCTCAGGGCGGTACCCACGGTAAGGATCGTCCCGAGCCACAGGTT
>DASWHD010000149.1:0-9841 GCA_036393335.1 bacterium
AAAGGAGGCAGGATGCGCAAAAACTTCGTGCTCGACACCAATGTGCTGCTGCACGACGCCGAGGCGATCACCGCGTTCGCGGACAACAACGTGGTGATCCCGATCTACGTCCTGGAGGAGATAGATACCTTCAAGAAGGACGTCTCCGAGCTGGGACGCAATGCGCGGCGCGTGTCGCGCAACCTCGACCGTCTGCGCGAGGGCGGCAGCCTGGTCAAGGGGGTGCCCATCAACGGCACGGCAGGGGGCACCCTCACGGTGGTGTTCGCGCGCAAGGAGCTGCCCGATGAGTACGCCCTGACCAGCCAGAGCGCGGACAACCGCATCCTGGCCGCGGCCCTGGAGGTGCAAGAGGCAGACCCGAACAAACCCCTGGTCTTCGTCTCCAAGGACATCAATCTACGCATCCGTGCCGCGGCCCTCGGGCTGCGGGTCGCGGATTACGACGTCGAGCGCACCGAGATCTCGGAGCTCTACAGTGGCTGGTTCGACCTCATCGCCTCGCCGGAGGACCTCAACGATCTGTTCAAACAAGGCGAGGCGTCCCTCCCCCCCCGCGACGGCGAGCCCTTCCCTCGGAACGCCTTTGCCGTGGTGAGCGAGGCCGGGGGTCAGGGATCCGCCCTGGTCCGTCTCCACCCCGACGAGGGCAAGATGCGCGTCCTGCGCGAGACCCACAAAGAGGTGTGGGGCATCCGGCCACGCAACAAGGAGCAACGCTTCGCCTGCGAGCTACTGCTGGACGAGAGCGTGCTGCTCGTCACCCTGGTCGGTCAGGCGGGAACGGGCAAGACCCTGCTGGCGCTGGCCGCGGGGCTGGAGAAGGTCGCCGAAGGGAAGCCGTACCAGCGGCTGCTCGTATCGCGCCCGGTGTTCCCGCTGGGCCGGGACATCGGCTACCTGCCCGGGGAGGTGGAAGAGAAGCTCAAGCCGTGGATGCAGCCGGTGCACGACAACCTCGAGCTGCTGCTCGGCATCTCCCACCGGGACAAGGCCAAAGGCCGGACGACCCAGGAGCTGTTCGACCTCAATCTCGTCCAGATCGAGCCCCTCACCTACATCCGTGGCCGGTCGATCCCGCGTCAATTCCTGCTCGTCGATGAGGCGCAGAACCTCACACCCCACGAGGTAAAGACCATCATCACCCGCGCCGGTGAAGGGACCAAAGTCGTCCTGACCGGCGACCCCTACCAGATCGATAACCCGTACGTGGACTCCACCAACAACGGCCTGGTTCATGTGGTCAACCGCTTCCGCGGCGAGCGCCTCGCCGGCCACGTCACCCTCACCCGCGGGGAGCGCTCCGACCTCGCGGAGCGCGCCGCATCGCTGCTGTGATGCCGGCGTGCGGTGGTCTGGATTCACGGATCGGTGGCACAATCGGGACCGCGGGCAAACCGGGGCAGAGGCCCGCGCCGTTGACCGACGGTGAGAAACGAGTGGTGCGTGGCACCATGGCGCGGTGGAGAAAGCGGCCGGAGGTCATCGTCGGTGCGGTGGTGGGCGCGATCGTCACCCTCGCCATCGCCGGCTCCATCGACCGCTTCCTCCCTCTGGACCACGGCGGCTGGGGTAGCGCCATCCGCGAGGCGATTCATGATTCGTTAGGCCCGGCGTGGGCCGACGTCCTCGCGGTGCAGATCGCCCTCGGGGCGGCGGTGTTCCTCACCCTGGCCGCTGCCGGCGCCATCGTCGGGGTGCTGTTCGCCCTCTTTCTGTCCTGGTTTTTTTCCCGCAGAGTGCCGTGGATCGACTAGCGCGCCTCTCGCCCCATGGACCCACGCCCCCGCGTCCGTTATCGCCCGCTATCCGAGCGGCAGACGATCCAGAGCAAGATCCTCCTGCCGTTCATCCTGTTCTCGTTTCTGGCGATCGTCGTGGTAGTGCTGCTGGTGGCGAAAATTTTGTCCCAGCAGATCGACACTAGCACCAGCAAGGAGATCCTCGCCTACCAGCAGACCATCGACGCGTTGCTGAAAGAGAAGCAGCAGCAGACCGTGCAGTACGCCAACCTCTTCGCCCAGTACGCCAGCTCGGCGCCAGGCCAGGAGACCTCGGTCCTGTACCGCACGATGGATATCTCCCACATGGATCTCTTGATGAACGAGAACGTGCGGATCGATATCGAGCCGCGGCGTTTCCTGCAAAGCGACAACAAGACGTTGCGCGAGCTGGTCTCCCGGGGCATGCGCGGCGAGCACGGGACGGACCTCATCTACCAGGTCGTCGATGGCCGGCCCCGCCTCGACTTCGATGTGGTGGTACCGTTCCAGCGCGGCAAGCACAGCGATTTCGTGCTCCTCGGCTTCAGCTTCGATCACCGGCTATTGCGGGGGCTCAAGGCAAAGATCAACAGCGACCTGTTCGTGCTCCAGAACGACCAGGTGATCGCCTCTTCCTTTCAAGGACCGAGCTGGGACGACAAGATCAAGGCCAAGGTCACCCCGGCGCTGCTGCGCCGTATCCTGGGAGGCGGCGAGTCCATCCTGGAGAAGGTCTACCTCGACGACAAAGAGTACAAGGCGGTGTTCGCTCCCCTGCGGGTGAACGGGACGAACAAGGCGGCGTACGGCCTGATCATGTCGACCAACGACCTGGTGCAGGCCAAGCGCCGGGTGCTCGCCAACTACGTGGCGGTCTCCATGGTGATCCTGGTGGTCCTCACCCTGATCAACTTCGTGATCATCAGCGCCATCAGCCGCCCGTTGAAGGAGATGGCGAGCCTCGCCGACCTCGTCGCCCAGGGGGATCTCACCCACCGCATTCAGGTCGACTCCAAGGATGAGCTGGCCACCCTGGTGACCTCGTTCAACAACATGGTGGCGGCGCTGCGCAAGCAGCGCGACGAGCTCGACTTCACCATCAAGCAGCTCATCCACCAGGAAAAGCTCGCCTCCCTGGGAGAGCTCGCCGCCGGTGTCGCCCACGAGGTCGGGAACCCCTTGTCGATCATCGTCGGCTACTCGAAGTGGCTCTACAAACGGTGCCAGTACGACGAGCAACGCGAGCCCCTCAAACAAGTCATCGACGCCGCACAACGCATCGACGAGCTGAACAAACGCCTGCTGATGTACTCGCGTCCCGGCCCTCAGCAGCAGAAGAGCGTAGACCTCAACCGGGTGATCGAGGACGCCCTGGGCATGGTCGAGCACCAGTTCAAGGAAGAAAAGGAGTACCGGGTCGTGCGCCGCCTCAGCCCCACCACCGGGCCGATCATGGGCAACCCGGATCGCTTGCAGCAGGTCTTCATCAACCTCTTCAACAACGCGCGCCAGGCGATGCCGGCGGGCGGTCGGCTCACCGTCTCCAGCGAGGAGCTCAAGGGCGGCAGGGGGGTGCTGGTGAAGGTCGCCGACACCGGCGGTGGCATCGATCCTCAACACCTGTCGCGGGTCTTCGACCCCTTCTTTACCACCAAGGCCCCGGACAAGGGGACCGGCCTGGGGCTGAGCATCACCCACCGGATCACCACCGACCACGGCGGGCGGATCTGGGTGGAGAGCCGGCTGGGGGCAGGGGCGACCTTCTTTCTCGAGTTCCCCTACCCGGGCCACTCCGTCGCGGAGGAGGCGGACCAGGCGCCGAGGGACGCCGGTCACGCGACGTAGCCCCCATCGTTACACCCGGCCTCATGCCGGGTTGCGGCACCGGTCGCGGATGAGAAAGCGGGGTGGGGATCGGGGGATGGGGGGAAGGATGGAAGAAGGCGAGAGATCCGCTGGCCGCGCCGCGGCCAACCTTCCCCCCACCCCGCGTCCCCCATCCCTAGCCCGCATTTCTCACCACGACTCTGCTGCGCCCGCGCAACTGCCCGCATCTCCTGGCCCACCTCGTCCGCGGTAGGAGCCGGTTGCACCGGCGACCCGCGCCGCCAGGCGCGGCCGGCCCTCTCGGGCCGGAATCGCCGAAGGGATTCGGCTCCTACCGCGGGCCGGCCAGGATCTACGGCCTTGGCGCGGTCTCGCGACGATCCGTGGTGAGAAATGCGGGCTAGTCTTTCAAGGCACGCTGTTGCCTATCTCGGAGCGGCGATCTTGCCACGCACCGTTGCTGGAGAAGCCAACTACTCCCCCTCCTCCGGCTCGCGCGACTGCTCGCGCTCCTGCGCCTCGACCAGGGCGTCGAAGGTGGCGGGGTGCTCGTCCAACAGCTCCTCGAGGTCGATCTTGCCCGTGAGCCACACCCAGCTCATCGGGAAGACCCGGCTGCGCAGGTGGACGTTGTAGAAGTGCCAGACGAAGGCGACGAACAACACAAACACCGCCTCGGTGCTGTGCACCACATACGCCACCCCCCAGATCCATTGGGCGACACTGCTCGGCAAGAGGCGGGCCGCCGCGGTGGGGAACCAGTACAGCAATCCGGTGACGATCATCGCCAGGACGACGAGAGTCACCAGCCAGTAGTCCAGCTTCTGGTAGTAGGTGAACTTGCCGAATCGCGGCCGGTGATCGGTCTGCCCGGAGAGGTAGCGCAGGTTGGCGACGAACAGGGTGAGGTCCTCGCGGCGCGGCACCATATGGAACGCGAGCCGGCCTCGCACCCGCTGGATCACGACGTACAGCAGGTGGTAGGCGACCACGAGGATCAGCAGCAGGGCGGCGAAGCGGTGCAGGTGGCCGGCGTTCTCCACCCCGCCCCAGAGGCCAATCCACCCGCGCGCCAGGCGGTGATCGGGAAACTTCAGGGCCAGGCCCGAGGCGCCGAGGTAGAGGACCGCCACGAGCAGCAAGCCGTGCTGGATGCGGGCGTGGAGATCCATCCGTTCCACCTGCGACGGCAGTCGGCGGAAGACCTCCCACGGGATGCCGGCCCGCACCTGGGGCGGTCGCTGGGGACGGTGGTGCGCACGCACCTGGGCGCGCACGTCGAGGACGATGTGCAGGCTCAGGAGGAGGATGGTGAGGGCCGCGAGCACCACTAACACGGCCCGTACCCGCGCCGCGATGGGATTGCTCGCCGTGTCGAGGAGGGTGTGGGTGAAGGCCGCGGCGAACTCCGGCGATGCCCCCGCGTGGCAGCGGGCACACAGGGCCTCCTTGACCGCGAGGGTGGCGAGCCCTTGCGGTCCCTCGACCGCCGCGATCCCGTGATGGCCGTGGCAATCGGCGCAGGTCGGGGTCGCCTTGCCCCCGAGGGCGTACTTCTTGCCGTGGAAATGCTCCTGATACGACTGCACCACGGAGACGTTCAGGTTGTAGCGCGAGGCGATGACCCGGTCGGCATGGCAGCGACCGCAGGTCTTGACCACGTTCTCCCGCGCCACGGCCGAGCCCAGCACGGACGCCGGCCGCAGGGCGTGGACGTCACCGTGGCAGTCGACGCAGAACGGCGCATCCGCATTGCCGTCGCGCAACAGGGCACGGCCGTGGACGCCGTTCGCGACACCGTCGAAGGCCGCAGGGTGACACCGGCGGCACGCGGACAGGGTGTCGGGAAACGCGCTCTTCTCCGCGGGGATGGCCACCACCGCCCACTCCTCTCCGGCCGCCCGCGCCGCGCCGTCGCGGTGCACGGCGTCGATGCGGGCGATGCGCGCGCTGTTATGGCAGTCGAGACACGAGAGGGCGCCATGCACCGACTCCCGGTATCGCTCGGGGACGACCCGGAGCTGCCGCTGGCCGTGGAGACTCCCGTGACATCCAAGGCAAGACGCCGCCGCGTCCGTCGTCCCCGCCGACTGCGCGTAACCCGCCGCGGCCGGCAAGATGAGCACCGTCAACAGAACGGCCGCTGACCATCGCCTTATCATTCCTCACCGGGGTCCTCGGTTCGAGGCTTGGTGCGCGCCGCCGCCGGCGAGATCTCGTACTTCTTGAGCTTCTCGTAGAAGTTGGGCCGCGGCATGTTCGCCGCTTCCGCGGCCCGGGAGACCACACCGTCGAACTTGTCGAGGAGTGCGAGGATGTACTCCTTTTCGAAGCGTTCCTTCGCCTCTTTGAAGGACAGGACCCGATCCTCGTCTGCCACTCCCGCCTCGTCGGTTTCGCGGCGCAGGGCCGCGAGCTGGAGCTGTGGGCCATCGGCCATCAGGATCGCCCGCGCCACGTAGTTCTCCAGCTCGCGGATGTTCCCCGGCCAGTCGTAGTCCATGAAGAACTGCATGAGCTTGGGGGAGACCGACTGCACGTCCTTGCCGAACTCGCGGTTGTACTTGGCGATGAAGTGGTGCAGCAGCAGGGGGATGTCTTCCCGTCGCTCGCGTAACGGCGGCATGGGGAGGGTGAACACGTTGATCCGGTAATAGAGGTCGTCGCGGAACCGGCCCGCCGCGACCTCCGCCTTCAGGTCCTTGTTGGTCGCGGCGATGATCCGCACGTCCACCGGGATGGTCTGCCGGCCGCCGACGGTGAGGACCTCCTTGTCCTGTAGCACCCGCAGCAGCTTGACCTGCAGGGGCGGCGGCATCTCCCCCACCTCGTCGAGAAACAAGGTGCCGCGATCGGCCGCCTGGAAGATCCCCTCCTTCGCGGCGCTGGCGCCGGTGAACGCCCCCTTCTCGTAGCCGAACAGCTCGCTCTCCAGCAGCGTCTCGGGCAAGGCGCCGCAGTTCACGGAGAGCATCCGCTTGCCCGCTCGCGGGCTGACCTCGTGCAGACGGCGCGCCACCAGCTCCTTGCCGGTGCCGCTCTCCCCCTCGATGAGCACCGTCGCATCGGTGGACGCGACCTTGTCGATCAGATGGAAGACCTCGCGGATCTTCAAGGACTCGCCGAGGATCGCTCCCTTGCGCTCGGCATGGTCCAGCTTCCGCCGGAGCAGGAGGTTCTCATCGAAGAGATGCTTGTGGGCGAGGGCGTTCTTGATGGTGATCGCCAGATCGTCGGGATCGAAGGGCTTGGTGATGTAGTCGTAGGCGCCGGTCTTGATCGCCTCCACCGCCGTGTCGATGGTGGCAAACGCGGTGATCAGGATCACCGGCACGCTCGCCTCCTCGCCCTTGATGGTCCGCAGCACCTCGATGCCGCTCATCCCCGGCATGCTCAGGTCGGTGACTACCAGGTCGAATTCTTCCTTCCGGAAGAGGGCGAGACCCTCCGCGCCGTTGCGCGCCAGCCGGACCTCGTAATTGGACTCGCTCAGCAGGCGCTGCACCATCTCGCGCACGGGCAGCTCGTCATCGATCACCAGGATTTTCGGCGCCACACCCCACCTCAGAGTCGATGGATCTCCGGCAACTCGTCATGACAACGGCCACACAGGGCCCGGTTGATGACCAGCTCCCGATCGCCGTGGAAACTGTGGCACTGGTTGCAGTGGTACTCGAAGCTCACGTGGAGGAGATGGGAAAAGACCCCTTCGGCCGGCTCCTGGGCGAATCGCGCGTAGATGTGGCACTGAAAACAGGGCAGGTCCTGGATGGTCAGGGTGCGGCCGGTGGGCCGCGCCGACTCGTGGGCGTCCTGCCCGCCGGTGGGTTGCGGGAACAGGTGCAGGATGGAGGTCGCGGAACGCTGCCACGCCCACACCGCCACCACCGCAAACAGGAACACGAACAAGAGATTCTTGAGGTTCATGGGCTCACCGATCGCTGGCGTCGCCCTCGGGGGCGGTCGTCTCCGGCGCCGCGTCCGGCGCCGCGATCCCCTCGGCCTCCGCCGCCGCGACCACGGGACCGGCCACCGTGGCCGCCGCCGTAGCCTTGGCGCCCGGGAAGAGGCGCTCGAACTCCCGGGGATGGCGCTCCTGGAGTTCCTCCACCGACATCTTGCCGGTCAGCCAGATCCAGTTCATGGGGAAGACGTCGGGGCGCAGGTGCTCGTTGTAGAAGTGCCAAAAGAGGATGAACACGATGGCCAGCAGCGCCTCATCGCTGTGCATGATGTAGATCAGCTCCCAGATCCAGTTGCTGGTCCACGCCGGAAACAGGAGCGCCGCCTTGGTGGGGAGGGTGAGGGCGAGACCCGAGATCCCGATGATGAAGATGCCCCAGAAGACCGCCCAGTAGTCGAACTTCTGCAGGTAGCTGAACCGGCGGAAGCGCGGCTTGTCCGGCGAGAGCCCCAGGAAGTAGCGGAAGTTCTGACACAGGTCTCGGATGTCCTGCCAATCCGGGATGAGGTCCCAGCGCAGTTTCCCCCGGCTCGCACGGTAGCCGAGGTAGCACAGATGGAAGAGCGAGTCGATGAGCATGGTGATGCCGGCGGTACGGTGCACGATGCCGGCAACCTTGGGGCCGCCCCATAGCTGGATCCACCGGTGCGATCCCTCCACCTCGTGGAACTTCAACGCCCAGCCGGTGAAAAAGAGCAGCAGGAACGAGGTGAGCATGATGATGTGCTGAATACGGAAGGTGAGATTAATGCGCTCGACCTCTCCCTCGGGGGCCAGCTCGACGGTCTGGTCGACGTTGTCCGGGCTCATCGCTGCTCCGTACGCCGGCGGGCTTGCAACGCCGTGCGAATCAAGGCGTAGAGATCCAACAAGACGTGCAGCACGCACGCGGTGATCACCGAGAAGGTCAGCAGGATCAATCCCTTCTCTGCGTAGTACGGCACCGGGTTATCCTTCCCCAAGGGCTTGTGGGTAATGGCCGCCACGAACCGCTCGTTGGCCCCGGCGTGACATTGCCCGCACAGGACGACGCGGTTGGCATCGTAGACGCGCGCCGCCGGGTCGTGCTGGCTACGGACGTCGTGGGCCCCATGGCAGGTGGTGCATACCGGCAGGTTCTGCCCGCCCAAGTGGTACTTCTTGCCGTGAAAGCTCTCGTTGTAGCGCGCAATGATCTCGGTGCTGAAGCCGTACTTCAGAGAGACCCGTTTCTGCTCGTGACACCGGCCACAGGTTGTGACGACGTTCTCATAGACAACCGAGGAGGGCGGTAGGCCCCCGGGGGGCGGCGCCCCGCGGGGGGTGATCCGGTGCGGCGAGCCGTGGCAGTCGACGCACAGGGGGCCATCGACCTCCTGCTTCGCGAAGATGTTCGCCCCATGGACGCTCGCCCGAAAGGTCTCATACACCTCCTCATGGCACTGGATGCACGCCGCCTGTGCGATGGGATCGACCGGGCTTTTGCGCGCGATCTGCTTGCTCAGGGTGAGGATCTCCTCGTCGATGTCCGCATCCGGCGGGTCCGGCGGATCGTCCGCGAAGCGCAGGTGGCAGGTGGTGCAGTCGAGATCGCCGTGCACCGAGGCCGCGAACTGGTCGCCGTCCACGTGCAGGTCGAGGTGCTCTCCCGCCCGCGTGGCAAACATGCCCTCCATTCCCTCGTGGCAGCTCAGGCACGAGCGATTATCCGCCCTGGCCGTGGCCGGCAGGAGCAGCAGCGAACACAGCAGCCATACCCACCACGCCCGCCGAAATGTGACACCCGCTCCGTCGCTCTGCCGCATCGCAGCCGCCTCCCACGCCGTCACCCGTCGGCCCCCACCGCCGGGGAACGAGCGCTGTTACCTTTGGCCAACCGGGCACCACCGCTCGTGCTCGATTGCGCGAGCCGTTTCAACCACTCGCCAATCGCGTCGGCCACACCAACCCGGAAAGATACAACACCTTCTCTTCGATCGTCGCCTTTCTAGGACAGGCACCGCAACAGACCGATGCTCGATGGAGCTGGCAACCCATCCGGCACGCAAAAAGTGAGAGGTCCCCGGGTAACGACCCGGGGACCTCTCTGGCCCGCGCTGCGCCCCATGGGGGGCGTGGACTGTTCAGCGCTTGTCGATGGTCGCCTCGGCCTCCTCCGCGGCATGCGCCCCGCTCACCGCGTGCACCACCACCCCCGCCGCGGTGCCGAACACCGACCCCAGCACGATGCTCAGGGCGCCGGCACAGGCGACACCCATCAGCACGCCCAGCACCAGGAGCATCCGCACCCCCAGCGTCGCCTCCACCG
>DASWHD010000150.1:0-3849 GCA_036393335.1 bacterium
GCAGCGGTGGGACGGAATTGTAGGAGCAGGCTTGCCTGCGAACCGACGCGATGATCGGGACCGTGCGGACGTCCCGGTTCGCGAGCAAGCTCGCTCCTACAGGGACCCTCGCGGCGGCGAGAAGATGTGCCGGCGCAGGCCAGCCTGTGCGGACTCGGCCTTGCGGGCCAGCCACGATCCACGGTCATCTGCGCGCGCGCCACGATCCCTGGTGAGAAATGCGGGCTAGCGGTCCGGCGGCGCCTCCTGCCACGGCCGGCGGCCTGCGAGGACGACGTCGAGGAAGGCGTCCTTCGCGGCTGCGTCCGGAAGGCCGCGCAGGTGGCGGAGAAAGGCGACCTTCTCGTCGTCTGGCACCAGGTCGGCGGCGAGCTGCACCTTGAAGAAGGCCCGGTCCGGCTTCCCTTTTTTTCCCGGAAAGAACACGCTCCACCTTTGTTTTTGTTGCCACCGTACCCGCACCATGCCTGACGAGCCCGTTTCCCGCGAGCATCTCATCGCCGCCCTGGGCGAGACCAGCCGTCTCCTGTTGCGAAACTACACCCCGGGCCGGGACCGCCACATCACCCCGGCCAACGTCTACCAGACGGGCAACCAGGCCAACCTGCCGGTCATCCTCGACTTCCTCGACCGGCTTCTCCTGCCCGGCTCCCGGATCCTCGGCCTAGGCCATCTCGACCACTGCCTGGCGCAGCTCGCTGCCGGCCGGCGCGTTCTATTCCTGGTGGAGCACGCGGGCAATTTTGACGTGCCCGCCTTCTACGCCCTGCTGCGCCGGGCAGCACCGCGCTACCAGCGGATCCTCGAGCGCCTCATCTACATCGCCGGGCGCAAGCTCAACGAGGAATCGGAGGTGGTAAAGATGTACACCGAGATCTTCTCGCGCCTGGTCATCGTCCCGCGGCGCGAGCAGCCAATGGCGCACCCGGACGAGAGCGACACGGAACGGGCGGCACGGTTCGCCAAGGAGAAGGAGGCGGCGGCCATCAACCGTGCCGCGTTCCGCAAGATGGCGGAGCTCAAGCGCCAAGGCCACGTCTTCGTCCTCTTTCCCCTCGGCGGCCGCTGGAAGGAAGGCCAGGAAAACGTCCCGGTCAAGGAGACCACCTCTTACCTGAAGGCGTTCGACTTCGCCTACCCGATCGCCATGGAGGGCAACCCCCTGCCGGCCACCGCCGGCCCGATGGCGGCCGAGGTGCCGGTCCAGGCCAAGGTGGTGTTCCACGTCGGTGCACCCCTGACCTGTCCTGACTACCTCACCGCGAGCCGCATGCTGTGGGAGGCGAGCGGCTCGCCCCTGGACTTCGAGCAGTTCACCGTCAACCGGGTGATGGCCCTCCTCGACGAGCTGCATACCCACACCGATTCATCATAGCCCGGCCGGCGGCCCCCACCGCGTGACAGGACCATGAGCGAGCGCAACGTCTTCCCCGAGCCTGCCACCACCAAGGGGGGCGGGGACACCATGCCGGAGGGACGCAGTGGCGACGGACAGAACACCTCCCCCGGTGCGGCCCGGCGACGCCTGGCCCTGTGGCTCGTCACCGCCCTCGTCATCGGCACCACGAGCCTCTACGGGCTCTTCCTCGATCGGTCGATCCGTCCGGACCCGTTCGCCCGCGCCGTCTCCCTGAGCGACTGGCTCCTCCACCCCCAGCCCCACCCGGCCCTGGCCCGGATCCCGGTGGTGCCGATCGGTGCCATCGGTACCCTCACCTTCCGGCCTGCAGAGACCGGGTGGATCAACACGCAGTACCTGCCGGGCTCCGAGGCGGCGTCCGCCCAGGGTGACGCGCCCCGCTCAGTGGTGCCGTTCACGGTGGGCCTGATCAGCACGGCCCACGCCGCCGACGCGCCGCCACCCAGGACCCCGACCCAGGTCGCACCGCCGAACGCCCCGGTGCTCGACCCCGACCTGCTGAAGAAGGGCGTGTCCGAGCGCGTGGCCAAGGAGCCGCCGACCTACGCCGCGCCGGCTCAGCAGACCGCGGAGCAGGCCGTCCGTCCGCCGGCCGTGGCATCGCAGACCGTCGCGCCAGCGCAGGAGGAAGAGCCGCCACCCGTGCAGGCGGCGGTCGATGAGCCGGCCGGCCCACCCCGCATCCTCCACGCCCAGTTTCTGCCAGACGGCCGCCGTGGCTGGGTGGCCGGCGAGACGCCGGGGATCCTGGCCACGGAAGACGGCGGCGAGAGCTGGACGGACCTCGGCTCGGCCTCCCTGGGACGGGTCCGCGCCTTCGCCTTCGAGGCGACGGGACAGTCCGGCTGGGCGTTCACAACTCGGGGCACATTCTCTACCGGCGATGGGGGCAGGGGGTGGCCGTCCCCGAACCCGGCCCTCGGCCCCTCCGACCTCGCCACCCATTGGCACTTCAACGAGGGGTACTGGACCGATGTCGGAGAGGTCCGTTTGCGGGTGACGCCCGCGGAACGGGGCACGGCGGCCCCGATCCCCGTGGCCGGTGGCGAGCTATTCACCACGGCCGCTGGCGAGGTCTTCGAGGTAGCTAGCGCGGCTGGCGCCGATACCGCCGCCATCGCCGAGCGGGCGGCAGGGCAGGCGTGGCAGATGGGGACGGAGCCCGGCCGCTTCCACGCCGTCCTCTTCGTGACCAGCGACGGTGAAACGACCGCCTGGGCGGTCGGCGACGGCGGCGCCCTGGTCCGCATCACGGGCGCGCCCGACGACCGGGTGAATGCCGGCAACCCATGGACCGCTCGCGAGACCCCCACCCAGGCCAACCTCCGCTCCCTCTACTTCCAACCCGACGGCCGGATCGGCTGGGCCGCTTCGGGGTGGGAGGACGGCAACGAGGGGGGCAAGCGACCGGTCATCCTCCAGACCACGGATGGCGGCGCCACGTGGCAGCGCCTCCCTTACCGCCACCTCCCCGCGCCGTGGCTGTTCCTCGCCCTCCCAGCCTTGGTCCTCACCGGCTACCGCACGGCCACCACCTGGCTCGACCTGCGGGCCACCCCGCCGCGCCGCGCCTCGGTGGCCGACCAGGCGGCCTCGGATTCGCCGATCGGCTGGGAGGACCGGGACGCCCTCGGCCTCCAGGCGATCGCCCGCGCCCTGTCGAAGTTCGTGCGTAACCGCAACACCGTCCCGCCCCTGACCTTCGCCGTCTCCGGCCCGTGGGGAACCGGCAAGTCGTCGCTCATGAACCTGGTGGCCGAAGACCTGCGCACCTTCGGCACCCGGCCGGTGTGGTTCAACGCCTGGCACCATCAGAAGGAGGAGCACCTCCTCGCCGCCCTGCTGGAGGCGATCCGCTCCGAGGCGATCCCGTCGTGGTGGCAATGGTCCGGCCTCAGCTTTCGCTTGCGACTGCTATGGCGGCGGGTGCGCAGCGACCTGCAAAGCGCCCTGGCGGTTGGGTTTCTCGCGGTCGTGGTGGTGGTCGCGTTCCAGCTCCTCCTGGAGCTGGACGACTTCCAGGAGGCCCTTGCGGCACTCACCGATTCCACCTTCGGCGAGTGGCTCACCGGCGCGCTCCTCGGGCAATTGACCGCCCTGGGATCATTCGGCGCCGGCCTCTACGCCGTATCCCTCGCGCTCTTGAAGCTCCGGGTGATCACCCTCAACCCGGCGCAGCTCATGGCCTCCCTGCGCGATCGCTCCCGGATCTCGGACCTGCGCGACCAGCTCGGATTCCGCCACCGGTTCGATCGCGAGTTCAACACCGTGTGCCACGCCCTGCGCACCCGCCGTACCGCGGGCATGGTAATCCTGATCGACGATCTCGACCGCTGCCAGCCGGACAACGTCCTCGCCATCCTGGAGGCGGTCAACTACCTGGCCACGGCGGGGCCGTGCTTCATCTTCCTGGGGATCGACACGGAGAA
>DASWHD010000151.1:0-7120 GCA_036393335.1 bacterium
AGAGCCCGCCCTACGGCTGACACCGGTCGTAGACGTCCGCGAACCGCACGATGTCGTCCTCGCCGAGGTAGCTCCCGGACTGGACCTCGATGATCTCCAGGGGGATGGTGCCTGGGTTGGCCAGGCGGTGGGTCGTGCCCAGGGGGATGTAGGTGGACTGGTTCTCCGTGAGTAGGAGCTCCTCGTCGCCGCGCGTGACCTTGGCCGTGCCCTTCACCACGACCCAGTGCTCCGCCCGGTGGTGGTGCATCTGGAGGGAGAGCACCGCGCCGGGATTGACCGTGAGGCGTTTCACTTGAAAGCGTGGGCCGGCGTCGACGCCCTCGTAGGAGCCCCACGGCCGGTAGACCTTGCGGTGGAACCGATACTCGTCACGCTGGTTCTTCTTCAGCCAGGAGACGATCTCCTTCACCTCCTGCGCCTTAGCCTTGCTCGCCACCAGGACCGCATCCGCGGTCTCCACCACGATCAGGTCCTCGATGCCGACGGTGGCGACACAGCGGGACTCGGCCACCAGCAGGGCGTTGCGGGTATCGTGGGTGATCACGTCGCCGTCGATCACGTTGCCATCGGCGTCACGCGGACAGATGTTCCACAGCGACGACCACGAGCCGACGTCCGACCAGCCGGCATCCAACGGCACCACCGCCGCACGGTCGGTCTGCTCCATCACCGCGTAGTCGATGGAGTCACTTGGGCAGGCAAGAAACGGCCCTTTGTCCACGCGGAAGAAGTCGGCGTCCTCGCGACCGGCGTCGAAGGCCGCCCGACACGCCGCCGCGATGTCGGGGCGGTGGCGGGCGATCTCCTCCAGCCAGCGGTCCGCACGCATCACGAAGATGCCGGCGTTCCACAGGTAATCGCCGGCATCGAGATAACCCTGCGCGGTGGTGGCGTCCGGCTTCTCGACGAACGCCGCGACGCGCCACGCGGGTCCGCCGTCCAGCGCCTCGCCCTTGTGCAGGTAGCCATAGCCGGTCTCGGCGTGGGTGGGGACAACCCCGAAAGTGACCAAGTACCCTTGCTCGGCGAGGGCGCTGCCGGCGCGGATCGCCGCCTGAAAGGCGGCCCGGTCCGGGATCACGTGGTCGGCCGGCATGACCACCATGAGGGCCGCGGGGTCACCGGCGGCGACGCGCAGGGCGGCGAGGGTAAGGGCCGGGGCCGTGTTACGCCCCGCCGGTTCCAGGATGATCGTCTCCGGCGCCTTGCCCAGCTTGTGGATCTGCTCGGCCACCAGGAAACGGTGCTCTTCATTGCATACGAACAGCGGTGCACCGAGATCGGCGAGACCGTCGAGACGGATGGTGGTGTCCTCGAGCAGCGTCTGCTCCCCCACGAAGCGCAGCAGGGGCTTGGGGTAGTGCTCCCGTGACAGGGGCCAGAGCCGGCTGCCGGCGCCGCCGGAGAGGATGACCGGGTAGATCGTCATGATGTGCGCTCCACGTCTTCGCCGTTCAGGGATGGGGGATTCTCCCACAGATCGTTGCGCCGGGAACATCGCATGACTCAAAGGTAAACCGGCGCGGGAAGCGGTCCCCCCGCACCTCCCGCGCTACGTCCGCCCCTTCCCGCTGCTTCGCCCCCCCTCCCCCACCGGGGGAGGGCCGGGGTGGGGGCGGTGGGATGCGGCACAGGATCCGGAGGTGCACCCGGCGCGCTGCTGGACCGAGTGCCCTCCCCCCAACCCCCTCCCGGGGGGAGGGGGAGCTCGCCGCAGCGCACAGGATACGAATGGAGAGGCACCCCATCCGGCGTGTTGGCTATCCTGGACGAGGCGGTATGATCTCCTGCCTGCCACCACCGGGAGCCTCCGATGTTTCCCCTCTCCCACATGCTCAGACGGTTCGTTCGGGTCGGGACCCTGCGGGTGATCGATCCGCGCGGCAAGGTCCACACCTTCCAGGGCCGACCCGGGCCGACGGTCACCTTCCGCCTGAGCGATCCCGCCCTGCCGCGAAAGATCTTCTTCAATCCGGAGCTGGCGGTGGGGGAGGCGTACATGGAGGGGACCTTCACTCTCGAGGGCTGCGACCTCTACGACTTCCTACGCTTCTTCTCGATCAACCGGCTATCCCTCGGCTCGTACCCGCTCCAGAGGGTGCTGCGGCGGATCTCCCGTGGGCTGCGGGCGCTCCAGCAGCGTAACCCGGTCGGCAAGGCGCAAGCCCACGTCGCCCACCACTACGACCTGTCGGACGACCTCTACGACCTGTTCCTGGATGCCGACCGCCAATACTCGTGCGCCTACTTTCTCTCCCCGGACGACACCCTGAAGCAGGCGCAGGAAAACAAGAAGCGCCATATCGCCGCCAAGCTCTGCCTGGCATCCGGCCAGAGGGTCCTCGATATCGGCTGCGGCTGGGGCGGCCTCGGGCTCTACCTCGCGCAGATCGCGGAGGTGGAGGTCACCGGCGTCACCCTGTCGCGAGAGCAGCACGCGGTCGCCAACCGGCGCGCCGCGGCCCTCGATCTGAGCGACCGAGTGCGGTTCCTGCTGCGTGACTATCGGGACCTGGACGAGCCATTCGATCGCATCGTCTCGGTGGGAATGTTCGAGCACGTCGGCGTGCACCACTACTCAGAATTCTTCGCCAAACTCCGGGCGCTGCTCACCGATGATGGAGTGGCGCTGCTCCACTCCATCGGCCACATGAGCCCGCCGGGCACCGCCTCGCCGTGGCTGCGCAAGTACATCTTCCCCGGCGCCTACTCCCCGGCCCTCTCCGAGGTCTTCCCGGCGGTGGAGCTCAACAGCCTGTGGGTCACCGACGTGGAGATCCTGCGGGTCCACTACGCCGACACCCTGCGCGAGTGGCTGCGCCGCTTCCAGGCCAACCGGCCGAAGATCGCCGCGCTCTACGACGAGCGGTTCTGCCGCATGTGGGAGTTCTACCTGATTAGCTGCGAGATGATGTTCCGCACCGGCAGCCAGATGGTCTTCCAGATGCAGCTCGCCCACCGGCGCGATGCCGCTCCCCTCACCCGCGACTACATCGCCGCGGCGGAGCGGGCCTACGCGCGCAAGGAGCGCGGCGGCGCGGAGGCGGTGGATGACGACGTGGAGTGGCTCATCGACGAGGAGTCGGTCGAAGAGGGGGCGGAGCGGGGCTGACCGTGCCCAACACCGCGGGTGGCCCACCCCCTTACCGGGGACAAACGCCACCGCCGCACCCACCGTAGGGCGGAACGCCGGAGGCGGTTCCGCCATTCCACCTGGTCGCAGGGGGGCGGGTCGTTCTTGTCCGTTGGATTGGCGGATCGCGGCGGTGGCATCGGGACGGCGGATCGCCCTCCGGGCATCCGCCCTACGCGCAAGGTGGGAGAGGGAGACACATGCCGATTGCGGCCGCCGGGATGATCCACGTCAAGGCACGCGTCCCTCCCCCGTGCCAAGCCGTTCGCGCTGATAAACCCCGCGCATCACCCCATCGCACCAGTCGCGGTGGTCCAGATACCACCGCACGGTGCGCTCTAGCCCCGTAGCGAACGTCTCCACTGGACACCACCCGAGATCGCGCTCGACCTTGCCGGCATCGAGGGCGTAGCGCCGGTCGTGGCCGGGTCGGTCGGCCACGAAGGCGATCGCCCCCGCGTGAAGCCGCCCATCCCGGCGCGGCGCGAGCCGGTCGAGATGGCGGCACACCGCCCGCACCACGTCGAGGTTGGTGTGCTCGCTGTGGCCTGCCACGTGGTAGACCTCTCCGGGCCGCCCCGCCGCCATCACCCGCCGCAAGGCGCGGCAGTGGTCGTCCACGTAGAGCCAATCCCGGACCTGGCCGCCGTCACCGTAGATCGGCAGGGGCTTGTCCTCCAGGGCGTTGAGGATCACCAGGGGGATGAGCTTCTCGGGAAATTGGTACGGCCCGTAGTTGTTCGAGCAGTTGGTGGTCACCACCGGCAGGCCGTAGGTCCGGAAGTACGCCCGCGCCAGGTGGTCCGATCCCGCCTTGGAGGCGGCATACGGCGAGCTCGGCGCATAGGCACTCGCCTCCGTGAAGACCCCCCTCCCTCCAAGGGAACCGTACACCTCGTCGGTGGAGACATGCAGGAAACGGAAGTGGTCACGTTCGGCCGCGGGTAGGTCGCGCCAGTAGGCGAGGGCCGCCTCCAGGAGGGTGAAGGTGCCCACCACATTGGTCGCGATGAACGGCGCGGGGCCGTCGATGGAGCGATCGACGTGGGACTCCGCCGCGAGGTGGAAGATGCCGGCGGGCCGCAGGTCGCGCAAGAGATCGCCGACCAGCGCCGCGTCGCAGATGTCGCCGCGGACAAAGCGGTGGCGCGAGTGGTCGCGATAGTCGCCGAGGGACTCCAGATTGCCGGCATAGGTGAGCTTGTCGAGGTTGCCCACCACCGCCTCGCTCTCGCCCAAGAGCTGGCGCACCAAGGCGCTGCCGATGAAGCCGGCGCCGCCGGTGACGAGGTATCGCGGCTCGGGCATGAAGTCTGTCGTTCACGGCGAGCGAGGATTCGCCGTGGGGGAAACCTATCAGAGAACCCGGGCCTACCCCTAGGAGCGATCTAGTCGGGCTTCGCCCGACGTGGCGGGCACAGCCCGCCCTACCTGACTCCCCCTCCCACCGGGAGGGGGCTGGGGGGAGGGCGTATGGAGCGAGCAACGCGTCTGGGACACCGCCAGGCCAGGTAGCCTCTCCCCACGCCCCCACCCCGGCCCTCCCCCGGAGGGGGAGGGCGCTTGGTACCCGCCGCCGCGGACAGATGCCTTGTCCCGACCGGAGGGGGAACTCCCCTACCTCCGCGTGAGCTGCCGGTACTTGATGCGGTGCGGCTGGTCGGCCGCCGCGCCGAGGCGGCGCTTGCGATCGGTCTCGTACTCCGAGTAGTTGCCCTCGAACCACACCACCTTGCTGTCGCCCTCGAACGCCAGGATGTGGGTGGCGATGCGGTCCAGGAACCAGCGGTCGTGGCTGATCACCACCGCACAGCCGCCGAATGCCTCCAGCCCCTCTTCCAGGGCACGCATGGTGTTGACGTCCAGGTCGTTGGTCGGCTCGTCCAGGAGGATGACGTTTGCCCCGGTCTTGAGCATGCGCGCCAGGTGGACCCGGTTGCGCTGGCCGCCGGACAGGGTCCCGACCTTCTGCTGCTGGTCTTGGCCTGCGAAGTTGAACCGCCCGACGTAGGCCCGGGAGTTGATCTCGCGCCGGCCGAGGGTCACGGTGTCCTTGCCGTCGGAGATCGCCTCCCAGATCGTTTTGTCCGGCTCCAGGGAGTCGCGGCTCTGCTCCACGTAGGCGAGCTTCACGGTCTCGCCGATGCGGATGGTGCCGGCGTCCGGCCGCTCCTGGCCGGTGATCATGCGGAACACGGTGGTCTTACCCGCGCCGTTGGGGCCGATCACCCCGACGATCCCGCCCGGCGGCAGGGCGAAGGTCATTCCCTCCACCAGCAGGCGGTCGCCAAACGCCTTACTCACTCCCTTGGCCTCGATCACCACGTCCCCCAGGCGGGGTCCCGGCGGGATGTAGATCTCGAGATCCTTGGTGCGCTGCTCGCCGGCCGAGCCGAGGAGATCCTCGTAGGCAGTGATGCGTGCCTTGGCCTTGGCGTGGCGCCCCTTGGGCGACATGCGGATCCACTCCAGCTCGTGCGCCAGGGTACGCTGGCGGTCGGTCTCGCGCTTCTCCTCCTGCTGGAGCCGCTGCTGCTTCTGCTCCAGCCACGAGGAGTAGTTGCCCTTCCATGGGATGCCGCGGCCGCGGTCCAGCTCCAGGATCCAGCCGGCCACGTTGTCCAGAAAGTAGCGGTCGTGGGTGACGGCGATGATGGTGCCGGGGTAGCCCTGGAGGTGGTGCTCCAGCCATGCCACGGTCTCGGCGTCGAGGTAGTTGGTGGGTTCATCCAGGAGCAGGATGTCGGGCTTCTGCAGGAGCAGGCGGCACAGGGCGACGCGGCGCCGCTCGCCGCCGGAGAGGACCTCCACCGGCGTCTCGCCGGGCGGGCAGCGCAGGGCGTCCATCGCCATCTCCAGGCGGGCGTCCAGGTCCCAGGCGTCACGGGCGTCGAGCTGCTCCTGGACCTCCCCCTGGCGCTCGATCAGGGCGTTCATCTCGTCGTCGCTCATGGGCTCGGCGAAGCGCGCGCTGATGTCGTTGAACTCGGCCACCAGGGCGACGGTCGACCCCATCCCCTCCTCCACCACCTGGTGCACCGTCTTGGTGTCGTCCAGATGGGGCTCCTGCTCCAGGAAGCCGATGGTGTGGCCCGGCGCCAGCACGGTCTCGCCGTCGAACTCGTGATCCACCCCGGCGAGGATGCGCAGCAGGGAGCTCTTGCCCGAGCCGTTGAGCCCCAGCACCCCGATCTTGGCGCCGTAGAAGTACGACAGCCGGATGTCCTTCAGGACCGGCTTGTCGTGGTAGAACTTACTGACGCCGATCATCGAGTAGATGATCTTGTTGGGCTCGTCACTCATCGCTGGCTGTCCTTCCGTCTCGTCAAGGGGTACCCCGCATGGGGGGCGGGATCATCGCACGCCGCCGGGAGTTGGCAATACGGCCCCGTCACGCAGCGACGACCACGACACCGTCCGCCGCGATCCGGCACACCGGCATGTGGCGGCTGTTGCGCGCGTGGCCGGTGCGGCCGTGGCGATCGACGACGATCAGACCGGCCTCGGCGCCGGTGACGGCCGCCAGGCGGGCCACCGCCTCGGCGGCGGCCGCCGCCGGCTCTCGGCCGGTCGCCAGCAGCTCCAGGGCGGTGCGTGCCAGGCCGACACGGATGATCGCCTCGCCGAGGCCGGTGCACGAGACGGCGCCCAGGTCCGTGGCGTAGGTGCCACAGCCGATCAGGGCCGAGTCGCCGACCCGGCCGGGCAGGGCATCGGGGATACCACCCGTGGAGGTGGCGGCGGCGGTGCGCCCGTGCCGGTCGACGGCCACGCAGCCCACCGTGCCGTGGCGCTCGCTCCACCGCCGGTGCTGGCGCTCCACGATCAGCGCCTCCTCCGGACACTCGGCGATGCCCATCTGCACGGCGTAGCGCCGCGCCCCCTCCCCCACCAGGAGGACGTGACGGCGGTCGTCGAGGAGGCGGCGGGCGATCTGAATCGGGTGGCGGAACCCGGTGACCGCCGCCACCGCCCCCGCTGCCC
>DASWHD010000152.1:0-14020 GCA_036393335.1 bacterium
GCCACGATCACGTCGACCGGGACACGTAGCCCCCGCAAGGCGCGCCGCAAACGCACGCTCTCCTGGCGGGGCTTGGTGACGCCCGCTTCCAGCACCAGGAGATCGAGGTCGCTGTCCGGCCCCGCCTCACCCCGCGCGTAGGAGCCGAACAGGATGATCCGCTCCGGCTCGCTGACGGCCAGGATCCGCGCCACGACCTCCTTGAGGAGGTCCACGTCGTTCCCTTGGGGTGCCATGGCAGGCTGCGGATATCAGATCCGCCTGCTCCGCGGCAACCAACCGGCGAGCAGGCGCGGTCGCTCGCGGCCGGTGCAAGCGCAGGGGCGCTCACGGCGGCCATGGTCGGATCCGCCGCTACGGAAGGCGTAGGGCGGAACGCCGTAGGCGGTTCCGCCATTCGATTGCACCGCCCGGCGGAGGATCGTCTGTCGGGCATTCAACCGGCCAATGCCAGTTTGGATTTGAGTGGGCGGATCGCCCTTCGGGCATCCGCCCTACGGGCTGGGCGTTGCGGGGTGGCCCGCGCGGGCGAGGCGGGGACGTGGAGCGCCCTCACCCTGGCCCTCTTCCACGGCGGGGAGCGGGGGGGGCGGTACCCGGTGGGTCGGCGTCCCCGTGGGCCTTGCTGGATTCCTGGGTTCCCGCGTTGTCCTCCACTCACCGGGCGCGCGGCCGCACGGCTAGCACCTCGACTACGGGTGCACGCGGCGGAGGTAGTCGGCGGCGACTTCCGGGGGGGTGGGGTTGATGTAGATGCCGGTGCCCCATTCGAAGCCGGCGGGGCGGGTGAGGCGGGGGATGATCTGCAGGTGCCAGTGGTAGTCCAGGGAGATGGTCGCCCAGTCGGCCGGCCGGCCGGGGCGGGGGTGGGGGGAGGGTGCGGTCTTGAGGACAAAGTTGTACGGCGGGTCGTCGAGGGCCTCGCGCAGGCGCACCAGGGCGTCCTTCAGGACCTGCGCACACTCGTGGAGGTCGCGCTCGGTGAGCATGGTGAAGTCGTGCTGGTGGCGGCGCGGCACGATCCACATCTCGAACGGCTGGTGGGAGGCGTAGGGACAGTAGGTGAGATACGCCTCGGTCTCGCGGACGATGCGCTCGCGGCTGAACTCCTCCTGGTCGACGATGTCGCAGAACAGACAGCGCTCCTTGCGCAGGTAGTGCTCGCGGGCGCTGTGCAGCTCGGTCTGCGGCACCACCGGAATGACCGGGGTGGCGATGATCTGGGTGTGGCCGTGGGTAAGGGTGGCGCCGGCCGCCGCACGGTAATTTTTGAAGATCATCACGTAGCGCAGGCGCAGGTCGCGACGCAGGTCCTCCAGGCGCAGCTTGTAGGCGGTGAGGACCGTGGCGATCTCCGGCACCGACAGCTCGCTCAGGGAGCGGCTATGGTCCGGGGTCTCGATCACCACCTCATGGGCGCCGATGCCGTTCATCCGGTCGTAGACGCCGACCCCCGCGGGGTCGAGGTCTCCCTCGACCTGGAGGGCGGGGTAGCGGTTGGCGATCACCCGCACCTGCCAGCCGGTGTGGGCGGCGTTGGGCAGGGTGAGGATCTCCTTCGCGGCCCGGCCGACGTTGTCGGGACAGAAGGGGCAGGTGGCCGCGTCGTTCTTCGGCTCGGCGTCGCAGGGAAACTCGTCCGGCCGGCGGGCGCGTTCCTTGGCGATGACCACCCAGCGGTGGCTGACCGGTCCCCAGCGCAGTTCAGGCATCGGTAATCTCCACGGTAAGCGTCTGTTGCCAGTCGACCTCCGGTGCGGCGCCGAGGGGCCAGGTCGCCATGACCCAGCTCTGCTGGTAGCAGACGTCAACGCCGGCCTCCGACTGGGAGACGGTGCGCATCGGGGCAATGGTCACCGTTGCGGCGTCGGCGAACGTCACCACGATCCGCCGGCCGACGCTCTCGTCGGTGAGGGTGAGGCCGGTGGCGTCTGCCGCCTCTGCCGGGTTGTGCAGGCCGTGCGGTTCCGCCTCGCGGCCGGACCAGGTGAAGTGCGTGGCCGGGGAGTCGCAGCCGGGCATGGCGAAGTACAGCTCGATCCCGGCACGGTCGACCTTCGCCGGCCGTCCGCCGCGCAGGCGCACGGTCAGGCGCAAGGCGGCGCGGCCCTCGAGCAGCTCGTAGCGGCTGGCGCTGGTCAGGCCATTGCCGAGGTCGGCGACCACGGCGTCGCCGTCGCGCCGTGCCGGCCTCAACGATAGGGTGGTCTCGGGCGGCTCGCCGCCGGGGATCACACGCGGCGCGTTCGCGGCGCCGGGCGCCAGCAGGCGCAACCGGCCGCTCAGGGGCGGCGCCACGTCGTACACCAGCTCGCCGCGCGCCTTCTCCATGGCCCGGCCGGCGATGTCGTGGATGGTCTGGACCGCGGCCTCCTTCTTCTCCTGGGTCTCGGGCTTCGGCGGGGCGGCAATGTGGTAGTGCTCGAAGCGGCGCGCGATGGTGGCGCCGAAGTTGATGCCGCTCGCCATATCGGAGAGCTCGGCGAGCAGGCCGCCGGCCGCCAGGTTGACCGTGGCGTGCAGGTGGCCGTTGGCGAGGTGCAGCTCGTCGAAGCCGTCGGCGTCCTCGTCCCACGCGTCGACCGGCGCCACGGCGCCGAGACACGCCTCGACGCGGTTCAGGTGGTGCCAGATCGTGTGGCGCAGGTGGGGCAGGTAGAGGCCGCCGAACACCCCGTGCCAGTAGGCGTCGTTCGCCTGGCCGGCGTACAGGTGGCGCCGTGCCTCGTTCACCGCCTCGCCCGTGGCGCCGTCGAGGCGCGCCGACAGGGCGAGGGCGCGCTTGTGCATGCGGTTGGACTCCGGGTACTTGACGAAGAATCCCTTCCAGATGCCGCCCGAGATGAACGGCTTCACCGCGTCGAGCTCGCCGCGCCGCTTCTCCTCCTCGACCAGGCGGGTGAGCCCTACCGCCTTGCTCGCCGGCAGGGACCACTCGCTCATCTCGAAGTACGAGGCGTTGGGGAGGTAGACCAGTCCCTGGGAGTGGTGGGTGGCGCGGTACTCGGAGAAGGTCGCGGGCCGGATCAGCTCGTGCTTGCAGATCGCCGCCATGAACTTCCGTAGCCACCCCTCTTCGTAGACCAGCTTGTGGGTGCCCGGCCAGGTGCCGTACTTCTCGCCGTCGTCGGCGATGGTCACCGCCGGCCAGCCGTACTCGGCGCGCCGCTCCACCAGGTAGGCGATCGCCTTCTCCGTGGGATGGAAGGGCGTCAGGTAGCGGAGCTGCATGTCGATGGGGAAGACGCCGATGCGCGTGCCCGCGTCCTCGGTGACGAAGTAACCGGTGAGCTGCTCGCGGTCGAAGCCGGCGCACTGGAAGTGGTAGTCGTCCACCGTCACATAGTCGATGCCGCACGCCACCAGGTCGCTCACCAGCTCCGGCTCCCACACCCGCTCGGTGAGCCATGCCCCGCGCGCCCGCGCCCCGAGCTTCGCCTGCAAGAACGCCTGGTGCATCTCGATCTGGCCGCGCCGGTCGCGGCGCGGGATGGCGGACAGCACCGGCTCGTAGAAGCCGCCGGCCATCAGCTCCACCTGGCCCCGCGCCACCATGCGGCCCAGGTGGTCGATGAAGCTCGGGTGGTGGTTGGCGATCCACTCCAGGAGCCAGCCGCTGTAGTGGCACGCGAAGTGGAAGTCGGGGAATTCCTCCGCCACGAGCAAGAACGGGGCGTAGGCGCGCTGGAACTCGGTCTCCAGCACGTGGTTGAAGTTGCCCACCGGCTGGTGGCAGTGGATCCCGAACAGGAGGTGGATGGGGTTGGGCATGAGGGAGGGGCTAGGGACTAGGGATTAGGGATGGATGGCCGCGGGGCGGCCAGATTATTGGTTGAGTAGCGGGGCCGGAAGGTCAAAACGACGCATCGATATTTCGGCCGCGTAGCGGCCGACCATCCCCTATCCCCTATCCCCTGCAGTTAAACCATCCACGCGTCGAGGAGGTAATCGCCGGCGGCCGGCACGACCAGCTCCACCGGTCCCTCCAGAGGCAACCGAATCTCGCCGTCGAGATTGAAGCTCAGATGGAAGGTGTCGCCCACCCGGAAGCCGAGGGGGGCGAAGGGCAGGGCGATCTCCAGCACCTCGTCCACCGCCACCCGGCCCAAGGACTCGGCGGCGGCGGCGCCACCCTCCTCCTCGCCGTCGCCGATCGCCATCAGGTGGGGCTGTTGATCCGTATTGAAGTCCAGCCGCACCCGCGCCGACGTGCCACTGCCCTCCAGGTAGAAGGTCAGGGGGAACCCGGCCTCGGCGATCTTCACCGCCGGCACGGATGCTTCGAGGCGCAGGTAGAGGTGGCCCGCGTCGAAGCCGAAGCGCAGGGTGGTGAACCGGCACTCTCCCGGATGCATGGCGCCGGCGCGGCACAGGTCGAGACGCCCGCCGGAGATCCAGTCCAGGTAGTACACACCGCGACCATCGATGATCGGCTGGATAAACGCCTTGGGCATCTCGAGCTGGGCGCGACGGATGCGGGCGATGGGGATGTGCAACCCCTCCGGCACCTCCAGGTCGAGGCGGCGGTAGACCTCCCGCAGGTGGGTCCGGAAGAGGTGGTCGAAGACGGTGTCGTGGGCCGAGTAGTGGTCGTCGCCGAACCACCAGAACCAGTCGCTCCCTTCCGCCGCGAGGAGCGCCTGGTAGGCGGCATCACGCGCCGCAGGCGGCGCGGCACCGTCATTCTCCAGGGCCTCGACGCCACGGCTCACCCACTCCCAGGCGAGGTTCTTCTCCGGGTGGCCGACCCAGATGTTGAAGTTGGCGTTGATCCACGAGCCGGGGTGGAGACGCTCCAGCGGCGCCGAGTCGCAGCCGGCAGCGAGGGCCTCGCCGAAGGCATGGGGCACCAGCCCCTTCTCCTGCACCAGGGCGCGGTACAGCATGAGCAGGAAGGGGCGGCCGTTGGCGCGGTAGAACTCCCAGGCGTTCTCGCCGTCGAGGATGATGCTGACCACGGGCCGCTCGGCGCGTCCCTTCAGGCTGCGCTGGATCTCCCGCAGGCGATCGAGGAAGTCGGTCACCGCCTTGTCCTCGTCCCAGTGGCTGTAGGTGAAGCCGATGCGGTCGCTCAACGGCTGGTCGCGGAAGAACAGGGTGAGGCCCCCGGCGGCGCCCGGGGCGCGGTAAGCGCGATAGAGCTCCACGGGGGCCGCGGCGCTGTCACCGTCCCGGCCTGGCTTGGCGAGGCTGGCGAACAGCACGCGCTCGTCGGTGGCCGCCCAGCCGACCCCCGCCGTGGCCAGCAGCTCGACCACCTCCTGCGACAGGCTCCCCTCCGAGGGCCAGCAGCCGCGTGGCGGCGCACCGAACGCCTCTTGGTGGCGGCGCAGGGCGCGCCGGACCTGCTCGGCGGCATCGCCGGGCCGGCGCAGGCGCTGGCGCGGCAGGTGAGTGGCGGGGTTGGACATGGCGCCGGTGTCGGTGTCGCACAGCAGGGGCAGGATCGGGTGGTAGTAGGGGGTGAACGAGAGCTCGATCTGGCCGCGCTCCGCCAGCGCCCGGTAACGCGGCACCACCTCGGCGATCACCTCTTGCAGGCGGGTGAGGAGGGCGCGCTTATCCGCGGCGGTGAAGTGGCGGTCCTGGTCGATCAGGCCGGCGACGAAGGGGTCTTCCTCACGCAGGGTATCGCCACACCAGGCGAGGAGAAACCACACCTGGAGGTCGAGCAAGTCCTGGACGTCCAGGGAGGCGGCCTTGCGGCCCCGGCCGCCGTGCGCCGTCTGAAAGAGCTCGCCGTAGCGGGGCGAGGGCAGGATCTGACGCTGGAGGTGGGCGGAGAAAAAGTTGTGGATCAGGAAGTCCCGCGCACCGGTCTCCATCTGCGCCGGGTCGGCCAGATAGTGGCGCAGGAAGCGGTCATTCGGCACCGACCCCGGCGGGCCGTACGCCTCTAGCTGGTCGAGCAGGGACGGGACGAAGTTGACCGTCAGGTGCATCTCCGGCACCGCCTCGAGATGGCGCGCCATCTCGTAGTAGTCCTTCACCCCGTGAAGGAAAACCCACGGCAGGAGGTACTCGCCCACCTCGGCGTCGAGGTAGACGGGCTGGTGCATGTGCCACAGGAGGCAGACGGAGAGGTCCATACCAGACGAGAGGAAAAGGCTACGGCAAACCGCCCGCCACGCACAGCCCGCGCGTCATGCCCCGGCGCAGGGCGCCGCCCGTCACGCGAGAACCGGCTCTTCCGGACGGCTGCGCTGCGCGGCCAGCGTCGAGCTGCCGACCACCAGCACGATGCCGCTGTCCGTCACCTGGAACCGCTTGCGGTCCTCTTCCTCGTCATAGCCAATCACCGTGCGCGGCGGGATGTCGACGTACTTGTCGATGATCGCCCGCCGGATGCGGCAGTAGCGGCCCACCGAGTTCCAGCCCAGGAGCAAGGTGTCCTCCACCTCGGAATAGCTGTTGATGCGTACCCGGGTGGAGAGGATCGAGCGCTTCACCCGGCCACCCGAGACGATGCATCCGCCACTCACCAGGCTGTCGAGGGCGATGCCCGCGCGTTGTCCCTCGTCGGCAAACACGAACTTCGCGGGCGGGCACTCCTCCAGGTGGGTGTGGATCGGCCAGCGCGGGTCGTAGAGGTTGAGGTTCGGCGAGACCGACACCAGGTCCATGTTGGCCGCGTAGTACGCGTCGATCGTCCCCACGTCGCGCCAGTAGCCCGGCCCGCCGTCGCGCGGATGGAGGAACGGGTAGGAGAAGAGGCGATACTCCCCGAGCATCTTGGGGAAGATGTCGCGCCCGAAGTCGTGGCTGGATGTTGGGTCCTGGGCATCCTCCATGAGCACGTCCATCAGCACCTCGGTCTTGAAGACGTAGATCCCCATCGACGCGAGGGCGTGGTTGTGATCGCCCGGGATCGTGGTCGGGTTGACCGGCTTCTCCGCGAATCCCGTGATCTGCCAGGTGGGATCGACCCCCAGGATGCCGAACGACCGCGCCTCGGCTTGCGGCACCGGGATGGTCACCACCGTGGCGTCGGCCTGCCGGGCCATGTGCTCGGCCAGCAGCGGCCGGTAGTCCATCTTGTAAACGTGGTCGCCCGACAAGACCATCACGTGCTGCGGCGAGTATTCCTCCACCAGATCGAGGTTCTGGTAGATGGCATCCGCCGTCCCGAGGTACCAGCGGTCGTCGATCTTCTGTTGCGGTGGAACGGTGATCAGGAACTCGTTGAATACGTGGGAGACGAGCGGGCTCCAGCCGAGGCGGATGTGGCGGGCGAGGGAGTCGGACTTGTACTGGATGAGGACGGCGATCCGCCGCAGGTCCGAGTTGACGCAGTTGGACAGGGTGAAGTCGATGATCCGGTACTTGCCGCCGAACGGCACCGACGGTTTGGATCGGTGCTCCGTGAATGGATCGAGCCGGTTACCCCGACCACCGGCCAGGATAAAGGACAGGACGTTGCGGGGGTTCACGGTGACCGGTGGCATGACACCTTACCTCAGGAGACAGGGGGACGGTGGATGACTTCCGCCGGGTGACCACCCTTCGGGAGCCCACAATACCTCAAATTGCTCGGGATGCGGCGCCTCCGCTTCCTTAATGCCTGGACGCAGAGGTGAACATGACGTTTATAGCCTAATTTAATGTGCGACGTAAGGGGGGTCGAAGCGCGGCGAAAGAGAAAAATTGCGTGGTGAGAAATGCGGGCCAGGCCTGGACTGGAGCCCCTCGGCGGGCGAGGCTGTAGCCATCGGTGACATGCATACCTTCTCCCTCGCCCAGTACCTCGCCGTCCTGGCCGTGCCGTTCCTGCTGGCGGTCACCCTCCACGAGCTCGCCCACGGCTGGGTCGCGGACCGGCTTGGCGACCCCACCGCCCGCGAGGCGGGGCGCCTGACTCTCAACCCCCTGCGCCACCTCGACCCCCTGGGGGTCCTCGCCCTGGTCCTGACCCAGATGTTCGGCTGGGCCAAGCCGGTCCCGGTCAACCCCCTGCGCCTGCGCCGGCCCAAGCAGGACATGGTGTGGGTGGCCCTGGCCGGGCCGGCCGCCAACCTGGCCATTGCGGTCGCCAGCTCCGTCGCCCTCCACGGCCTCGCGGCCCTCGATCCCCACATCGCCCAGCATGCCCAGGCGGGCGGCGGCAATCCGGTGCTGGTGCCGCTCTACTGGATGGCCTTCCTCTCCCTGCGCATCAACGTCGCCTTGGCCGTGTTCAATTGCCTGCCGCTACCCCCCCTGGACGGCGGCCGGGTGCTGGTGGGTGTGTTGCCGCTGCGCGCCGCCATGAGCGTCGCGCGCATCGAGCCGTATGGCTTTCTGATCGTCATCGCGCTCCTTGTCGCGGGAATTGTGCCCAAACTAATATGGCCTCCCATCCGCTTCCTCATCGATCTTCTCAGCTAACTGCCATTTCCCCAGGCGCAGATGTCCCGTGACGACTCTCACCGCGCGGCGCGGAGCTGACTCACCCGAACGATGTCCCAGCCCCGCGTCCTCTCCGGCATGCGCCCGACGGGCCAGCTCCACCTGGGCAACTACCAGGGGGCGTTGCAGAACTGGGTGGGCCTGCAGCAGAGCCACGAGTGCTTCTTCTGCGTCGTCGACTGGCACGCGCTGACCACCGACTACCAGGACCCGTCGGCGATCGTCGGCAACATCCGCGAGGTGGTCCTCGACTGGCTCGCGGCGGGGATCGATCCGGAACGGTCCACCGTGTTCGTGCAGTCCGACGTGCCGGCCCACGCGGAACTCTTCCTCCTCCTGGGGATGATCACCCCGACGCCGTGGCTGCAACGCAACCCGACCTTCAAGGAGATGCAGGAGAACCTCACCGACCGGGACCTGAGCAACTACGGCTTCCTCGGCTACCCGGTGCTCCAGGCCGCCGACATCCTGGTGTACCGCGCCGACACGGTGCCGGTGGGGGTCGACCAGCTCCCCCATTTGGAGCTGTCCCGGGAGATCGCCCGGCGGTTCAACCACTTTTACGGCGAGGTCTTTCCCGAGCCCGCGGCACTGCTCACCGAGGCGCCGAAGCTGCCCGGTCTCGACGGCCGCAAGATGAGCAAGTCGTACAACAACGCCATCTACCTGGCGGACGGTGAGGAGATCATGCGCCAGAAGATGGCCCGGGCCGTCACCGATACCCGGCGCCAGCGCCGTTCCGACCCCGGCGAGCCGGATGACTGCCCGGTCTTCGACCTGCACCGCGTGTTCAGCACCGCAGAGACCCAGGTGGAGATGGCCGCCGGCTGTCGCAGCGCCGGGATCGGCTGTTTCGACTGCAAGGCCCGGCTCTGCGACCACATGTGGGAGGCGCTGGGACCGATCTACGAACGGCGGATGGAGATGGCGCGCCATCCCGGGCGCGTGGCGGAGATCCTCGCCGCCGGTGCCGAGCACGCCCGGCAAGAGGCCAACCTCACCATGGAGCGCGTGCGCGCGGCGATGCAGTTGGCAAGATAGCCGCCGGCGTCCGGCGGTCGGCTCATCACTCCCGCAACCGGCCTATTCCAGGATCCCATCTCGCTGATCGCTGATGGCTGACCGCTTTTCGTCCATGGACACACCCCAGCCCCTCGAGATCGACACCGGCACCGAGGCGGACGGCTACCAGGTCTCGCTGCGGTTCTTCGAGGGCCCCCTCGATCTGCTGCTCCACCTCATCCGCAAGCACGAGGTGGACATCTACGACATCCCGATCGCCACCATCACCCACGAGTACCTCGGCTACCTGGATCTCATGCAGCGCCTCAACCTGGAGGTGGCCGGGGGCTTCCTGGAGATGGCCGCGACCCTCACCTACATCAAGTCGCGCACCCTGCTACCCGAGCCGCCGGCGGAGGAGGGGGAGGAGGGGGTCGACCCGCGCGCCGAGCTGGTGGAGCAGCTCATCGAGTACCAGACCTGCAAGGAGGCGGCGGACCACCTGCGCCAGCGTGCCGAGGAGGCGGCGCGGCTCCACTTTCGCGGCATCTCCGGCGCGAAGGCAGTGGAGCGGACCACGGTGCTGCGCGAGCTGACCCTGGTCGATCTGCTGGACGCCTTCCAGACCATCCTCAAGGAACTGGCCGGCAAGGGGGTCCACGAGGTGACCATGGAGCCCCTCACCATCCAGGACCAGATCGGGGTGATCCTGGAGCGGCTGGAAAGCCAAGAGCTGATCCTGTTCGGCGACCTCTTCCAGCGCGGGCGCACCCTCTCCGAGCTGGTGGTCACCTTCCTCGCCCTGCTGGAGCTGATCCGCCTGCAGGCAGTCACCTTCCGCCAGGAGGCGCCGTTCGCGCCGATCTGGATCCTGCGCAGGGAGCCGTCGGAGGCTGGGCCGATCGACCTCGCCCATGATCCCCTCCTGCCGCATGCCGATGGCGAAGGCTGACGCGGAGCGCCCACACATTGTGGACGGCCTCTCTTTTAACGCGGGAAGCCAGGAAACCAGGAAACACAGGATCTTCCGGAAATTCGAGGAAATAGCACCACCTCATAGGGTGTGCCGAGCAAGGCGAGGCGCACCGACTCCCCCCTCCAGGACGGTGCGCCGTGCTGCGCTTGGCGCACCCTATGGCTTCCCCGGCAATCCCGGATGAACCGAAAAATCACGACTCCGCAGTTTTTTCATGGATTCCTGGGTTCCCGCGTTGATCGATCGCTCTCGGATGAAGCAACGACTGCGGGACCGCATCCTCCGTGTCCATCTCTGTCCATCTGTGGTTCCATCCTCGGCGGTGACCGAGTAGACGGTCGTATGGAGATACCGACGTGAGTCATCGCGACCTGCGGGCGGCCTTCGAGGCCCTGCTCCTCGCCACCGGCGAGCCCTTGGCGCGCGCCGGCCTGGCGGACATCGCCGGCAATCACGGCTACGACCGCCAGGTCGCCCTCCAGGTCCTGGACGGCCTGATCGCGGACTACCGCGAGGACCACCACGGCATCCAGATCGTCGAGGTGGCGGGGGGCTACCAGTTCGCCACCAAGCCGGCCCAGGCGGTGTGGGTCGCCGACCTCCACCCGCCGCGCAAGATCCGTCTCTCCCAGCAGGCCCTGGAGACCCTCTCCCTGATCGCCTACAAGCAGCCCCTGATCCGGGCCGAGATCGAGGCGGTGCGCGGGGTGAACCCCATGGGCACCCTGAAGACCCTGATGGAGCACGACCTGGTGCGTATCGTCGGCCGGCGCGACATCCCCGGCCGGCCGCTGATGTACGGCACCACCAAGAACTTCCTCAAGGTCTTCGGCCTCAAGAAGCTCTCGGATCTGCCCACGGTGGCGGAGTTCGCCGAGGCGCGTACCACCCAGCAGGAGCTCGCCCTCGAGGACGAGGCAGGGGCCACCACAGCCGCGGCAACGGAGGCGTAGATGGGCGCGGACCCCACGAGCGGCAGGGCGGCGACGGAACCCCCCCCGCGCACCCTGAGCCTCCTCCTCACCCGCGGTCCCGACTCCGCCGACGCGCGCCGCGCCGCCCGCCTGCTGGCGGCGGCGGTGGGGCAGGGGATCGTGCCCCGCCTCTTCCTCATGGCCGGCGGGGTGGCCAACGCCGAGCGCGGTCCCCTCGTCCCGTGGCTCGGCCGCATGGAGGTCACCGTCTGCGCGGTGAACGCCGTGGCCGCCGGCATGGTGCCCCTGCCGGGCGTGCGCCTCGGCAGCCAGCACGACCACATGGTCCAGGTCACCACCAGCGACCGGGTGGTGGCCTTCGCGTGATCAGGAGGTAGAGGGGGTAGGGGAGACAGGTGATCTGCGGCAGAGAACATTCCACCCCAACGGGGCGACCCGACCTCCGACCTCCTACCTCCTGACTCCCATGACCATCACCGTCCGCCTCGACGCCGCCCCGGACGGCGCCGCCGACCTCGCCGAGACCCTGCGCATGGCCGTGGGCCTGGCCCTCGGCGAGGCGACGGTGCAGGTGGTGTTCACGGCCGCCGGCCGGCAATGGTGGGACGCGGCCCACGCCGGCGACGCGGCATTGCGCCAGCGCCTCGACGAGCTGAAGGACGCCCTGGAGGCGGTGGGCGCGGCGGTGGTCGGCCTGGAAGGGGAGAGCGCGGCGGCGCCGCGTCGTGCGGTGGAACAGATCACCGCCAGCGACCTGCTCATCAACAGCGTCGGCCGCCTTGTGCCCGAGGCGGTAGGGTCACAACCCACGGTATGATTTCATCCAGCACAGGATCCTCGATGGAAACATTCGATCTTGTAGTGATGGTCGTGGGTGGGTTTTTGATCGCCGCCGGTTTCCTGCTGTTCGTCACCGGCAAGGTGGCGGGGAGCAATAACAAGATCGAGGCGTTCGGCATCAAGATGGACGTGAGCAATCCGTCGCTGATCCTGCTCGCCGCCGGCATCGGCCTGCTCCTGGTCCCCCGCTTGCTGCCCGCTAACCGCAATGCCGAGGGACCGGCGCCGGCTGTGGTGGCGACCGTGGCGCCGGCGCCCCAGGCCGCGACTCCTGCACCGGCGGTGCAAGAAACGCCCGCCGCGCTGCCCCAGGCCGTGAGCCCGCCGGTCGCCGCCACGCCGCAGCCGGCCCCAGCCCCGCCCGCGCTGCCGGCGACGCCGTCCCTCGCCGGCAACTACCTCCTGGCCTCCTTCACGGAGAACGGCGTTTACACCAACTACAACGCCGTCCTCACCCTCAACCCTACCGGCCAGAATCGCTACGGCTTTTACTCGGCCTTTCAGGTCTTCAACCAGTTTGGCGGCGTCCAGACCCTGGAGTACCAGGGGCAGCTCATCCAGCGCGGCGGCGCGTGGGCCATGTCGATCACGGCGAGCAACGATCCCAACTGGTACGGCCCGGGTGAGCTGCCCCTCGGCCTGCAGAGCGACGGCGACACCCTGGAGCTGCGCTACCGCTACGCCGGATCCCAGATCGCCGCCGTCTGGGAGCGGCAGTAGGCGGTGAAGGTCCTGCACCTCGTCCGCCCGGAGTCGGGTCCGTGGGAGGAGGCGGTGGCCGCCCACCAATCGGCGGCGGGGGACCAGGTGATCGTGGCGCTCTGGCGCGACGGCATGGACAGCGCCGTGGCGTGCGACGTCCTATCCGACACCGGCGACTGGCGGCCAACGCCCGCCACGACGCTCTCGTACGACGATCTCCTCGACCTCCTCTTCGCGGCCGACCAGGTCTACTGCTGGTGACTCCGCCCCCGCGATTGATCGCGCCGTTCCCCGATCGGCTCCCTCGTTAACCCGCATTTCTCACCACGGATCGTAGCGAGACCGTGCAAACGCACGTAGATCCTGGCTGGCCCGCGGTAGGAGCCGAATCCCTTCGGCGATTCCGGCCCAAGAAGGCCGGCCGCGTCTGGCGGCGCGGGTCGCCGGTGCAACCGGCTCCTACCTCGGACGAGGACACGGCCAGGAGATGCGGGCGGTTGCGCGGGCGCAGCAGATTCGTGGTGAGAAATGCGGGTTAAGCCTATGATCCTTGCCAGGGTGGCGCATATGTCGTACTACGTTGAACATCCAACGCATCATGCCGTACGCACCGTCTCGTGATCCGCACCTGGGGAAACACCTCCACCCGGCGCTTTGCCGACACCGGCAAATCTCGCTATCGCGGCATGGATGTCGAGGCGGCTCACGATCTGCTTGCCGCATTGGATGCGGCCACCTCCCTCCAGGATCTCAGCCCGCTCAAGAGTATCGGCCTCCACAAACTCACTGGAGATCGTAAGGGGCAGTGGGCGATGACCGTGAGCGGCCCATGGCGGATTTGTTTCCGGTTTCGCGACGGTGATGCATACGACGTGGAGATCACCAACGACCACAAGGGATAGATCATGCTGCCCGTACACCCTGGACGCATCTTGCAGCGCGAGCTAGCCGCGCGCAGCCTCTCGGCCAACAGACTGGCTTTGGCGCTACGCGTGCCCTCCGGGCGGATTACCGCGATCCGCAACGCGAAGCGCGGCATCACCCCGGAGACGGCCTTGCGCCTGGGTCGTTACTTTGGGAACAGCGCGCAGTTCTGGATGAACCTCCAGACTCGTTACGACCTTGCGGTCACCGAACGGGCCCTGGGGGAGCGGATCAACGCCGAGGTCAGTGACGCGGC
>DASWHD010000153.1:0-3664 GCA_036393335.1 bacterium
GGCCGCATCGACCGGATCTTCACCCGCGTGGGCGCGAGCGACAACCTGGCCGCGGGGGACTCGACCTTCATGGTGGAGATGAAGGAGGCGGCGAACATCCTTCACAACGTGACGGAGCGATCGTTGATCCTTCTGGATGAGATCGGCCGCGGCACCGCCACCTTCGACGGCATCTCCATCGCTTGGGCGATCGCCGAGGCGCTCCTGGGCCGCTTCGCCACCGGACCGTTGACCCTGTTCGCCACTCACTACCACGAGATGACCGAGCTCACCGAGACCTGCCCCGGGGCGGTGAACTACAACGTGGCCGTGCGCGAGTGGAACGGCGAGGTGATCTTCCTGCACCGCATCGAGCCCGGTTGCGCCGACCGCTCCTACGGCATTCAGGTGGCGCGTCTCGCCGGGCTGCCGGAGGCGGTGGTGGAGCGGGCCGGCACCATCCTGGCCAACCTCGAGGCCGGCGAGCACTCCGCCGGCGGGCGGCTGCGGATCACCGGTCTCCCCGCCGCCGCCAGCCAGCTCGATCTCTTCACCGAACCGCCCGACCACCCGCTGGTGGAACGGTTGCGGGGAATTGAGGTAGAACGTCTTACCCCTCTCTCGGCGCTCAACCTTCTCGCCGATTTACAGCGCGAAGCGTCGCGCCCCTGACGCCACACACCCTCGTCACTGACGGAAGGAGAATCCTAATGGATATGGAGCTTGCCGAACTCGTCCCCGCCCACGGCCTCGAGGAGCTCGGGCTGACCCATCTGGGTGAGGTCCACTGGAACCTCGCCACGGCGGCGCTGTACGAATACGCCATCCGCCGCTACGAGGGGCACGTCGCCCACCGCGGACCGCTGGTGGTCTCCATGGGCCAGTACACCGGCCGCGCGGCCCGCGATAAATACGTGGTCGAGGAGGCGGACACCGGGGCGGACATCTGGTGGGGCAAGGTCAACGTGAAGTACCCGGAGGAGCGATTCAACACCCTCCTGCGCCGGATGACCGCGTATTTGCGCGGCAAGACGGTGTTCGTCCAGGACGCCTACGCCGGGGCCGACCCGCGCTACCGCCAGGCGGTGCGGGTGGTCACCGAGTACGCGTGGCACAGCCTGTTTGCCCGCAACATGTTCATTCGCCAGCCGCGGGACCCGGAGGTGATGCGCGCCTTCCGCCCCGACTTCACCATCCTGCATTGCCCCAACTTCCACGCCGACCCGGCGGAGGACGGCACGCGCAGCGGCACTTTCGTGGTCCTCAACCTGAAGCGCAAGCTGGTGCTGATCGGCGGCACGGCCTACGCGGGGGAGATCAAGAAGTCGATCTTCACCGCCCTCAACTACCTCCTCCCCGGCCAGCACGTCCTCTCCATGCACTGCTCGGCCAACGTCTCGGCCGAGGATCCCACGGACGTGGCGATCTTCTTCGGCCTGTCTGGCACCGGCAAGACCACCCTCTCCGCCGATCCCGAGCGGCTCCTTATCGGGGACGACGAGCACGGCTGGTCGGACGACGGGATCTTCAACTTCGAGGGCGGATGCTATGCCAAGGTGATTCGCCTCTCGCCCCAGGCGGAGCCGGAGATCTACGCCTGTACCGAGCGGTTCGGGACCATCCTGGAGAACGTCGCCCTGAACCCGGCGAGCCGGCGACTCGACCTGGACGATGCCACCCTCACCGAGAACACCCGCGCCTCCTACCCGATCTCCCACATCCCCAACTTTCTGCCCAGCGGCACTGCCGGCCACCCGCGCAACGTGGTGATGCTGACCTGTGACGCCTTCGGGGTGCTGCCGCCGATCGCCAAGCTCACGCCGGAGCAGGCGATGTACCACTTCATCAGCGGTTACACGGCCAAGGTGGCTGGCACCGAGAAGGGGGTTACCGAGCCGAGCGCCACCTTCAGCGCCTGCTTCGGGGCGCCGTTCATGATGCGCCACCCGTCGGTCTACGCCCAGCTCCTGGCGGAGAAGCTGGAACGGCACCACGTCCACTGCTGGCTGGTGAACACCGGCTGGACCGGCGGCCCGTACGGCGTCGGCAAGCGCATGAAGATCGAGCACACCCGCGCCTTGGTGAATCAGGCCCTGGTCGGGACCCTGGCCCATGCCAAGATGACGCTCGACCCGATCTTCGGCTTCCAGGTACCGACCCAGGCCGAGGGGATCTCGCGCGAGGTCCTGGACCCGCGTGCCACCTGGAGCGACAAGGCGGCCTACGACCTCCAGGCGCGCCACCTCGCCCAGCTCTTCCAGGACAACTTCCGGCAATTCGAGGACCAGACGCCGGAATGGGTGGCGGCCGCCGGCCCGCGTGTCGATGCCGCCCGAGTCGGCCGGTAACCATCGTCGGGTACCGGCGACCGCAGAACGTCGTGCGGCCGCCGGTACCAACGAGGCAGAGCACACTATCCCGCATTTCTCACCACGAATCTGCTGCGCCCGCGCAACCGCCCTGCCTGCCGGCAGGCAGGCAGCATCTCCTGGCCGGGTCCTCGTCCGAGCCCTCGACAGGGGTAGGAGCTGGTTTCACCGGCGATCCGCGCAACAGGCCCTTCGGGCCTGGGTCGCCGAAGGGATTCGGCTCCTACCGTGGGCCGGCCAGGATCTACGTGCGTTTGCACGGTCTCGCCACGATCCGTGGTGAGAAATGCGGGCTAGAACAGCTCGATCGCGCCCACCATGCGGGCCTCCCCCTCGGCGAGGTGGCCCGCGGTGACCAGCTCCTCGTGAGAGCAGACGCGATTGCGGCCGTGTTGCTTGGCGAAGTAGAGCGCCTTGTCGGCGCGGTCGATCAGGTCGCCCGGCTGGTCGCGCGGTCGGATCAGGGTGAAGCCGGTGCTCACCGTGCGCTGCCCGATCTGGGGAAAGGGGTAGACCTCGACCGCCTGCCGGAACCGCTCGAAGACCCTTGCCGCGACGTCGTGGTCAACGTTGAACAGCACCACACAGAATTCTTCGCCCCCGTAGCGGAAGGTGACGTCGCTATACCGGAACCACTTGTTCATCAGCCGCGCAAAGAGCAGGAGCAGCTCGTCGCCGTACAGGTGCCCGTAGGTGTCGTTCACCACCTTGAAGTGGTCGATGTCGAGGATGCCGAAGGCGATGCGGCCGGGATCACCCGCGGGTGGGGCTGCATCGACCCCCACGCGCCGGATGATCTCCCACACCTGGCGATCGAAGGTCTGGCGGTTGAGGAGCTGGGTGAGGGCGTCGCGCTCCAGGGTGAAGAGCAGCCGCTTCTGATTCTGATAGGCGGCGAGCAGGGATGACATCCACGCCGGCTCTTCGGCGGGGCACACGTCGTAGTCGGCCACCAGCAACGCGGTGACGCCCGATTGCCCGTGAATAGGGTAGAGGGTGCGGACGCGGTCGTCATCGCCGGTGTTCACCACACGCCCACCCGCCTTGATGCAGGCGACGAAGCCCTGCGCCTGCCGCACGTCGAAGTTGACGTTGCGATCGATCCCCAGGGCGTCCCGGGCACGGGCGTATTCCAGGCTCTCGGCGAGGAATTCCGCGCCCCCGCCGGCGTCGAACAGGTCGTACAGGGCCACCTCATCGGGTGACAAGAGCGCACCGACCTGCTCCAGGAGGGCCGCATCGAGGGCGCGAGAGCTGCCCTGTTCCGTCAGGGCGATGATGGCCTGGATGAGTGCGTCTGCGGTTTTCTTCACGCT
>DASWHD010000154.1:0-3873 GCA_036393335.1 bacterium
GGAGCGCCACCAGGGCGGCCGCGGCGAGACGCCGCGGCGGCTCGCGCTGCGGCTCCTTGCGGCGCAGGAAGTGGTCGACCAGCGGCGGGATATCGTCGCGTCGCTCCCGCAACGGCGGCACCGTGAGGGTGAAGACGTTGAGGCGGTAGTAGAGGTCGCGGCGGAACCGTCCGGACTCCACGTCGGCCGCCAGGTCGCGGTTGGTCGCCGCGATCACCCGCACGTCGGCGCGGCGGCTGCGCGCCTCGCCCAGCCGCTTGAACTCGCCGCTCTCCAGGACCCGCAGGAAGGCCTTCTGCAGATCGAGACTCATCTCCCCGATCTCATCGATGAACAGGGTGCCGCCGTCCGCCTCCTCGAACAGGCCGGCGGCCCCCTTGGTGGCGCCGGTGAAGGCGCCGGGAACGTGGCCAAACAGCTCGTTCTCCAGCAGGGACGACTGCAACGCGCCGCAGTTCACCGCCAGCATGGCGGTCTTGGCCCGCGCGCTGGCGGCGTGGATCTGGTGGGCCACCAGCTCCTTGCCCACGCCGCTCTCGCCCAGGATCAGCACGGTCGAGTCGGTGGGCGCGACCTTGGCGACCAGGCGCCGCACCTCGTCGATGGCGGCGCTTGCGCCGACGATGTCGCGATACGGATCGTGGCGATCCAGCGCCCGGCGGAGCTGGCGGTTCTCGCGGCGGAGCTGGAGCGCCTCATACGCCTTGCGGATCACCCGCTCCACGTCCGCCACCTCGGCCGGCTTCTGCAGGTAGTCGTAGGCCCCCTGCTTCATCGCGTCCAGGGCGGTGTCGATGGTGGCGTGCGCGGTCACCATCACCACCTCCGGCGGGTCCGGCCGCTGGCGGGCGCGGCGCAGGAATTCCAGCCCGTCCATGCCCGGCATGACGATGTCCGACAGCACCACGTCGACGGGCTGGCGGTCGAGGAGCCGCAACGCCTCGTGGCCGTCACCGGTGGTCGTCACGGCCATGCCCTCGCGGCGAAAGATGCGCTCCAGGGTCTCCAGGAAGAGCGGCTCGTCGTCGAGGATCAGGAGGCGGAGCATGGGGCGCGGTCAGCGAACAGCGGGTGGTTCTCGGCGACTCGGCGCGGAAGCACCGCGCACGGCGATCTTACCAGCCAGGGGGCCGACCGCTGAAAACCTGAATGGCGGAACCGCCTGCGGGCAGGCAGGCCGCAGGGCGATCCGTCAATGCGAAGAGCTCTGTCCGCATTCGGTGTTGGCGCCTTTCATGCTTCGAATCGCACTAACCGCTATCCCCCCGGCAGCTCGATCACGAACCGGGCGCCGCCGCTCGGGGCGTTCTCGTAGCGCAGGCGGCCGCCCTGGGCGCGGATGAAGTTGGCGGCGATGGCCAGGCCCATTCCCGCGCCCCGGCCGGGGGGTTTGGTGGTGAAGAACGGCTCGAAGATCGACTCCTGCACCTCCGCCGGGATCGGCTCGCCCTGGTTCTCCACCCACACGGCCACGCCGTGGACCGTGCGGCCGGCGCCGACGGTGATCCTCTGGCCGGGGCCGGTGGCGTCGAGGGCGTTGTCCAGGAGGTTGATGAGGGCCTGCTGGAGCTGGGTCTGCATGATCGCGGCGGAGGGAGGTGGATCGGCGACGTCCAGGGTCAAGGGTTTGTCCTCCTTGCGCGCCCGGTGGCGGACCAGGTCGAGGGTCTCGTCGAGAAACCGTTGGAGGTCGGTCACCTCGGGGGTGGAGGGCCGCCGCCGGCTGTAGTTGAGGAGGGCATCGACGATCCGTTTGCAGCGCTGGATCTGGGAGCGGACGATCTCCAGGCTGCGGCCGACCCCGTCGCGGTCTGGCGTACCGGCCTGGACGAGCTGGCGGCGCAGGTCCTCGGCCGCGGCGGCGATGATCCCGAGGGGGTTGTTGATCTCGTGGGCCACGGAGGCGGCCAGCTTGCCGATCGCCGCCAGCTTCTCCGCCTGCACCACCCGTTCCTGGGCCTGCTCCAGCGCGGCGGTGCGCTCGGCGACCCGCTCCTCCAACGTGCGGTTCCACGACTCCAGCTCGCGATTCTTGGCGAGGATCTCCTCCCGCGCGCTGCGCAGGCTGAGGAGCATTCGGTTGCGCGTCTGGCTGATCTCCCCCAGCTCCGTGATGGGGATGTCGCTCGCGGGGATGAGTTCCTCCGCACCGTGGCCGGTGGCGACATTGGCCGCGACGATCCGCTGCACCGGGCGCAGCACCTCGCGCACCAGGTACAGCAGGACCACCAGCGAGGTGAAGGCACAGATCACCAGGATCACCCCCAGGGTGCGGAGGATGTAATGAATGCTCTCGCGCCGCAGGCTCGCGGCGGGCTTGGTCACCGCCAGGGCCCCGTACAGCTCCCCCATCTGGCGCAACGGGATGAGGACGAAGCAGCCGCTCGCCGTTTCGCCGGTTCGTCCAAAGGCGGGGTTCCCGCGGAGGAAGTCGCGGATCAGCGTGGCCAGGTCGGGGGAGACCCGGGTCGCCGTGGACTCCAGCAGCCTGCCCTCGGCATCGAACAGCGTCGTGGTCGCGCCATTCACCTGCGGGAGCTGGTCCGGCCGCAGGGCGTCGGCGCCGCCCATGGCGAGCTGCTCTGCGAGCGGGGCGGCGGCCCGCCACCCCTCGCCCTCGGCGGTGGCGAAGAAGCGGTTGCGCGTGTCGTCGCGATGCCGCTGGGTGGTGACGACCAGGATGATCCCCTCGATCGCCAGGATCGCCGCGACCATCACCCCGACGATGCGCACCAGCAACCGCCGGTGGGGCGGTAGAGTGGACGGCAGGGATTGCGTGCCGGTGCCAGGCGTCATGCGGCCCTCACCCGCTCACCAGCTCACGTTGACCCGCGCCTTCTCGCCCCAGCGATTCAGGTAAAAGAGGTGGCCGTGATCGCGGCCGAAACGGTAGATCTCACCGGTGATCCGGACGTCGTCGGTGCAGTAGCGAACCAGGTCGTTCCAGCGCCCCTGGCGATACCACTCGATCGCCTGCAGGCCGTGCCCCGACTTCTTGCTGCCGAGGGTGGCGCTGGCCACCTTGTCGAGGCTCACCCGGAAGCCCAGCTCGCGCTGGATCTCCATGAGGATGTCGAGGGAGGCCAACCGCCCCAGGTCACGCTCGGTGTAGGCGCGCAGCACCGCGTAGTCGAAGCCGACGGTGTTGAAGCCCACCACCAGCTCGGCGGCGAACAGGTCGTCGATCAGGTCGCCGACCTGCTCCTCGCGATAGGGGGTATAGCGGCCCGTGTCCAGGTTGCCCACCACCGCCACGGACAGGCCGAGCTTGTCCAGGTGGTTGCGGCCGCCGACGTCGTCGAAGCTGCGTTGTGTCTCCAGATCGAAGGCGACGACACAGCCGGCCGTGGTGCGGCGAGTCGCGTCGTCCGCGTCGAGAAACATGTCCAGTTGCATGGCGGCTCCGGTCGGTACAGGCGGGTGTGGCGAGGCGTCGCCCCGCAGGGTAGCACGGACCGCCGCGCCCGTTTCACCCGCCCGGAGACGCCGATCGCGCGCCGCGGGTGGCGCCAGCCCGCATTTCTCACCAGGGATCGTGGCGAGACCGTGCAAACGCGCGTAGATCCTGGCTGGCCCGCGGTAGGAGCCGATTCTATTGGCGACCCCATGTGGCAGGTCGCCGAAGGGATTCGGCTCCTACCCCGGACGAGGACCCGGCCAGGAGATGCGGGGGGTTGCGCGGGCGCAGCAGATTCATGGTGAGAAATGCGGGCTAGGAAGTGTGGCGACAGCCCCCGGTTTTGCCTGGCCCACCGCCGCGGTGGTAGCGTCACACCATGCACGCCACGCCCCCTCGTCGTCCCGTGGAACGGATTGCCGTGATCGGTGGCGGGGCGTGCACGGCGCAGCAGGCGGCCGTGGCGGAGGCCCTCG
>DASWHD010000155.1:0-26921 GCA_036393335.1 bacterium
GGCCTGCTGGCGGCCTTCAGCGGCAAGGGGCTAGTGCCGGAACCGGTGCTCGCCGATCCGGCCTTCCTGCCCGCGGTCGGCCTCGGCGCGGGGGCGACGGTGCTGTTCGCCACCCGCCTCGGGCTGCCGATCTCCACCACCCACTCCCTGGTGGGGGCCCTGGTCGGGGCCGGGTGGGCGGCCGCCGACTCCGTCTCCCTCGCCACCCTGGGCAAGGTCTTTCTCGTCCCGCTGCTGGTGAGCCCGGTCCTGGCGCTGGCCGCCACCGCCGCGCTCTATCCCATCCTGCGCCGGCTGCGTGTGCGCCTGGGCGTGGGGCGGGAGACGTGTCTGTGCGTGGGCGAGCGGGTGGTGGTGACCGCCGGCCTGCCGACGCGAGCCGCAGCTCGTACCGGTGGCATCGAGGTGATCCTCGCCGATCGTGAGCAGTGCTTCGATCGGTATACCGGCACCCTCGCCGGGGTGGAGGCCCAGACCGCCCTAGACCACCTCCATTACCTCAGTGCCGCCGCCGTCGGCTTCGCCCGCGGCCTCAACGACACGCCCAAGATCGCCGCTCTGCTGCTCGGCGCGAGCGCCCTGGCGCCGTCTCACGGCATTGTCGTGGTGGCGGTGGTGATGGCCCTCGGAGGACTGCTCAGCGCGCGGCGGGTGGCGGAGACCATGAGCCACCGCATCTCCGCCATGAACCACGGCCAGGGGTTCACCGCCAACCTGGTCACCGCCTTCCTGGTGATCATCGCCTCCCGCTGGGGGTTGCCGGTCTCCACCACCCACGTCTCGTGTGGCGCCCTGTTTGGCATCGGCACCGCCACCGGCAATGCCCGGTGGCGGACCATCGCCGCCATCGCCGGCGCGTGGCTCACGACCCTGCCCCTCGCCGCCGCCCTGGCCGCGACCGCATTCCTGCTCCTTCTCCGCATGGGTTGATCACCGCGAGGGCGGACGGCGGATTCCGCATGGGGAAGGATGATGGGGAACTCGGCCGAACACTGTTGGGCCTGCGCGTCCGCGTGTTCCCCGAGAAGCGCCCCGCCGAGCGTGGCCGGTTCACCGCCGGAAGAGCCAGAACAGGAGGGTGGCGGCGATGCTCAGGACGATGGACGTGGTGATGGGGAAGTACAGGTGAAAGTTGTCGCGGTGGACGGCGATGTCGCCGGGGAGCCGGCCGAGGCCGAGCTTGGTGAGCCACGGCAGGAGCAGCCCGACGGCGATCAGGACGGCGCCGAGGGCGATCAGGAGGCGGGCGAGGGGGGACATGGAGGTCAACGCCGGGCGGTCGCCGCGGTGGTGGTGCGATCGACCTCCGCGGCCAAGGCGCCCAGGCGGGGGGCGACCTCGACCGGGTAGGGGGGCGCGAGATCCAGTCGCCGCAACGGCTCCGGGAGGCGGGCGAGCCGTTCCGCCGTGTGGCGCCGGACCTCGCCGAGCGGCGGTGACGGGTGCAGGCGCCGGCCGTCCCGCATCACCGGCTGGAGCAAGGGCTCGCCGTCTTGCTGGTCGTCCACCACGGTGAGCAAGTCACTAACCATCCGTCCGACGGCGTCGCGACGGCGATAGACCTGCTTGCGCCCGGGCCAGGTGGCCTTGCCCTCGGAGCGCTTGCGGCGCGGCCGCCCCGCGTACTCCTGGAGCTTGTAGGCGCAGTCCAGATAGGGGGCGCTGGCGCAGGTGGTGAGGCGGGTGCCGACGCCGAAGCCGTCGATCGGCACCCCCTCCGCCATGAAGCGGCGCAGGTCGCCCTCGTCCAGGTTGCCGCTGGCGAAGATCGTCACATCCGTCAGACCGCCACCATCGAGGATGGCGCGCACCCGGCGGGCGTGGCCGGCGAGGTCGCCGCTGTCGATGCGCACCCCTTGCACCCTCATCCCCTCGGCACGCAGGCGCGGCGCGATCTCCACCACCTTCTCCGCGCCGGCCTCCGTGTCGTAGGTGTCGATCAGCAGCACCACGTTGCCCGGCTGGGTCCGGGCGAAGGCCTCGAATGCCGCCGCTTCGTCGTCGTGGGCCTGGATGAACGAGTGGGCCATGGTGCCGAAGACCGGGATGGCGAAGCGCGGCGCGGCCAGGACCGTGGCGGTGCCGGCGAAGCCGGCCAGGTAGCTGGCACGGGCGGCGAACAGGCCGGCCTCCGCGCCGTGGGCGCGGCGCAGGCCGAAATCGATCAGGAGCTTGCCGGGCGCCGCCAGCACCAGGCGCGCCGCCTTGGAGGCGATGAGGGTCTGGTAGTGGACCAGGTTGATGAGCCGGCTCTCGATGAGCTGCGCCTGGGGCAGGGGAGCGATGACCCGGACCACCGGCTCGTCCGGAAAGAACGGCGTGCCCTCCGCCATCGCGTCCACCGCCCCGGTGAAGCGCCACTCGGCGAGGTGGTCCACGAAGGTTGCGGAGAAGCGACCGCAGCCGCGCAGCCACTCCAGGTCGGCGTCGGTGAAGCGCAGCCCCGCGAGGAAGTCGAGGAGCTGCTCCAGCCCTGCCGCCACCAGAAATCCCCAGCCGGGCGGCAGGTCGCGCACGAACAGCTCGAAAACCGCTTCTTCCTCCATGCCGCGGTCGAAATACCCTTGCAGCATGGTGAGCTGGTAGAGGTCGGTGAGCAGCGCGTCGCAGGGCTCGCTCACCGTGAGACTCCGTCGCCGATCAGGAGGGCACCCTCTTCCTCCATGGCGCGCAGCGCCTCCTCGCCGTCGTGCGGCCGGAGGTTGACCGCCCGCACCGCGTCGCCGAGTACCGCTACTCCGAAGCCGGCAGTGATGGCATCTTCCACCGTGGCGCGTACGCAGTAGTCGGTGGCCAGGCCAGCGACGAACAGGCGCACGATCTCCCGGCCGTGGAGCTGCTCGGCCAGGTCCGTTCCCTGGAACGCGGAGTAGGCATCGCGGTCGGCCTGGGTCGCCTTGGAGATCACCTCGGCCTCCGGCGGCAGGCGGAGGGCGGCGGAAAACTCGGCCCCCGGGGTGCCCACCACGCAGTGCGGGGGCCACGGCCCCCCCTGGGTCTGGAAGGAGACATGATCGGCGGGATGCCAGTCGCGGCTGGCGAAGATCGGCAAGCCACGGCGGTGAAAGAGGTCGATGTAGCCGTTCAGGGGTCCGATCACCTCGTCGCCGTGGGGGACGGCGAGGCTGCCGCCGGGGAGAAAATCATTCTGGACGTCGACCACCACCAAGGCGTCGCCTGCCTGGGGGGAGAGGTCGTGAGCGAAGCGGGGGGACATGGTTTACCTCCAGGATGGTTGAATCAAGTATAACCACTGGTCGTGTCCGAGCCGGCGATTTGGCGGTTGGTATAATTGTGAGGCGGCGTGCACGAGGCCGTGGACGTTGCGCCGTCTCAATCCCCCACTGGAGGAGGCAGCCATGAGCATCTCCCCCCTGATCTCCAGCCACGTAGTCAGCGTCACGCCGGCCATGACCGTCCGCCAGGCGGCACGCTGGATGAAGAGTCAGAACGTCGGCTGTGTCGCCGTGCTGGAAGACGAGCAGCCGATTGGGCTGGTGACCGACCGCGACATCGCCTTGGCGTGTGGCACAGGTCGTCTCTCGCCGGAGGCGCCGATCACCGAGCTGGCGGCCCATCCGCCGGTCACGGCGCTCGAGAGCCTCTCCCTGCCGGATGCCATCGCTACCATGGCCGCGGAGGGGGTGCGTCGGTTGCTGGTCACCGATGGGCTGGGACGCATGGTGGGGATCTTGAGCGTCGACGACCTCGTGCCGTTGCTGGGCGAGGAGCTCAGCGGCCTCGGCTCCACGGTGCGCCCGCGGCGCAACTTCCCACCGGTGTAACGACTGCCATTCGAAGTCGGAGGAAACGCCATGCCCGTCTCCGAGATCCTCACAGCGCCCATCCTCACGATTGCCGCCGATGCGTCCGTCGCGGATGCCGCGCGGACCATGCATGACCACCACGTGGGTGCCCTGCTCGTCACCCGCGAGGGTGACTTGGTCGGCCTGGTGACCGATCGCGATATCACCGTGTCGGTGATCGCCGAAGGGGGCGACGTCGAGCGCACACCGGTGGCGAACATCATGACCCGGGAGCCGACTTTCGTGCGCGAGCACGCGGGGATCTTCGAGGCGATCCGCGTGATGCAGCGGGCCAACGTCCGGCGCCTACCGGTGGTGGACCAGCACCTCCGGCCGGTGGGGATCATCACCGCGGATGACCTGCTGATCTACATCAGCAATGAGCTGGGTACCCTGGCGCAGGCCCTGTTCCGTGGCTTGGAGCGAGAGCGCAGCGAGCTCGGCAAGCTGAAGCGGGCGTAGGCGGACCGTGCGCCGGCGCATGAGCGCCCGTCAGGGGGTCGCCTCCCGGAGGTAGTGCCGATCTTTCCCCCGCAGGCTCATGCGGGTGGGGAGAAAGTACTCCATCTCCTTGCTGAACCGATCCTTCAGCAGGATGTTCCAGTAGTACCAGCGGAACGAGAGCTTCCCCCAATGGTTGATCTGCGTCTCCTTGAGGAGGGAAAAGGGGCCTAAGACGGGGAAGGGAAGCTTTCCTGGAATCGGCTGCTGGACGTAGTTGAAGTCGATCAGGTGAGCCTTGTTGTAGCCCGTCTCGATGAAGCAGTTGGAGTGGCCGTCGAAGCCCGGATACGGCCTCTTGCCTGCGATCTCCCGCCACAAGTTCTTTGCCACCACCCCCGCCTCGAAGTGGGCGACAGACCCCGCCTTCGACGTGGCGACATTGGTGCAGTCGCCGAGCACGTAAATGTCGTCGGCCCTCTTCGCTTTCAGCGTATTCGGGTCGGTTACGGCATACCCATTGCCGTCTCCCAGACCGGCCTCGTCGATGACCGCGGGGCCGACGTTCGGTGGGATCGCGGCGAGCAGGTCGAAGCGGACCTTCTGGCCCGCGTAAGAGGTGATCACGCCGTGCTCCGAATCGACCTCCGCGAGGGAAAAATTGGGCACGATGTTGATGTCACGGGAACGCAACATGGTGCCCATGATGTCGGCACAGATCGGCTTGGTGAAGATCGACTCCATGCCGGTCACCACCTCGATCTCCACTCTGTTCCGAATGCCGCGCAGCTTGAAGTAGTAGTGGGCAAGGCAGGCAAACTCGATGGGTGCCACAGGACACTTGATCGGGTACTCGGCGATGTTCAGCACCAGCTTGCCACCGTTGAAGTCGGCAAGTGCGCCCTGCAAATCGAGGGCTGCCGGCAGGGTATAAAAGTAGAAGACGTTTTTCCCGTAGCCCTCTTCCATGCCGGGGATTTCGGACGGAGCGATCCGGCATCCGAGGGCCATCACCAGGCGGTCATAGTCGAACACCCTGCTTTTTGTGGCAACCTGCCGGTGGTCGGGGTCGATGCGTGTCACCTCCTCCTCCACGAGGTCCACCCCACGCGGAATAAAGTCGCGGGTGGGGCGCACGTTTCCCCGCTCGCCGGTGTACCCGTAGAGCCGAAATGGGATGAAGATCAGGCCCGGTTGATACAGGTGGCGTGGACTGCGATCGATGATGGTGATTGACCAGTCGGAGTGGCGTAGCAACCGCCTCATCTTGTTCGCGATCATCGTGCCACCGGTCCCCGCGCCGAGTATCAGTAACCGTTTCATGGTGCGTTCCTCCTAGAGTCGTGTGGGCGATGAGGAGATGCGCGCAGGCGGTTTTTCTTTGTATGAAACGAAAGGAAATAGATGAAAATAAGGAATTGAATAACGATCCAACATGCCCAAAGTCTAGCAAGAGGTCACAAGTAGTGTGTTCATCGTGAATCACTTTGGTTAAGTTTATGGATCGCGTTCTCGCCTGCGACGGTGGACCGCTGCCTGACAAGGCCCGTGAAGAAGGCGCGGCTCGTGGCCGCCGTGGAACGCTGGGGCCGGCAGCCATCCGTGGTGACCCGCTGACTTGGCGCCCGGCCGTCGCGGTTGGCCGAGCAGCCAGCGGCTGATTAGGATCGGTTGGCCGCCATCGCCGTGCAGGTCGGTAAGGTCATCGCGGGTGATCCGCGGTACCATGGGCAGACCAATACCCGGTTTGCTTCCCATGTCTCTCGACCTGCCAGCGGACACGATCCGCAAGAACGTGTGGCGTGCCTCGCTGCGCGAGGAGCCATTTCGCCTCCTCTTTCCCATCGGGATCGGGTTTGGCCTCCTGGGGGCGGGCCACTGGCTCCTCTACGGCCTCGGGCTCACCGGCAGCTACTCCGGTTTTGTGCACGGGTCGATCCAGATCCAGGGGTTCATGGCCTCCTTCATCTTCGGCTTCCTCTTCACGGCATGGCCGAAGTTCACGGTCGGGCCGGTGGCGACGCCGTGGGAGCTGGCGGCGATGCTGCTCGGCGCGGCGCTGTTCCTGGCCGGTGTGGGAGGAGGGCTGTGGCGCCTCTTGGAGCTGGGCACCCTCGTGCAGCTCGCCACCTTCGGCGTGTTCATGGGGCGCCGGTACTGGTACCGCGCCACCCAGCAACCACCGGCGTTGATCTTCCTGGCGTTCGCCTTCGTCCACGCCGTGGCCGGTACCGCTCTCCTGCTCTGGATCCGTGCCGGGGGGCCGCCCGCCCTGGAGCTCCTCGGCCGGCGTCTGTTATGGCAGGGGAGCTGCCTGGCGGTGGTGCTGGGAATGGGCGGCCACCTAATTCCGCGGGTTTTGGGGGTGCCCGAGCGGGTCGAGGAAAAACTGGCTGCACGGCCCGGCTGGGCCGGGGTCACGCACGCGTTGCGCGGCTGGCTGGCCTGGTGGTGCTGGATTTCGGGCGCGGCCCTGCTGGCGAGCTTCCTCGTGGAGCACACAGGAGCGGAGTCTGCGGGGCGTTTACTGCGGGCGCTGGTGGTCAGCACCAATCTGGTGGTATTCACCCAGGTCTGGCGCTTCCCCCGGCTGCGTGCGACCTTCGCCTACGGGCTCTGGGCGTCGGTGTGGCTGGTCGCGGTCGGGGTGTGGGTCGCGGCGCTCACCACACGCTACCATGTGGCCGCCCTGCACCTGGTCTTCCTCGGCGGCTTTTCCTTGCTGGTCCTCACGGTGGGGGCACGGGTGACCCTGAGCCACGGCGGCTACATGCGGCTCGAGGCACGCAACTGGCCGATGGCCTGGGTGATCGCCTGCGTCGCCGGTGCGCTTATCCTGCGAGTCATCGCCGATGCCATGCCCGAGCACTACTTCACCACCATCGCCGTCGCCGCCGGGCTATGGATGGTGGCGTGTCTCCTGTGGGCGGCGTACTTCGTCCCGAAGATGGTCTATCGGGAGTTCCCGGTGGTGCGCCCGGCCCGCAACCTGCGCGTCGTGCCGCCGGCCCGCGGTGCGCCGTAGCCCGTCAACGGGCCAGGGTCCGCTCCAGGTCGAGGTGCATCTGGTGGAACTGCTCCTCGCCCAGGTGGTTCGACGCGTAGCGGTAGAGGGTGCGGTCTTCGAGGCCAGTGTGGTCCGCGAGGCAGCGCGTGTAGTTGGTGGCGTAGGTCAGAGCCTCCCGGATGGCCGCGCGGTCGGTGTGGATGCGGCCGAGGGCCTGGCATAGCCCATTGACGCAGTAACGCATGTCGTCGTGCTCCGACAGCAGCCCCGTCACCGGGCCCTCGAGCTCCGGGAGCGCCTTCACCAGTACGGGAAAGAGGACGTTCTCCTCGGCGCGGAAGTGCTCCTCCACCTCACGCCGCAGGAGGTCCACCTCGGCGATCAACTCCCCGATCGCGGCGCGACTGAAGTGCTTGTCGTGATCCATCCGCTGCAAGGTCACGCTGATCTTGGGGAGCGCGGCGTTCAGCTCGCGGTGGGAGTGGAAAAAGAACTCCATTGCCGGGTGCTGGTCCATGCGGACTTCTCCTTCGAAAAGCAAATTCAAATTAACCATATCATTGGTCGGAATGGCTACGCGACGAGAGGCTTCAGACGGCGATCGCGCCGCACGCCGACCGTGCTCATGCCAGGACGGGAAGGGACCGAGCGGCGGCTAGGCGTGCCTCCGCGCGCGCCAGCGACTCACGATCGCCCGTGTCCAGCCATAGCCCTTGGTGGTGATAGGTGGCGACGCGCTCCCCTGCCGCGACCGCGGGGAGGAGGAAGTCCCGCACGATACAGGAGGGATCGGGCGGGCTGTGCCGGGTGAACAGCCGCCGCTCCAGCACCTGGACGCCGGTGAAGATGGGCCCCGCAGCGCCGCGCGCCGCGAGGCCGCGCAGCAGGCCGTCGCTCACCTGCAAGCGGCGGTACGGCAGCGGCTCATCGGGATGGGTGACGGCCAGGGTGGCGATTGCATCGCGGCGGCAGTGGGCGTCGAGGAGGGCGCCGAGGTCGACATCGGTGATCTGATCCACGTTCAGGACGAAAAACGGGTCGCCGTCGATCAGGGGCAAGAGGTGGCGCAGGCCGCCGCCGGTGCCCAGAAGGTCGGGTTCGACCGAGTAGCGCAGGTGCATCCCCCAGCGGCGCCCGTCCCCGAGGGCGGCCTGCAACTGGCTGGCGCGATAGTGAGCGTTGAGCACCACGTCGGTAATCCCCGCCGCGCGTAGCAGGCCGAGCGGATAGTGGACCATGGGCCGGCCGCCCACCGGCACCAGCGGTTTGGGCACCTGGTCGGTCAGCGGCCGCAGCCGCGTGCCCAGCCCCGCACAGAGGACCACCGCCATCATCGCCGCGCCTCCCAGGTGGCGAGGAGGCGATCGAGGGTGGCGGCAAGGGAGGTGGACAGCCGAATGGCGGCCCGCCGCGCCCCGGCGAGGGCGGGTGTCAGATACGGGAGGTAGGCGTCGTTGTGGAAAGCGGTCGCCTGGTTGGCGTAGGTCCCCGCCGCCTTGAGCAGCCGCTGGCAGGCGGCGAGGGCGTACGCGTCGTCGCTCACGGGTGTGTCGCTCGCAGACCGGTAGCGTGCCAGGAGGTGGTGGCGCTGGGTCGCGTCGAGGCCGGCGTACGGGTCTTCTAGGAGGGACACGAGATCGTAGGCCCGGGGCCCCAGGCGCGCGTCCTGGAAATCGATCGGCCGGATCCGGCCCGCCGCGATCAGCAGGTTACGGCGGTGGTAGTCGCGGTGGCACACAACCAGGGGCAGGGCCGCCAGGGCCTCACACAGGGGGGCCGTCGCGCGCAAGAAGGCGTCGCGCAGAACGCCATCTTGGCGCTCGGTGAGGGCCTGGAAGGCGTCGATGAATAGGGTCAGCTCCCGTTGATAAAAAAGCGCGTCGAAGCGGCGGTTCCATGGCGGCGTCGCGGGGTCCGACGGTGGCCCGATGCATTGCAGGTCGACGAGGAGGTCGACCGCCGCCTCGTACCACTGCAGCCCTGCCGCGGCGTGCAGAAAGATGTCCCCCAGGTCTTCCAGCACCACGAGGCCGGCCTCGGCGAGCACGGCGGTGATGGCGGGAACCGGCCACTGGTGGCGCCGGAAGAAGGCGGCGAGGCGCAGGAAGTCGTCCGTATCCGGATCGAACCCCTGCGGCCGCGCCATGACGACGAAGGAGGCGGTGGCATCCGCGAGACGTGCGTAACGTCGGCTGGAGGCGTCCGGGACCAGGGGCTCGGTCGCGGGTGGTCGTTCCCGCCACTCGGGCCGCCAGGCGCAGAGGGCCTGCCATTGCACCGCCGTCAGGGGGCCGGCCTGCGGCCGTTCCGGGGGTTGGGCGTTCACGACGATGTGCCGATGGGTGGGAGGTGGGCGCAAGCCTCGGGGCGTGTGGATCGGGTTGTCGGTGTAGGAGGGGCAGGAGGTGGTGATGGCCAGGGCCCTTGGTCTATTCCTGGTGCTATCTTGGGCCGCGTCAGCCGTCACGGCGCATGCCGCCAGGGTGGCGGAGGGCGAGCGGCTGTTCCTTCATAGGTGCAGCTTCTGCCACCAGTTCTATGACCTTGGCAAGGAGCAGATCGGCCCCGACTTGAGCCAGGTGGCGGCGCGCATGGACGGGAGCCAGATCGCCCGCTACATCCGGCGTCCGCGGAGCATCGATGCCAACAGTCGGATGCCGAACGTGCCTGGTTTGAAGGACAGTCAAATCGAGGCGATTGTCCACTTCCTCACCACGCCGCGCGTCGTGCCGGTGGTGGTGACGAAGCCCTGACCGCTGCGGCCTGTGGCGCATGGGCGGTGGTTCGAGCCGCCGCTGGTCGCCGGGGCGTCAACCCCGGAGGTCCTCCAGCATCGCCTCCCGGGTGGCGGTGGACAGCCACTCCCGGTGGGCATAGCCCGGGTGGTCGAAGAACAGGGCGGCGGGGACCTGCGGGTCGGCCAGGCGCTTGGTCTGCGCCGCCGTCAGCGCCATGCGCAGGTAGTGCACCGACGAGGTGTAGTCCTCCCGGCTCCGGCCCTCCTCTCCGGCGGCGGCGGCCACGTCGTCGCCGATGGCGAGGCGCAGGGCGTGCTCGATGCCCACCAGGGTAGGCAGGACGCGCTTCAGCTCCTGCTCCTCCGGGACTTCGATGAACAGGGTGAAGGAGAGCTCGCCGGGGCGGGGGATGAGGGGGTTGTAGACGTCGATCTCCTGCTGAATCCCGGCCTCGGTCGCGATCCCCTCGATGCGCATCATCTCCTGGATCTGAAACCGCGTGGTCTCGCGGTTCTCCAGGGTGACCGCCAAGTGTGGGCCGATCGCCACCCGCCGCGGCCGCTTCATGCGGATGATCTCCTTGCGGTACTCGTCCCGGACCTTGGCGTATGCGGCGTTGTCGAGGATGTCTGCGAGGGTCAGGGGGTGCATGGGGCGGTCTCGGTGGGCGCGGGGCAGGAGCGGCAGGCGGCGGCGCCTACGGCGCGTCCTGTAACACCTCGTCGTAGCCGTACGCCGCCGCCACCACCTGGGCGGGGTGGTATGCCTTGCGGCCGGTCCCCTGGTGGATTTGGAGGCACGACAGCGGGCAGTCGGAGGCGACGATGTCTGGCTCACTTTCACCAATAGAATCGAATAGCTTCTGGCCAATTTTCATGGAAAACGCGAAGTTTTCCCGCTTCATCGACCAGGTACCGTCGTGGCCGGAGCACTTGTCGATCAGCCGCACCTGGGTCTCCGGGATGAGCTTCATAATGTCGCGCGAGCGGAAGCCGATGTTCTGGTCTCGCAGATGGCACGGGATGTGGTACGCGATGGTACCCATGGGCCGGGAGAAGTCGCGATCAAGGGTCCCCGCCTGCTTGAGAGTGAAGAGGAACTCGAAGAGATCCAGGGTATTTTCCGACAGGCGCGCCGCCTCCGGCGTACCGAGGAGATCCGGGTACTCCTTCTTGAAGGTCAGGCTGCACGTGGGCACCGGCACCACCACCTTGTAGCCCTTGTCGATCCACGGCATCAGGGCGGCGACGTTCACCTCGGCCTTATTCACCGCGTCGGCGATGGCGCCACAGTCGAGAAATGGCATGCCGCAGCACACCGCCTCGGGGATGGCGACCTCTACTCGGTTGCGGTGCAGGATGCGCACCGCCGCCTGGCCCACGGCGGGGTCGTTGTAGTCCACCATGCAGGTGGGAAAGAGAACGACCCGATCGACAGGTTCTCCTTGCGGGTGAAGCAGTCCATCGTTTTTCTTTATCCACTTTATGAACGTCTGGTGGTGGAACCGGGGGAGGGTCTTGTCCCGGTGGATGCCAAAGGTGGTGTGCAGGGCGGAGCGCGCCAGGGGGTTGCGATTTGCCCAGTTGGTCAACCCCGCGGTGGCCGCGCCCAGCTTGCCGATGCGGTCGGTGTCGGTGAGCAGGCGGTCGCGCAGGGGGATCCCCTCGCGCTTGCCCCACACGGCTCGGGCCCGGAGCATCAGCTTCGGAAAGTCGAGCTGCCACTCGTGGGGAGGGACGTAGGGGCAGTTGATCTGGCCGCACACCTTGCATTGGTGGCAGAGGGCGACGGTGCGGCGGTGTACCTGCCGGTTGAGGGCCGGGACGTCGCCATCCAGGGCGTCGACGCGATCGAACAGGTAAGGGAACGATTCACAGAGGTTGAAGCAACGGCGGCAGCCGTGACAGAGGTCGAAGACGCGGGTCAGCTCGGCGTCGAGGTCCTGTGCGTCCCAGTACCTGGCCTCGTGGTGGTCATAGATCGCGGTCATCGAGGTCGACCCCCAGGCGCGCAGATCACGGACGGCGGTCGAGGGGCATCAAAAAGGGCGAAGGAAAGGCACACTTTCCCCCGCCCTCGCCCTTCGCTGACTTCCGGAAGAGGCGCGACTAGCCGAGGCTCTTGAGTCCCTGGGTAAAACGGCCGGCGTGGGACTTCTCGGCCCGGGCGAGGGTCTCCAGCCACTGGGCGATCTCGTCGAAACCCTCGTCGCGGGCGGTCTTGGCGAAGCCGGGATACATCTCCGTGAACTCGTAAGTCTCGCCCGCGATGGCCGACTTCAGGTTGACGTCGGTGTCACCGATCGGACTGCCGGTCACCGGATCCCCGGACTCGGCGAGGAACTCGAGGTGACCATGGGCGTGGCCAGTCTCCCCCTCCGCGACGTCGCGGAACAACCCGGCGATGTCCGGATAACCCTCGATGTCGGCGCGCTTGGCAAACCACATATAGCGGCGGTTGGCCTGAGACTCACCGGCAAACGCCTCCTTCAGATTCTTCTCGGTCTTGGTTCCTTTGAGTGCTGGCATGGTATCTCCTCGGAAAGAGTATTCGGCGTTGCGACAACATAGGGACACCGGCCGTCGAGTGCCAGCGCCGATCTGTCTACCGCCAAGCTATACACCGCGGGGACCCTATTCAAGCACTTCACTTGAGGTTGTTCCACGCCATCTGGATGGCCTCTAGCTGGCTTTCCGTGCTCGCGTCCGGGTCGTCGACGAACCCCTCCAGGGCGATGACCCATTCGCGCAGGTCGGTGAATCGCACGTCATAGAGGGGGTCGACGTCCGGGTACTCTTCATTGAGCAGCTCGGCGATCTCCTCCGGGTCGTCCCAGGTTAGCTCGTCCATGGTCCAGTCCTCACAGTGAGCGGGTGCCCGCGGCGAACAAGATCGCCAACCAATAAGCAATGCGGCCGATACTATGCAACGCGATCCTGCATTTCTTTTCGCCGGGGCCGCCGGGCTCGTGCGATCCGCGGCGAACCGGGGCTTGGGCACTCCCGATTCGGAGCCAGGAACGATCCTTCACATTTCCTGTGGACTGGCATCTGCAAGCGCCGCTCCGATCCGAGGCTTGCCGGTGACCTCCCGGAAACGGTCGACCAGGACCTGGCCCGGGCGCATGCCCGGGCCGCGGCGCAGGTGGCGGACCTGGGTGAAGTAGAGGGCGACCGCCCCCGCCTGGCGGCCGGAGGAGAAGTGGGCGGCAAGCCCCGCCGCGGCCGTCACCACCGCGTCCGGCAGGGCATCCACCCGGCCGGGGTTCGGCACCAGCACATGGGCGCCGGGATAGTCCTTGGCGTGGAGCCAGAAGTCGTCCGCCCGCCCCTTGCGGCGCACCAGCCAGTCGTTGGCGCGGGCGTGGCGCCCCACCAGGAGCTGCCAGCCAGCGACCGCAAACGAGAGGACGCCGGGCGGCCGCTCCGGGCGTGCGCCGCGGCGACGGGCCGGTAGACGGGGCGCGCGCGTCCAGCCTGCCGCCTCCATCTCATCCGCGATGGCGGCGACCGTGGCCGGGTCCTCTGCCTGTTCCAGAAAGAAGCGGACCTCCGCCAGGTAGGCGAGCTCCGTATCGATGGCCGCCAGGCGCTCCGCCGCTGCCGTCTCGGTGCGCCGCAGGCGCCGGTAGCGGCGGAACGCCTCCTGGGCCTGGGCGCTGGGCGGCGTGTCGGCGGCCACGCGGGCGAAGCGCGGGGGGAGATCGGGGTCGGGCAGAGTCGCCTCCTGGCCGGGCGGCAGCTCGTGGAGGTGACACAGCAGGGCGTTCCCGCGGCGCCGCCATTCCTCCGCATCGGCGGCTCCGGCGATGGCCGCCTCGTTGGCCGCCCGCGCCCGTGCCAGCCGGCCCCCCACCCGCCGCAGGACGCGCCGCAGGCGCGTCATACCGCGGCCCTGGGTGACGCCCGGCGGTTGTTCGGCCTGGCAGAAGAGAAGGGCGGCGGTTAGGTCGCCGAAGGGCCCGGACTCCTCCAGTCCCTCCTGGGTCAGGCGCAGGGGTGAGGCGACGAAGCGGCCGCCGGGCGATCGGTACGCCCACGCCTCGTTCCGGGCGAGGGCCGCGGCGAGGGCCTGAGGGCGATCGCCACGCAGCCGCCACTCCGCCTCGAACAGCTTGCCCGGGCTGGCAGTGAATGGCAGCTCACAGCCACGGTTCGGTGGCGGCGTGAGGGTGTGGAAGAGCTGGCCCGGCAGCCGCGGCGGCGTGTGGGCGTCGCCGAGGGGGCGCGGGTGGGTGGTGGCCAGCACCACCTCGTCATGAACGGACAGTAGGGAGAGCGCGGGCGGACGGCCGAACAGCTCCGCCACCAGTGCGTACCCCTCGATCCGGCCTGAGAGGCGGCTGCGCTCCAGGGAGACGAGCGCGATGCGGTCGGCGGAGCAGCACCACAGATCGGTGACCCGCGCGCCGTTGAGGCGCCGAGTCAACAGGGTGACCAGGGGCGAGGCGGCGTCCGGCGGTGCCGCGGGAAGTGTCTGGGGCTCACCCCAGAGGAGCAGACCCTCCCCGCGCAGATCGACGCGCAGCACCCCGCGGCGCCCCTCGACCGGCTGGAGGAGCAGATCGACCACCTCGCCGCCGGCGCCGGTAGCGCCGTGGAGGCGGGCGCCCGCGAGCACGCCGCGCAGCCGCTCTACGTGGTGGTACAGGGTGAGGTGGTGCATGGCGCGAGGGCGTTCAGTGTACGGCTTCGGCCCGAGACGCGCATTTGCGAGCCGTCGTCCGATGTCGCTACGCCACGGGCCGCGGATGAAGACGGGGGGGTGGGGGGAAGGCTGGCCGCGGCGCGGCCATCAAATTTTTTGCTTTGCTCCATCCACACCCCATCCCTCATCCCCCACCCCCTTTCCCGTGCTGTTCAACTGTTCTGTCTCCCCATGCGCCTTCCGGAAGGGTACTCTATGAGATCGTGGTGACGGCTCCGTAACCCGACCATGTCGTCCCCTCCACGACCCCCCCTCCGACGACGCCCTCCGCCGGCGCTGACCCCATGATCAGGAGCATGACCGGATTCGGCCGCAGCGACGCCGCGGCGGAGGATAGTGGCTACCTGGTGGAGCTGCGTTCCACGAACCATCGATTCGCCGAGGTCGTGTGCCGCCTGCCGCGGGAGCTGGTGGGTCTGGAGGCGCGCGTCAAGCAGGCGGTCAAGGAGCGGTTGCAGCGCGGTCGGGTAGAGGTCTTTGTCGGCCGCACAGGGGCGGCGCAACAGGGCAACCTGGTGATCGACACCGCCGGGCTGCGTGGCGCCCTCGCTGCACTGCGGGTGGCGCAGGGGGTCCTGCAAGTGGCGGGGGAGGTGGGGCTCGACCAGCTCCTCACCTTCCGCGAGCTGTTCTCGTTCCAGTCGCCACCGGTGGATGAACAGGCGGCGTGGGACGAGATGGCCGCCGCCCTGCACGCAGCCCTGGAGCGGTGGGACACCTCCCGCCGCCGCGAGGGCGAGGCCTTGGCGGTCGACGTGCGCCAGCGACTGGCGACCCTGAGCGAGCTGCTGCAAGGGGTGGAGGCAGACAGCGCCGGCGTGGCGGTAGAAATCGCCCAGCGATTGCGCGGCCGCCTCGCCGAGCTGTTGGCCGGCAGCGGAGTCGACCCGGCGCGCTTCGAGCAAGAGGTCGGCCTGCTGGCGACCCGCGCCGACATCACGGAGGAGATCGTCCGCCTCCGCTCCCACCTCCAGCAGTTCGCCGCCGCCCTCGATGAAGGCGACGCGCCGGGCCGGCGCCTCGACTTCCTCCTCCAGGAGATGGTGCGCGAGGTGAACACCATCGGCTCCAAGACCACCCAGGTGGCGGTGACCAACCGGGTGGTGCGCCTCAAGGAGATCGTCGAGCAGATCCGCGAACAGGTGCAGAACATTGAGTGACCGTAGGCCCATCTTGCTGGTGGTATCGGCCCCGTCCGGGGCCGGCAAGACGACCCTGTGCAACCAGCTCGTGAACCGCCACGACCACCTGGTGTACACCATCTCGCACACGACCCGGGCGCCGCGGCGGGGGGAGGTGAGCGGCCGCGAATACCACTTCGTCGATCACGCCACCTTTACGGCGATGCGCGAGGGCGGGGAGTTCCTGGAATGGGCGGAGGTGCACGGCAATCTCTACGGCACCGCTCGCGCCAGCGTCGTCGAGGCCCTCACCGTAGGCAATGATGTCCTGGTCGACGTCGACATCCAGGGGGCCGCCTCCCTGCGGTCCGCCCTGGGTCTGGCGCCGATCACGGTCTTCGTCTTACCGCCGTCGATGGAGATCCTGGAACAGCGCCTGCGCGTCCGTGCCCAGGACAGCGAGGAGGTCATCGCGCGCCGCATGGCGAACGCCGTGCGGGAGATCGCGGCCGCCGATGACTTTGATTATTGGTTGGTGAACGGCGACTTGGCTGTTGCACATACTGCGTTGGAGAGTATCTTATTTGTTCGTTCCGGGCGCAGCACCGACTACGCCGCGTGCGACTTCGAGGTGCAGCTACGGAAGGGAACCGAACGGCGCCAATTGATCCGGAAGACCTTCGGCGTCTAATCCGTTCCCCGGCTGTGACGCACGGCTCCACCCCTACGACGCAAGCCATTCTTCTCAGGAGACCTTCCCGATGAGCATCAGCAGCACGATCCATACCCCCGGCCACGACGTGGAGGGCAACGCCTACGAGATCTGCCACATCGCCGTACAGCGTGCGCGGCAGATCCAGAACGGGACCTCGTCCCTGGTCGCGACCGGCTTCCTGAAGCCGGCCAGCAAGGCGTTGGAGGAGCTCGCCGCCGGCAAGATCCGCGCCTACACGGAGGAGGAGTGGGCCGAGGAGGAGGCGCGTCGTGCCGACGAGGTCCCGGCACCCCTGGACGAAGTGCTGGAGATCGAGCGGCCGGTGGCGCCGGAGGTGATCGAGGGCGTGGGCGGGTTCTCCGGCTTCCTCAACGCGGTGATGACCGCCGGCGGTGGCGGCCGTAAGCGGGGCGCGGTGCGAGACGAGGACATGGAAGACGACCTGGACACGGAGGTCGACGAGGACCTCGAAGAGGACCACGAAGACGAGGAAGAGGCCGACGAGGGAGGGCTCGACGCCGACCTCGACGAGTGATGGCCGACACGGCGCGGTGGCCCGTCGTGCCAGGATGAGTGATGAGCAGTGAACTCCCGCGGACGAGCGGCGTGGGCGCCTGGCATACGGGTGAGCTGGCTGGCGTCCGCGTGCTCCTGGGCGTCACCGGCAGCATCGCTGCCTACAAGGCGGCGGTGGTGCTGCGCGAGCTGCAGCGTCGCGGGGCGACCGTGGGGGTAATGATGACCGCCGCGGCGACCCGCTTCGTTGCGCCCCTCACCTTCGCCAGCCTGAGCGGGCGACCGGTCCTCACGCCGGAGAGTGGTCTGGAGGAGGGCGAGATCGCCCACGTCGAGAGGGGGCGGGAGGCGGACGTGGTGCTTGTCTGTCCGGCCACCGCCAACACCCTCGCCAAGCTGGCGGCGGGGATCGCCGACGACCTCCTCACCAGCCTGCTCCTCGCCGCGGCGCCGCCGGTGGTGCTCTGCCCGGCGATGAACCCGCGCATGTGGAGCCACCCCGCCACCCGGCGCAATCTGGAGCGGCTCGCCGCCGACGGTCACGTGATCGTGCCGCCGGAGAGCGGCGAGATGGCGTGCGGCGACGTGGGCGAGGGGCGCCTCGCCGAGCCCGGGCGCATCGTCGACGCGGTCGCCCGCCTCATGCGCAGCGGTGTCCTCGCCGGGCGCCGGCTGCTGATTTCCGCCGGTGCCACCCGCGAGCATCTCGACGAGGTGCGCTTTCTCTCCAACCCGTCCACCGGTCGCATGGGCTTCGCCCTCGCCGCGGCGGGTCGCGCCCTGGGCGCCGCGGTCACCGTGGTCCACGGGCCGACGGAGGTGGAACCGCCCGCCGGAGTGCAGACCGTGCCCGTGGTCTCGGCGGCGGAGATGCTCGACGCCCTCCAGGCGCACGTGGCCGACTGCGACCTGCTGGTGATGGCGGCGGCGGTGGGAGATCTGCGCTTCGCCCGTTGCTTCGCGGGCAAGTTGCCCAAGGGCGACCTGCCCCGGGAGCTGGCGGTGGAGGAGACCCCGGACCTCCTGGCGACCCTCGCCAACCGCAAGCGTCCCGGCCAGGTCTTCGTCGGCTTCGCCGCGGAGACCGGGGACGCGGAGGCGCACGGCCTCGCCAAGCTGCGCCGCAAGGGGATGGACTACGTGGTAGTGAACGACGTCGCCCAGCCGGGCATCGGCTTCGCCAGCCGTGACAACGCGGTGGTCGTCCTCGACGGGCAAGGGGGTCGCTGGCCCTTGCCCCGTGCCGACAAGCTGACCATCGCCCGCCAGACCCTCACCCTCGTGGCCGACCGGTCGGGCATCGCTCGCCCGGTCTCCGGCACCGTCGCGTAGGCTCGACGCTCCCGTGGCCGGCCGTTCCACGATGCGCCGCACCGCCGCGCCAGAGGGCCGCGCGGCGCAACGGGGGATGCGCCGGTGATCGGGCCCGTGGTCCTGATCGACACCAGCGCCCGGCCGGCGTGGTTCGGCCTCGCAATCCCTCCCCCCCCGGGGGAGGGCAAGGGTGGGGGCGTGGGGGCGCAACGCGGCGTACGATCGGGTAGTGCACCGCGGCCCATACCCCCTCCCCCCGGCCCCCTCCCGGGGGGAGGTCTCTTGCAGATAAGGGAGCTGGGGCCGGGACGGCGCGATGGGGATCGCTTGGTCGCCGAGCTGCTGCGGCTGTTGGACGAGAGCGGCGTGGCCCTCGGTGCGCTGGCCGCGCTGGTGGTGGCGCGCGGTCCGGGGTCGTTCACCGGCCTGCGCTCGGGCATCGCCGCCGCCCAGGGGCTGGCTCGCGCCACCGGTGTGTCGCTGGTGGGCATCGACTCCCTAGAGCTGACGGCGCGGGCAATCGAGGGTGCGCCGGGCGAGCGGATCGCACCGCTCGCCGCGGGGCGGGGAGGGCGAGTATACGGCGCCCTGTTCGAGATCGTGGGCGCCGGGGCCGTATGGCTCATCGAGCCGGTGGCGGAGCGCACCTTTGCCCGGTGGCGGGAGCGCTGCCCGCCGGCGACCCGCTTCGTGCTCGCCGGTGCCGCCGTGCCGGAGATCGCCCACTGCGAGTCGCCGCCCCGCTCGGCGCGGCTCCAGGCGGCGGTCCGGTTCGCCGTCACTGCGACAGCGTCCGCGCCCAGCGAGCTGCACCCCCTCTACGTCCGCGACTGGATGTAACACGGCCACCGGTGGCCAGGAGGTGGCCAGTGGTGGCCCTGCCGGCACCGGTGCTCGGATGGCGCGGTGCGGCGCAACGGGTCGCACCGCGCCCGGGGCACTGGCATACGACGTGCTTGGTCGTGCGGCCAGATAACCGTGGGAAGGGAGGGTGTCCGTGCCGCGAGCCGTCATCGCCGCCTGTGTGTGGTGCCTCACCCTGGTCTGCGGCAGCGGCCGGGGGGAGACTGTGACCACCGAGGAGGTTGCCATCGCCAGTGGTGCCGGTGCGCCGCCCATCGTCCTCACGGACGTGGTGATCACCGCCACCCGCAACGAGTCGGCGACCTTCGACGTCCCCGCCACCGTCGAGGTCCTCGACGTCGCGGACCTACAGCAGCGCAAGCTCGCGCGCACCGTCCCCGAGGCGCTGCACGCGGTGCCCGGGGTGATGGTCCAGAAGACCGGTCACGGCCAGGGCTCCCCGTACATACGCGGTTTCACCGGCTTCCGCACCCTGTTCCTCATCGACGGCATCCGCCTCAACCACTCGCTGTTTCGCGACGGCCCCAATCAGTACTGGAACACGGTCGATCCCCTCACCATCGACCGGCTGGAGGTGGTGAAGGGGAGCGGATCGGTGCTTTATGGCAGCGACGCGATCGGTGGGACGGTGCACGCCATCACCCGTAGCTTCGACCCTATCGGCATCGCGCGCGGCTGGCAGCCACGCCTCTACTACCGCTACGCCAGCGCCGAGGACGCCCAGGTGGTCCGCGGCGAGATCGGCGCCGCTACCGGGGACGCAGTGCGCATCTTCGGCGGTGTCTCGGGGAAGGACTTCGGCGACGTGCGCGGCGGTCGCGAGGTCGGTCTCCAGCCCAGGACCGGGTACGACGAGATCGACGGCGACGTGAAGGTCGAGTACCGGTTCAACCACGATGCCGAGCTGGTCTTTGCCCACCAGCAGGTGGCCCAGGACGATGCGTGGCGCACCCACAAGACCCAGTTCGCCAAGAGCTGGGAGGGCACGGAGGTGGGCGACGAGCGGCGTCGCTCGCTGGATCAGACGCGGCGCCTCACCTATCTCCAGGTTCGCGGCCGCCACCTCGCGCCAGCGGTCGACGGCCTGATCGCGAGCCTTTCCTGGCACACCCAGGAGGAGGAGCAGTTGCGCATCCGCAGCGACGGCCGCAGCGACCGCGAGGGCTTCGCCGTGGATACCTTCGGTGCCTGGTTCCAGGTCGAGACCGCCTCCCCCGTGGGGCGCTGGACCTACGGCGGCGACTGGTACCGTGACGACGTCGCGTCATTTCTCAAGAGGTACGCCGCGGACGGCAGCCTCACGTCGGTGCACATCCAGGGGCCGGTGGCGGACGACGCCAACTACGACCTCGCCGGGCTGTTCGCGCAGGACGACGTGGCGCTGTCGGACGGTCTCGACCTGATCGTCGGTGCGCGCTACACCTACGCCCACGCCGAGGCCGACCGCTTCCAGGACCCGGTGAGCGGGGAGGTGGCCTCCCTGTCCAATAGCTGGGACACGGTGGTTGGGAGCGCCCGCCTCCTGTGGGCCGTGGACCCGGATGACCACTGGCACGGCTTCGTGGGGGTCTCCCAGGCCTTCCGGGCGCCCAACTTCTCGGACCTCACCTCCTCGGTGGAGGCGCGCAGCGACGAGCAGGAGGTTCCGGCCACCGACGTCGCTCCGGAGCGCTTTCTCACCGGCGAGATCGGAGTGAAGGCGCGCTTCGCGCGGGCGACTTTCACCGTCAGCTACTACTACACCGACATCGACGGCATGATCATCCGCGCCCCCACCGGCACGGTCACGGAGGATGGATTGCGGGAGGTGACCAAGCGCAACTCCGGCGACGGCTTCGTGCACGGCGTGGAGCTGAGCGGCTCCTTGCGTCTTCCCGCCGACCTCACCGCCTTCGGCGCCTTCGCCTGGTTGGAAGGGGAGGTCGACGCCTTCATCACCAGCGACGGCCCGGCGGTACGGGCACCGATCAGCCGCCTCATGCCGCCCACCACCACCCTCCGCCTGCGCTGGGAGCCGGAGGCCGGGCGAGGCTGGCTGGAGGGGGAGGTGACGGCGGCGGGGGAGGCCGACCGCCTCTCGCCGGGTGACGCGAGCGACACGCAGCGCATCCCGCCCGGGGGTACGCCGGGCTATGGGATGCTCACCGTACGCGGCGGCCTGGAGATCCGCGACGGCCTCACCCTGTCGGCGGCGGTGGAGAACATCACCGACGAGGACTACCGTATCCACGGCTCGGGACAGAACGAGCCCGGCACCAACTTCGTGATCGGCCTCGATTGGCGGATCTGAGCCGTGCGCATACCCATAGCCGATCGACCGGGCGAGACCCTCCACCTCACCTACTGCACCAACGTCCATCCCGCGCCGGACCTGGCCGGGGTGCACCGGGTGGTGCGGGAGTACGCCGAGCCCGTGCGGCGGCGGTTGGGGGTGGACAGGCTTGGTCTCGGCCTGTGGCTCAACCGCGTGGTGGTCGATGCCCTGGTTGCCGCGCCCTCCGAGGTGGAGCGCCTGCGGGCGGCCCTGGACGACGCCGGGCTCTACCTCTTCACCCTCAACGCCTTCCCCTACGGCGACTTCCAGGCGGCGGTGGTGAAGCACGCGGTCTACCGCCCCGACTGGAGCGAGCACGAGCGGGCGGGCTACACCATGGCCCTCGCCAACCTGCTCATCCGGTTGCTGCCCGACGACCTGGACGAGGCCTCGATCTCTACCCTCCCGGTGGGCCACGGCCGGGAGTGGGACGACGGCCGCACCCGCCTGGCCACCCTCTACCTGATGCGGGTAGCGCGCTACCTGCGCCGCCTCGCCGAGGATAGCGGCAAGCAGATCCGCCTCTGCCTGGAACCGGAGCCGGGTTGCCTGCTGGAGACCACCGCCGACGCCATCGCCTTCTTCCGCGGTCCCCTGCAAGAGGCGGCGGCGCGCGACGGCGAGTCGCCGGCCATCATCGACGGCTTCCTCGGCCTATGCTTCGACTGCTGCCACCAGGCGGTCGCGTTCGAGGACCCGGTGGCGTCAATCCAGAGCCTGACCGAGGCCGGCGTGCGGATCGGCAAGGTGCAGCTCTCCGCGGCCCTGGAGGTGGCGGCGCCCGGCGCGGACGGCGCGCTGGGCGAGCTTGCCCGTTTCGTCGAGCCGCGCTTTCTGCACCAGGTAAGGGCCGCCGGGCAGGGCGGCGCCCTGGCAGCGGTCGACGACCTCCCGGAGGCCCTGGATGCGGCGGCCGCCGGTCGCTTTCCGGTGAGCGGGCCGTGGCGCATCCACTACCACGTGCCGATCCATCGCGCCGGTGTCGGTGGTCTCGCCACGACCCGCCCGGAGCTGGAGCGTGCCCTGGCGGCGGTGGTGGAACCGGGGGCGTGCCACCACCTCGAGGTCGAGACCTACACCTGGCTGACCCTGCCGGAGGGCGAGCGTCCGGACGGCCGCGACTCCCTCGTCGCGGCCATCGCCGCCGAGCTGGACTGGGCCCGCGGCCGCATCGCCGGCGCGGCACCCTCTACCGCCGGGGGGTGAGCCTGCCCCACGGCGTGTCGCTGGAGACAGGGGATCTTCCCTGCCGGCCGGGCTCGGCCTTCCCCGCTTCCTGAAGCGTCGCGGGAAGAAGTCTGGATCAGGGCGTCGTATCGAGCCGCCGGACGGCACGGCGACGCCGAGTCCAAAGACCCCTACCTCATCGAACGCATATAGAGATACGCATTCAGGTCCACGAGCTGACGGACGGTCATCACACCGCTGTAGTCCCCCATGGGCGAGAGCACGCCCTCAAGGCTCGCGTGCACCTCGGCGCTGGCCTTGGGACTGATTTCATGCGACGGCGATATGATGGCGGTCGCCAGATCGGAGAGGTTGCGGCCGACCAGTCGCGAATCGATGGTCGGCCCGAGGTTGGTACTGACCGGCGGCGGGAACTCCGGCTCAGACGGGACGCGATGACAGGCAGTGCATTTGAGATCCAAGAAGGCCTGGCGCCCCGCTTCGACGTCACCGGCGGGCAGCGTCACCGTCACCGACTCTGTCTCGGCAGGGGTTCCTCCCTCGTCCGGGCTCTCAGGTGGTGGGCCGCACGCTGTCATTGCGATCGCGATCGACCCGGCGAAGATTACGGTCTTGTTCATCATCCACCTCCACAAAAGTTGTCGGCGTTCGATGTTGCAGCCTTCTCTTTCAAGCTAGCAGACGCGCGAGCGGTTGTGATCGCAAGAGCGAAAGACCGCGGCAACAACGGCCGGCACAGTGCCCACCGATGCTGAGCGCCTGGCAGTCTCCTGGGCGGCGACGGGTTGTCGGTTTCGACCGGCGTGCCGGTGACCGCCTTCCTCCGGGAGGCCGAAAGGGCAGCCGGATCCGGGTCACACGATCTCGACGACGGAGAACCGGCTCGCATCCGCCGCGAAACAGAACGGCCGGGGCGCCACCGCGGTTGCCCGGCTACCGCCCGCCCTTGCGCGCCACGATCTCCCACACGCCATCGCTCGTCTCGGTCACACCCAGCACCGTGTGGCCCGCGCCGGTGAGGGAGCGGGGGACGTTGTCCGCGGCCGAGGGGGCGTCGACCACCACCCGGATCACCTCGCCGGACGCCATCTTCTCCAGGGCGAGCTTGGTTCGCACGAAGGTGAGCGGGCAGGTCACCCCGCGGATGTCGAGGACGGTATGGACCTTCGTGGTGTCGCCCATCAGAATAGCCGCCGTTTACCCCACTGGACGGGTCTCATCATGAATTCCTTCAAGAAACGTAACGCTAGCAAGGTGTATCGCTATACGCAGGGGGTCTTGCACCTGCTCCTTGCCGGTGCCCTGGCGGCCGGCAGCGCCGGCTGCTGGGCCGCGGTGGGGGCCGGGGCGGCGGCCGGCGGTGTCGGCGGTTACGCTGCGGCGCGGAGCGACAAGTCCGCCGGCGAGATGGTCGACGACTCCCTGATCGAGGCGCAGGTGAAGACGGAGTTGCTCAAGAGTCCCCTGGTGCGCGGCCTCAACGTCGACGTGGAAGTGGACCTCGGTATCGTCTATCTGACGGGGATCGCCACCGACCAGCGGGAGATCGATGAGGCGATCCGCCTGGCCCGTGCGGTCGCGGGCGTGCGGCAGGTGCGGAGCAACCTCGTGTTGCGCTGAAAATAGCTTTCAGCGGTCAGCTCCTAGCCATCGTCTTCGTTGCCGCTGAGAGCCGACCGCTGACAGCTAAACCATGTCCGACCGCTACACCGTCCGCAGCTTCCACTGGGAGTGCCTCGCCGACGGTGAGACCCCGGTGTCGGTCTACCAGCGGCTGCCACGGCGGTCCTACCGCTTCTTGTTGGAGAGCGTCGAAGGCGGCGAGAACTGGGGCCGCTACTCCCTGCTCGGCGACGAGCCGGCGGTGGTGGTGGAGGGGGATCCCGGCGACTTCCGCGTCGAGCTGCGCGACGAGGGGCGGGAGGAGCGCCTTGCCTGCTCGACGACCGAGCTGCTGGCGGACCTGCGGCGGCGCTTCGCCGCAACCGAGGGCGGCAGCCTGCCGAGCCAGTTCGACGCCTGGGTGGGGTACTTCGCCTACGACCTGATCTTCGACTTCGAGGCGCTGGTGCGGCGCCTGCCGCCGCGGCCCGACGGTCAGCCGCAGCTCTCCCTGATGTTGCCGCACCGCACGGTGGTATTCGACAACGTCGCCAACCGCATGCGCCTGGTGGTGAACGTGGTGGCGCCCGAGGGCACGCCGCCGGCGGAGCTGGAACGGCGCGGCGCGGAGGGACTAGCCGGCCTGCGCGCCCTGCTGGAGCGACCCAGCCGCACGGCCGGGATCCTGGCCCTGCCCGAGGTGGCGGGCCTGCTGCCGGAGCCGGCCTCCAACATGAGCCGCGCCACCTTCTGCGCCGCGGTGGAGCGGATCAAGGAGTACATACGCGCGGGCGACACCTTCCAGACCGTCTTCTCCCAGCGCTTTACCGTGGCGGTGGACGACCTGCCGCCCCTGCTCCTCTACCGGGTGCTGCGCGCCATCAATCCGTCGCCCTACCTCTTCCTGCTGGAGCTCGCCGGCCAGGCCCTGGTGGGCTCGTCGCCCGAGGTGCTGGTGAAGGTGGCGGGCGGCGAGGTGATCGTGCGCCCGATCGCCGGCACCCGGCCCCGCGGCCGCGACCGCGCGGCGGACCTGCGTTTCGAGCAGGACCTGCTGGCCGACCCCAAGGAGTGCGCCGAGCACCTGATGCTGGTGGATCTCGGGCGCAACGACGTGGGGCGGATCAGCGAGCCGGGCACCGTGAAGGTGGACGAGCTGATGGTGATCGAGCGCTATTCCCACGTGATGCACATCGTCTCCAACGTCAGCGGCCGGCTCGCGGCGGGCTACCATGCGGTGGATGCCCTGCCGGCGTGCTTCCCGGCGGGCACGGTCTCGGGCGCGCCGAAGATCCGCGCCATGGAGATCATCGAGGAGCTGGAGCCCGACCGCCGCGGTTCCTACGCCGGGGCGGTGGGCTACATCGGCCTCGACGGCACCTTGGACACCTGCATCGCCCTGCGCACCGTGCGCCTGGCCAACGGCGTGGCGGAGATCCAGGCGGGCGCCGGCATCGTCGCCGACTCGCTGGCCGAGAATGAATACGAAGAGACCCGCAACAAGGCCCGCGGCATGGTCCAGGCCATCGCCCAGGCCCTGGCGATCCACCGCGCCGAGGGCCCGATGCCTGCATCCTCGACGAGCGGGTAGGAGCGGATTGCATCCGCGATCCGCGCCTGTGGCGCGGCAGGCCCTGTGGGGGTGGCTCGCCGACAGTATCGGCGAGTCGGCCATGATCTACGCGTGTTTGCGTAGGGGAGCAGGAGGGGGGCGCCGGCCCGTCCTCGCAAAACACCTCCCGCCGGGAGGGGGCCAGGGGGAGGGCGCCTGGAGCCCACACCTGCGGGTCGTCGCCTGATCTGCCCGCCTCGCCGCCGGCGGGTGCCGTATGGTATAGGGGCGCGCACCACGATCGTTTCGAGATCCACCGGGAGCAGCCATGCCTCGTAGCCTTCGCGACGAAGACAAGATCATCGAGCGTACCGAAACCCCCGGCCTCTCGAAACGCGCGCTGATCATCCTCGGGAGCGTGGTCTACGTCCTCGGCATCGCCTCCGGAGTACAGATCGCCAGCGTGATCGGGGTCGGCGTGGGCCCCACGACCCCCGACGCTCCGGCGAGCCTGCCCGCCCCCCGCCCCGTCGCCCCGACGCCCGTGCCGGAGGGAGCCCCGGCGGTGCCGCTACCGGTTCCCGAGGCGAAGCCCAAGACGGCGCCGGCGGCGGTGCCGGACACGGCCGTCGTGTCACCGCCTGAGCAGCCACCGTCGGTGCCGGCCGCGGCCCTGCCGCCCGCGGTGATCGCCGCCGCGCCGGGCCAGGTGTACGCGATCCAGGTACAGAGCTTCCCGGACCTCGAACAGGCCGGCGATCTGGCGCGCCGCCTCAAGGACGCCGGCTTTCCCGCCTTCGTGGTGAGCGCCACGCTCCCGGACGAAGGGGAGGTGCACCGCGTCCGGATCGGCGACTACCCGACCCGTGTCGCCGCCGAGAGCGCCGCCGCGGAGCTGGAGGACAAGACCGGCTTCACCTCGTTCGTGACCGTGAGCCTCGACTGACTTGCAGTCCTCGCCACGCGGTGGCGACGAATCCTGGTCCGGAGATAGGACAAGACGCCTTGAGGAAATCCGGGATGGGGGATGAGGGGT
>DASWHD010000156.1:0-29207 GCA_036393335.1 bacterium
TCGCCTCGTGGTACGGCCAGCCGTTTCACGGCCGCCTCACCGCCAATGGCGAGCGCTACGACATGTACCAGCTCTCCTGCGCCCACAAGACCCTCCCCCTCGGCACCGTCATCCGGGTGCAGAACCGGGCCAACGGTCACCGCCTCGACCTGCGGGTCAACGACCGCGGACCGTACGTGCGGGGCCGCATTATCGACTGTTCGAAGGCGGCCGCGTGGCAGCTCGGCTTTCTGGAGGACGGGCTCGCGCCGGTCCGCATCCAGGTCGTGCGCCGCGGCACCGGCCGTCCTCTCTATTACGCCGAGCCGGCGACCCGCGAAGGGTCGCCCGATCATTATGTCTACACCCTGCAACTCGGCGCGTTCACCGACCCGTCCCGCGCCACTTTCCTGGCGAGCCGACTCCGCGGCGAGGGTGTGGTGCCGCGCATCGAAGCTGCCGCAGTCAACGGCCGTCAGTTCCACCGGGTGCGAGTCGGCCGCTACCCCTCGAAGGCGAGCGCCGCCGACGCCGCGGCGGCGCTCTACGCCCGTGGCCACGACGTCTACATCGCCCTCATGGAGTGACTGATGGTCCCGGACGTGGGACGATGAAGCTCTGCTCTTTCCGTCGAGGAGATCCCATGGCAGATCAAGAGCTGCGCCTTACCGTCACCGGCATGACCTGTCCGCATTGCGAGGCGCGGGTGGAGAAGGCCCTGCTCGCCCATGGTGGCGTGCGCCATGCCAAGGCCAACCACCAGCGCAACGCCTGCGCCGTCACCTTCGATCCCGCGGCCGTCACACCGGCGGAGCTGGCGCGGCTGGTGACGGAGACGGGGTATGTCGCCTCACCCCCGTGATTGTCACGCCGTGACTGGCGGCCGCGTAAGCGCCCCGGCCGGCGCCGCCTGACCTCCGGGTATCCTCCATGGCCCGCCCCATCTCCAACCCGCCAAACCCGTGGCTCTCGACCCACGTGGAGTGGCTCGGCGAGCCGCCGGCGGTGGCGCTCCAAGTCTTCGAGGAAGAGGCGCGGTCGCTGCTCACCGCCAACGACAGCCCGGACATTCCGTTCCGCTGGAGCGCCAACCCCTACCGTGGGTGCTATCACGGCTGTGCCTACTGCTATGCCCGTCCCAGCCACCAATATCTCGACTGGGGCGCCGGCACCGACTTCGAGCGCAAGCTGGTGGTGAAGGTCAACGCCCCGCAGCTCCTGGAACGCGAGCTGCTGCGTCGCACCTGGACCGGTGAGGTGATCCACTTCTCCGGTAACACCGACTGCTATCAGCCGCTGGAGGCGAGCTACGCCCTGACGCGCCGTTGCCTCGAGGTTTGCCTCGCCCACCGTAACCCGGCAACGGTAGTCACCAAGGGTCGCTTGATTTGCCGCGATGTGGAGTTGCTGGCAGAGCTCGCGCAGGTGGCTGGCGCCACGGTGAACATCAGCGTTCCCTTCGCAAATGAGGCGATCAGCCATGCCCTGGAGCCGTACGCCCCGGCCCCGGCCCAGCGCCTGGCAACCATCGCGCGCCTCGCCGCCGCCGGGATCCCCACGGGGGTGATGGTGGCGCCGATCATCCCGGGGCTCAACGACCGGGAGATCCCGGCCATCCTCACGGCGGCACGCGACGCGGGTGCAACGAGCGCCGCCATGACCCTGCTGCGCCTCCCCGCCGAGGTGCTCCCGGTGTTCCGCGAGCGTCTCGAAGCGACCCTACCGGAGAAGGCGGTCAAGGTATGGAACGGGTTGCGCGAGCTGCGCGACGGCCGCCTCAACGACCCGCGCTTCGGTGCACGCATGCGGGGCACGGGCCCGCGCTGGCAGGCCATCACCGACCTCTTCGCCCTCCACTGCCGGCGTCTGGGCCTGTGGTCGCCAAGCCTCCCGGCCGCACGTGGTCCCGCCCAGACGGACCTCTTTTCGCTCCTCGAACCGTCGCGTTAACCGCGCCGCGACGCCAGGCTTCACGGGCCGAGGCGCCACCGCTCCCGCCGCCACGCACGGTAGTCGGCGAGGATCTGGTCATGGTCGAAGGCCAGGGGCGATGGCAGGGCGTCCGGTGCGAACAACCCGAGGTTGGCCGCGTCATCCTGCGCGCGCGGCTCCCCCCGGCCGCGGGCGATGAACACCGTGGTGATGGTGTGCCGGCGGGGGTCGCGGCGGGGGTCGGAGTAGCTCTTGAGCTGGCCGAGCAGCTCCACCTCCAGGCTCGTCTCCTCCCACGCCTCACGCTTCGCCGCGGCTTCCAGAGTCTCCCCGTAGTCGACGAAGCCGCCGGGGATCGCCCAGCCGGGCGGCGGGAAGCGGCGCTCGATGAGGACGATGCGCCCATCGTCCATTTCGATGATGATGTCCACCGTCGGGCGTGGGTGACGGTCCGGGAGTGGCATGGCCACAGCGTGCCGCAACGCCACACGCGAGGAAAGCCGGCTGCGGGCAGGGCGAAGCCCGCCCCGAAGCGGGGTGACGATCACTGGGGAGAGATCGGCGGCGGCGTGGTACAATGCGGCTGGGTCGAAGTCGGCGGGGTGGTCGCCGGTTCCGTCATTCGTGATGGGACGGGAGGAAAGTCCGGACTGCACAGGGCAGGATGCCTGCTAACGGCAGGCGGGGGTGACCCCAGGGAAAGTGCCACAGAAAGGAGACCGGCCCCCCGTTCGGGGGACCAAGGGTGAAAGGGTGCGGTAAGAGCGCACCAGTGTCGGGGGTAACTCCGGCAGCTCGGTAAACCCCATCCGCAGCAAGACCAAATAGGACGGCGTCAAGGGTGGCCCGCCCAGACCGTCGGGTTGGTCGCTGGAGCCTGTGGGTGACCGCAGGCCTAGAGGAATGACCACCGTTCGCCCAATGGGGGTAACCCCGGGCGTCCACAGAATCCGGCTTACAGGCCGGCTTCGACCCCCGATTCACGAGTCACCTCGCCCGGCGATCGGCGATCGTCGTGGACCGCGCTTGTCAAGCTGAGGAGTGCGCGGTGACCGTGGTCACAGGATCCGGCTATCGAGGTTGAAGACCTGACCGCTCACGTGGCGAGTCGACGCCAGGTGGGCGATGGTGGCGGCGACCTCCTCCAGGGTGGAGAACCGGCCGAGGACGTTGTCTTGCCGCGCCGCGGCCACCGCGGCCTCCGGAATCCCGGCGGTCATGGGCGTGGGGAGAAAGCCTGGGATCACGGCGTTGACCCGCACCCCCGAGGGGCCCAGCTCGTGCGCCGCCGCCTTGGCCAAGCCGATCACCCCGGCCTTGGCCGCGGCATAGTTTGCCTGGCCGACGCGGCCACGCACCCCGGCAATCGACGAGAGGAGGAGGAGGTGGCCGTCACGCCGGGCAACCATTCTCCGGCCGGCCTCGCGTATCACGAGCCACGCGCTCTTCAGATTGCTGTCGACCACCCCGTCCCACGCGGCTTCGTCCAGGCGCGACAGGCGGCGGTCGTCGATGGTACCGGCCGCATGAACCACCACGGCCAGGGGTCGATCCAGCCGATCGATCGCCGCAAACAGGGACGTGGTGCTCGCCTCGTGACTCAGGTCCGCCCCGATGGCCCAAGCGGCGCCGCCGGCGGTCTCCACCGCCGCGACCAGCGCCATCGCCGCATCACGTTGCCGGTGGTAGTGAACGACCACCCCATAATCGAGGGCCGCCAGACTGCGAGCGACCGCCCCACCAATGCCGCCCGACCCGCCGGTTACGAGCGCAATCAACGGCAACCGTCATGCGCGGCGCAACAAGCCGCGCGCAATGGAGGATGCTGGCTCCCCATCGGGGGCGAGCCTCCCCGCTAGTCGTTGACCATGAAGCCCCAGCCGCCCTTCTCGTCCACGTACTCGCCGCCGGCATCCCGATCGTGCCACTCCTGGTTCTCGATGTCGCGGCCCTGCCACAGATTGGTCTGCATCCGCTGCGGGTCCGCGTTCCAGTCCGCCAGATCGCGGAAGAAGAACGTCCCAAGATAGCTGAAGGTCATGACCATGTAGGAGGCGTAGAGCAGCACCATCCACCAGGGGACGCTGTTGCCCACGTAGGTCAAGTTGTCTTTCTTATGTTCCTCTCGCATCGCTCTCTCCCAGGCGAAGATCAATCGCGGTAAATCAACGTGCCGGTTCGTTCACGCTCGGCGTCGTACTCGGCCTCTCTCTCCAGGAGCCGGAACTTCGGCGCCTCGACGTCCTTGTAGTGGCCTTGGAGGTAAGACCAGACGAAGAGACACAGGTAACCGATGCCGACGACGAAGTAGGTAGTGACGGGCACCAGGGCGAAGCCTTCCACCTCGTCGTTGAGCATCGTGCGGATGAACTGGGTGAGCTTATAGGTGAAGCCCAGGCCCGCAAAGACGACGACCAGGAACGCGAACCAACTGATGAACGGGTTGCGCTCGCGCACGGTGGGCTCCATCACGCACCTCCATTGGCAGCGTCGAGGTTATACAGCGTGGCCGGATAGCTCGTCACCCAGCTTCCGAGCCATTGCACGTAAGTGATGATGGCGATCCCCCGCTCGTTGAGGGTCGCCGTGTCCGGATCGCCGGGATGGTCGAAGAACCATGGATAGCGGGGCATCACCGAGGTGGGCACTACATCCTGGGGATTCCAGAAGTGCGCCACGTGCCAATCGTTCGTGTGCACGCCGTGCTCCCGGATCAGGTCTGGCCCCACGCGACGCGTCCCGAATAGGTGTGGGAACTGGAGGTCGTTCTGATACTCGCCGGCGGTGGAGACGGGGCCAAAGCGGATCGCCTCGTTGGACACTGGCCGGATGAACTGCGAATGGCAGTGCCAGCACGCCTCGGCGACGTAGGTGTCGCGGCCGAGGCGCAGGGCCTTCTTGTACGAGGCCGGGGTGACACCTGCGGGGTAATGCTTCTTGAACGACTCGGGAAACATCTCCGCGAGTTGAGCAAACTCCGGACTGACCTTCTCGCTGATCACGTCCAGGCTGGTGTGCCGGATGTCCCGTAGATGAGCGATCGGCAGCCATGCCATGACCCAGACGGACAACGCGAAGAAGACCACACCCGCGAGGAGGAAGATCGTTGAGAACCGTTCCATTGCTGTCTCCCCCTTAGGCGGGCTGGGTCGCGGGGCGATAGGCCGGCTGCGCGCCGCGTGCGGTCATCCACATGTTGAAGGCGAACAAGAACTGTGCGATGACGATCGCCGTGCCCGCGACGGCGCGCACCGCCCAATACGGTGCCGAGGCGAGCAGGGATTCTTCCCAGAGGGCGAGGGACTGCCAGACGAACCCCTGAATCAGTCCGGCGATGGTCAAATCCCAGAACATCACGAACAGGCCGATGGCGCTCAGCCAAAAATGCCAGTGGTTGAGGCGCTCGCTGTACCAGGCATTGCCGGTCAGCTTCGGCCAGAGATGGAGCATGATCCCCAGGGCCCAGAAGCCGAACGTGCCGAACATCACCAAATGGGAATGGCCGACTACCCAGTCGGTGAAGTGGATGATCTTCTGCACCGTGAGGGTCGTGTGCACTGCGCACTGCAGGCAGGTAGTGAAGTAGAAGATCATGCCGGTGTAGAACCAGCGAATCGGCAGGTTGTCCCGCAGGTACTGGCCCGACCCGATCAAGGTCGCGAAGAAGTTCACCACCACCGTGGTCACCACCACCTCCACTGCGATGGTGGAAATCACCGCGCCGTACTGGGCATACATCGGGATCGGCGACCAGAGAAAATGGTGCACGCCGTTCAGCGGGTAGAAGAAGGCCAGTGCCCAAAAGCCGATCAGGGAGAGGCCGTGGGACCAGACTGGCTTGTCGATGATCAAGGGCACGAAGTAATACATGAGTCCCCAGCCCACCGGGGTGACGAACAGACCCACCAGATCGTGGATATAGAGACCGGTGATCGCGGCGCCTGCGGAACCCGGCACGAAGTACTCGGGGAAGAAATTCCCCATGACGTAGGTGAGAGCGGTCCAGATGAAGGCCGCGGACAAGTACCAGAGGGTGACGTACATGGACTTTTCGCGCGCCTTCAGGATCGGCGTGTACATGTGTATGGACACCAGCAGAAAGGCCACCACCACCAACAAATCGACCGGCGCCCAGTTCATGTCCGCCAAGTTGAAGCTATGCGGGCGGAAACCGGTCGGCGTCTCGCCCCACTCGGTAGCCTGGGCATGGCCGGTGAGAAGTCCCACCAGGGTGAGCAAGAGAATCATCTGCCAGACCCAGAACAGGAGCCACGCCAGGCGCCCGAACAGGAGCGGCCGGCCGGTGAGGCGGGGGATCGCCCACGACATCGCCCCGAGAAAGACGTTCACCAGGAAGCCGTAGGCCACCATATTGGTATGCACCATCCGCACCCGCCCCGGTGATAGCCACTCCACGTTCGGGAAGGGGTAGTGCTGCATGAACTGCAGGGAGAACAAGAACCCCCCCGTCAGTGAGACCAAAAAGAACACCATGCCCGCGGCGAAGAAGGCCTTGACGATGCCTTCGTCTACCAATGGGCGCTCTAGGGTCTGGGCTGCCATGTCTCCTCCTCCAAAACCTCTCGAATACCGGACGTGGTGGTGCACGACCCGCTACTTACTAGCCGCGCAGCGAGATGATGTACGACACCAGGTGCCAGCGATCGTCGTCGATGGGTAGGGAATCAAAATAGCTGGGCATCGGCGTGCCATCGAGACCTGTAGAGAAGGTGCGGTAGATGTCCTTCAGACCGGGACCGCCCTTCAGGACGCCGCTGGTGAAGTCGAACGGCACGATTCGGCGACCTTCGTCGTCCTTCAGGTCGGCCGAGGAAGGCCCGTCTCCACGGCCGCTCTCGCCGTGGCAGTTCGCACACTTCATCAAGCCGTAGAGCTCCTTGCCGCGGGCGATCGACTCCGACGTGCCGACGAACTCCGGAGGCTCCGGTATGTGGATCGGGTTGTCGTATTCGTAGGGATCCTTCCAGCGACCGGAGAAGGTCTTCAAGTACTGAATGACGGCCACCTTGTCCGTCTCCGGCATCAGAAACCAGGCCGGCATCGAGCTGCGAAAAACGCCCCGGGTGATGGTGCGGTGTATATCCTCATCCGTCGGCAACGCGCCGCTGGGCGTCGTGCGGAACTTGAAGGCGGCACGCTGAAAATCTCGCGGTTTGGGATCCAGCCAACGGGCCGCCGGACCGTTGCCGGCGCCGTCGATGCCGTGGCAGCCCGCACAGTAGAGCTCGTAGACCACCTTCCCACGTTGAACAAGCGCCCGTTGGTCGAGGGCAGCCGCCAGTTTGGACGGGTCGTCCTCCTGGGCCGTGGCGGCGATGCCTGACATGAGCACGGCGAGCGCACCAATACACAGCAGTCGGTCGATGGCCATACCACTCCTCCTCCTCCTCGCGCATAAGGCGGCGCGCTGACTCACCCAAGGGTTGCGTCGCGATCCGCCGCGCCACGGGACACGCTGCTCCGGTTACCGATTTCCGTGTCTGTTCATCACACGACCTAACCCGCATTTCTCACCAGGGATCGTGGCGAGACCGTGCAAACGCGCGTAGATCCTGGCTGGCCCGCAAGTCCGAGCCTGCAGGCAACCTTGCAGGTTGTCGAGGACTCGGACGAGGACCCGGCCAGGAGATGCGGGCGGTTGCGCGGGCGCAGCAGATTCATGGTGAGAAATGCGGGCTAGCGGCGGCGGATGATGCCAACCGATCCCAGCGGCTGCAAGAGGCACTCTGTCACAGTCGTTGTTGCTTGTGTTGCTGCGGGCTGGTGGCGACCGGACCGACCCCTGAGTGCACGCCGTTCGCCCCTCGGCATCGCCACGCAGGAGTCCGGAGGACATGGGACGCACCGCGCGAAGCCGTTTGCCGCCGACGCAAGTCCGTCACAGGACAACGTGGAGCCTGCCGTGGGCGGCCGATCGCCACGAGTCGCCGCCGCCGATGTGGCCGCCACGAACCAGAGGGGAGGACCTTCCCCGCGGCGGGCCACGCCACGGAACTGGCTTGGAGCTAAGGAAAAACACGCAGGGAACAGCCTCGCGCGAACTAACGCTTGACGAGTCCCGACCAATTTCTGGATTCTATTCTGGTTGCCAAATTTGGGCTTTGGAACCCGGGAGTGAGGACCGGATGAGCGCCGAACACGCGGAAGACATCGAGGGAAAGGTGCGCGTGTACACCGCCGTATTTGGGGCGGTGGTGATTCTGACGCTGATGAACGTGATGGCTACGCATCGGGCGGCTGGTGTAGCTCTGACCATCACTACAGTACTTATGATAACTGTGGTCCACGCCGCCTCGGTCACCTGCTCCTTTCAACACCTCACCACCCCTTCACGGGAGATCGCCAGGCGACACGGAACCTCAGTCACTCACCATCACGCTTGAGTCTACAGGCCACCTTCCGTAGTTTTTTCGTGTCGCGATTGATAGACAGCCGGCATCTCCTCATGATGCTGGTTTCGGGGTAGTGACGCATCCTTAACCATCCCCATAGCCAAGAGTGTAACAATGTCCGAAGCACATCACGAAGAGCTGCCGTTCTGGCGTAAGTACATCTTTTCGCTCGATCACAAAGTGATCGGTATTCAGTACGGCCTCACCTCACTGGTGTTTCTGTTTTTCGGTTTCTGCCTGATGATGCTGATGCGCTGGCAGCTCGCCTACCCCGGTGAGCCGCTGCCGCTGATTGGGTCGTGGTTCTCCGACGAAAGTATGGTCGGTGGCAGGATGCTGCCGGAGTTCTACAACCAGCTCGGGGCCATGCACGGCACGATCATGGTGTTTATGGGGGTCGTGCCGTTGGCCGTCGGCGCCTTCGGGAATTACGTGCTGCCGCTCCAGATCGGCGCCCCGGACATGGCCTTTCCCAAGTTGAATATGGCCAGCTACTGGATCTTCCTCCCGGGCGGTCTGATCATGTTGGCCAGCTTTTTTGTTCCGGGCGGCGCCGCACAATCCGGCTGGACCTCGTATTCCCCCCTGGCCGAAGTGACCGTTCCCGGAGGCATCTTCACCGGCCAGACGATGTGGCTCTTGGGCATGGTCTTCCTGATCACCTCCTCCCTCCTCGGCGCGGTGAACTTTCTCACGACGACGATCCAACTCCGCACCGAGGGGCTCACCTGGATGCGCCTGCCGTTCTTCGTGTGGGCGCAGTTCGTGACCTCCTTCCTGTTGTTGCTGGCCTTCCCTCCCCTGGAGGCCGCCGGCATTTTGCAGCTCATGGACCGTCTAGCCGGCACCAGCTTTTTCCTCCCCAGCGGGCTCGTGGTGAGCGGCGAGCCGCTGGAGGTGGCCGGCGGAGGAAGCGCATTGCTCTGGCAACATCTGTTCTGGTTCTTGGCGCACCCCGAGGTCTACGTGCTTATCCTCCCCGGGATGGGCATCGTCGGAGAGATCATCGCAAACAACACCCGCAAACCCTTGTGGGGTTACAGGTCGCTGGTCTACTCGACGTTCTTCCTCGGTTTCATGTCGTTCCTCGTGTGGGCTCATCACATGTACCTGACCGGTATGGGAACCGCGATCAACGCGTTCTTCCAAACCACCACGATGATTATTTCCATCCCTTCGGTGATCATCTTGTCCGCATTGTTCATCTCGCTATGGGGTGGCTCCATCCGGTTCAACACCCCGATGCTCTTCGCCCTCGGATTCCTGCCCATGTTCGGCATCGGTGGCCTGACGGGCCTGCCGCTTGGCCTCTCTACCGCCGACATCCATCTCCACGATACCTACTACGTCATCGGCCACTTCCACTACGTGGTAGCGCCTGGCACGATCTTCGCCCTGTTCGCCGGTATCTATTACTGGTTCCCGAAGATCACTGGACGTCGCATGAACGAAACTCTCGGCAAGATCCATTTCTTCGGCTCTTTCGTGATGATGAACGGCATCTTCTTGCCCATGTTATGGCAAGGCCTCGCCGGGGTTTCGCGACGGCTGTGGGACGGCGGCGCCGCCTACGCCCATGCCCAGGCGGTCCTGCCGCTGAACAAGGTGATCTCCTACTCCGCCTGGACCCTGGCCCTGTTCCAGCTTCCCTTCATCTTCAATCTCTTCTGGAGCATCTGGAAGGGTATGAAAGTCGGTGATAATCCCTGGGAGGCCACGACGTTGGAGTGGGCCACGCCGACACCGCCACCCCATGGCAACTTCGCGACGCTTCCCGTCGTTCACCGGGGACCCTACGAGTACAGCACCCCCGGACGTACCACGGATTTCTTCCCGCAACACCTGACGGAGGGTGCATAAATGTCGTCCGTGGTCATTCCCTACATCGATTCGCCGCGCCCGGATACGGGCCTATACAACGCCAAGGTCGGGATCTGGCTCTTCCTGGCCTCCGAGATCATGCTGTTCGGCGCGTTGTTCTCGAGCTACGTCCTGCTCCGCGTCGGCGCCCCGGCCGGCACCTGGCCAGTGGGTGCCAGCGTCCTCAACGTTCCCCTCGCCACCTTCAACACCGTCTTGTTGATCACCTCCACGGTCACCATGCTCCTCGCCTGGGCCTCGTGTAAGGTACGGGAATTCGGGAAATTCCGCCTCTACCTCGGCCTCACGGTTCTGCTGGGCGTGGTGTTCTTGGTGGTCAAGGGCTTCGAATACAGCATGAAGCTCGACCACCACCTTTATCCGTCCACCAATACGTTCCTGGCGATTTATTTCACGATGACCGGCCTGCACGGCCTGCATGTGTTGGGTGGGGTGGTCGTCAATGCCTATTTCTGGGGACCGGGGAGCAAGATGTGGCACACCGCCCCGAATCAATTCACGAATCGCATCGAGTCCGCCGGGCTGTACTGGCACTTCGTGGACATGGTGTGGATCTTCCTATTTCCGGTGTTGTATCTCCTGTAGGACTACCGGGCTAGGACCGGAGGAGGTTCAGATGAGTACTGAGCACGCAGAGTTCGACGTCAAGAACCATGTCCGCGTGTACATTGCGGTCTTTGCCGCAGTGGGAATCCTCACGCTGGTCAACGTGGCGGCTTCGTATCTAACCACGACGGTGGCGCCGGGCGTCACCATCGCGCTGATCATCGCCATCGTGAACGCCGCCTTGGTCGCGTACTACTTCATGCATCTGCCGACCGAAAGCAAGGTCGTCCACATGGTCCTGGCGGTGACCGCCGTGTTCCTCGTGGCCTTGTTATTCCTGATCATCGGCGCGATCGCGGATCAGCAGGGAGATTATATCCAGAGCCCCGTGGTGGTTGAGGAGCCGGGACACCATGTCTCTTAAGGCATTTCACGTCTTGTTCATCTGCGTCGCCGTCTTGCTCTGCTGGGGCTTCGCCTATTGGTGTATCGCCGCCGATGCCGCCGCCGGGAACGCCTGCTATGGAGCAGGCGGGCCTGTGGCGTTTTTGTGCGGCCTCGGATTGATCCTCTATGGGTTCAAGTTCCTACAACGCATGAGATCCATGAATATCCGATGAAGACCGATCGACCCCAAACGCTGGCCATCGCGGTGCTGTTGGCCTTGTTTAGCTCACCCGCCGTGAGCCTGGCCTGCTCGACGTGTTTCGGCGCACCTGATGACCCGATGACCAAAGGCCTGGGAATGGCGCTCTGGGTCATGATCGGCGTGACCTATTTCGTGATTGTTGGCATGTTGGCCATGTTCATCGGGCTCGCCGTCCGCTCGCGGCGTCGAACCACCATCGCTCAATCAGGAGGGCAAGTCGCATGTTAGGACTTCCACTGCCACCCGCTGCGTCTACCCATGCCGCTCAGGTCGACAACCTGATCGGGTGGGTCCATTGGCTCATGCTCGCCCTGTTCGTCGGGTGGGGATGTTACTTCCTCTTCGCGTTGATCCGCTTTCGCCGTGGTCGCAACCCCAAGGCGGACTACCATGGCTCTCAAACGCACGCCTCAACCTGGGTGGAGATCGCGGTGGCGGCGATTGAGGTGGTCTTGCTGGTGGGGTTCTCCATTCCGTTTTGGGTGCAAAAGACCTCCGCATTCCCTACCGCGGCCCAGAACCCCGTGGTTGTTCGGGTCGTCGCCCAACAATTTGCCTGGAACATCCACTACCCGGGTCCCGATGGCATCTTCGGCAAGACCGCCATCGACCTGGTGGATGAGACCGGCAATCCCATCGGCCTCGACCGAAGCGACCCGGCTGCCGCAGACGATGTCACGACCATCAACCAACTACACCTGCCGGTGGATCGGCCGGCGATCCTCGAGCTGTCGTCGAAGGACGTGATCCACTCCTTCTTCCTTCCCCAGTTCCGGGTGAAGCAGGACACCATACCGGGCATGCGGATCCCGATTCATTTTGTCCCCAACAAGACTACGGACCAGATCCGTGGCGAGATGACCATCACCGAGCACCTCCCCACCACCCGCAACCTCGACCGGTATGTGGCCATGCGGGACTACCAGGACTCCGCTGGAAACGTAATTCTGGCGAAGGGGTCTTACCCAAACCCAGATGCGATCACCAATCTGATCGACAACGGTGTTCATGAGATCTCCCTCAGTATCGATCAGCCCACCGAAATCGCCTGCGCCCAGTTGTGTGGCCTCGGCCACTACCGCATGAAGGGGATGCTCACCGTCGACACCCAGCAGGATTTCGACGCATGGATGGCCGCGCAGGAGGCGGCCCTCCGGCAATCATAGGGCTCGCCGGAATTCACTCTTCGCGAGACCCGAGCGACGAACGCCGACACACCAAGCGACAGCACCGACGAACGCCCATTCATTGGTCACCGCCACCGACGCACGATGGCCGAACGCTCACCCAATCCCTGGCTCAGACGCTACGCCAAGCTGGTCTGTTTCTCGACCTTCTTCCTGATCTTCGTCGGCAGTCTGGTCACCAGTACGGGTTCCGGCCTGGCCGTCCCGGACTGGCCCCTTTCGTATGGCATGGTCTTCCCGCCGATGGTGGGCGGGATCTTCTACGAGCATGGCCATCGCATGGTCGCCGCAAGCGTCGGGTTTCTGACCTTGATGATGGCGACCTGGCTCGCCTTAGCGGAGCAACGGCGCTGGCTCCGTAACCTCGGCTTCCTCGCCCTGGCCGCGGTCATCACCCAGGGCCTGCTGGGCGGGATCACGGTGCTATTCCTGCTTCCCACCCCGGTCTCCGTAAGCCATGCGGTGCTCGCCCAGACCTTCCTGCTGCTCACCATCGTCATCGCGTACAGTCTCTCCCGCGAACGATCGCGCCGAGAACACCACTCCGCGGACGGCTCGTTGGCGCTGCGACGGGTGTCCGTGGTGGCGCTCGCCATCATCTTCGTCCAGTTGCTCCTCGGCGCGCTGATGCGTCACACCGGCTCCGGCCTCGCGATCCCCGATTTTCCCCTGGCAGGTGGACAACTCGTTCCCATCTTCGACGCGCCGACCCTCTCGCGCATCAATGCGCTGCGCTTCGACATCGGTCTCAAGCCGGTGACCATGGCCCAGGTCGTCATCCATTTCGTCCATCGCCTCGGCGCCCTGTCTGTCGTCATCGCGGTCGTCGCCCTCACGGCCCTTGCCCTGCGCTCCGCCCGCGTGCAGCGCAGGATCATGATGACGGTCCTGGCACTCGATCTCCTCGTGGTAGTACAGGTCACCCTAGGAGCGTTGACCGTATGGAGCCGCAAGGCCCCGTACATCACCAGCCTGCACGTTGTCACCGGCGCGACCGTCCTGGGCACCTCCATGTTACTGGTCCTGCGGAGCCATCCCGTAAGACTCACACCGAGGACGCGAGGCAGCGCTCGCTCCCCCGTGCTCTCCGGCGTCACAGTCACTGGTGCTCATCAAGCGCCTGGCTAACGGGGTTTTCCGCGTTGCGAGGTGCGGCAGACAATGCATATCCGGTCCTACATCGAGCTGACAAAGCCCAGGATCGTAGCGATGGTCCTGGTGACGGCGTCCGTTGGCTTCTACCTTGGTGGTCACGGCTTTCACGACGGGGCGCGACTTGCCATGGCCCTGATCGGCATCGCCATGGGCTCCGCCGGAGCGGCAGCACTCAATGCGTACCTCGAGCAAGAGCACGACGCGCAGATGGCGAGGACCCGCAACCGGGCGATTCCATCGGGGCTGATTCACCCCATGCGCGCCTTACTGTTCGGCACCCTCCTCACCATCACCGGAGTCCTGCTCCTGGCGCTGCAAGTGAATCTGCTCACGGCATTCCTGGTCCTACTGGCCGCCTTCCTGTACGTGCTGGTCTACACGCCGATGAAGCGCCTCACCTGGCTGAACACCTCCGTGGGCGCCATCCCCGGGGCCATTCCGCCCCTCGCCGGCTGGGCGGCCGCCACCGGACACCTCGAGCCGCGCGCCTGGATCCTGTTCGCGGTGCTGTTCCTCTGGCAGCACCCGCATTTCTATGCGATCGCCTGGATGTACCGGGACGATTACCGCAGGGCCGGCTTCAAGATGCTGCCGCCGAGCGATCCGACAGGGGCGCGCGCCTTCCGTCACATCCTGATTTACTGTGCCCTGTTGCTCATCGTCTCCCTGCAACCGACGAACATGGGGCTCACTGGCTCGGTCTACGTCTGGGGCGTCGGCGCCCTTGGATTCGGGTTCGGCCTCTTCGGTTGGAACCTCGCACTGTCCGGCGCGGTGGCCGACGCGCGCCGTCTGCTCAAGGCGTCCGTCGTCTACCTGCCCCTCTGGCTGGCCCTGACGATTGTCGACACCCTGCCGTAGCGGACCTGCACCGTTCCGGCTTCGCCAGACGGACAATGCACGATGCAACGGTCATGGTCCGTTTTTGCATCCGGTCGATGCCTGCGACCTAGCCCGTGGCTTGGAACAGGGGACTTTCACCGGTCAGACGCCGCAAGCGAAGGGTGCTACGGTTCCTTCCGTTAACGGCACGCCGGGATGGCCACCCGTGCCAGCCACGGCCCACCGGCAGATGATCCGTCACGCCTCATAGGTCCAGCTCCCATGCGCCGCAAAGCATCCCTCGCCGTGCTGTTCACCGTCGTCATCGTCGACCTGATCGGATTCGGGATCGTGATGCCGGTGCTGCCCTTCTACGCCAAGTCCTACGGCGCGAACGCCACGATCCTCGGCCTGCTCTTCACCAGCTATTCGGGTGCACAGTTCCTGTGCGCCCCGCTGTGGGGCAGGCTCGCCGATCGCATCGGCCGGCGACGGGTGATCCTGCTCACCGTCACCGGCACTACCCTGTCACTGCTGCTCCTCGGTCTGGCCCAATCCCTCGCCGGCCTGTTCGCCGCACGCCTGCTCGCCGGTGCATTCGGGGCGAACGTGAGTGTCGCCTCCGCCTACGTGGCGGACGTGACGCACGAGGCGGAGCGCACCCGCTGGATGGCCATGATCGGGGCCTCTTTCGGCATCGGCTTCGCGCTCGGGCCGGCGATCGGTGGTCTCCTATCCCCCTTCGGCTACCACGTCCCGATGTTGGCTGCCGCAGGCCTCGCGGCCACCAACCTCGCGTTCGCCGCCATCACCCTGACGGAACCCGAGAGCCACGCGGCCGCGACCGTGTCCGCGGAGGGTCCAGGCAACCGCTGGCAGGTGCTGCGCGACCCACTCCTGCTGCGCCTGTGCATCGCATACTTCGCCTTCTCCGTCGGCGTGACGCAGCTCGAGATCGTCTTCGCATACTTCATGAAGGACCGTTTCGGCTTCGACGCGCGGGAGTTCGGCCTCCTCCTCGTCGCCATGGCGGTGGTCATGGGCGCGATCCAGGGTGGGGGAATGAAGGCCCTCGCGGCACGCTTCGGAGAACGCACCCTGGTGGTCACCGGGAGCCTGCTCCTGGCGGTCGCCTTCCTGGCCATTCCCTTCGCCCCGGTCATTGGATTTCTGTTCGCGGTGCTCACCGTGGCCGCGGTGGGCCGCGCCATTACCCAGCCACCCCTCATGAGCCTCGCGTCGCACGTGGCGACGCCGAAAACCCGGGGAATAGTGATGGGGACCTTTCAATCGAGCGCGTCGCTGGCACGCGTGGTGGGCCCACTCGCGGCAGGGCTGTACGACCTCTACCCGGTGGCCCCGTTTCACCTGGCGGGCGGCCTCTTCTTGGGGGTGGCGTTTCTCGGTACCGCCCTGCCGGTGCGGATGAGCGAAGTCCGACAAGGTGTCTAGCCGGCATGGACCTGTCCTTCCTACCCACCGTCAATGCCGGCCTGAATGCCGTGGCCACGGGCCTGCTGGTGTTGGGACGACGCCGCATCAAGGCGGGCATGGTCGCGGCCCACCGGCGCATCATGCTCTGCGCCTTCACGACCTCCAGCCTCTTCCTGGTCCTGTATGTGATCCACAAGGCGTCGCGTGACTTTCACAATACCACCTTCAACATGCACGGAGCGCCGAAGCTCACCTACCTCGCGATCCTGTTCTCCCATCTCACCCTGGCGATGGCCGTGCCGCCTCTCGCGATCGCCCTCATCGTCTTCGGCCTGCGCGGGCGGATCGACCGCCACCGCCGCCTGGCGCGGATTGCCTGGCCAATCTGGATGTACGTCTCGGTGACCGGAGTCGTCATCTACGTCTTGCTTTACCACCTCAATCCCGCACCGGTCTGAGACCCCGTACCGAGGCGGGACCACCACCCGTAATCCGCGCCACCTCCCGTGCCGCCTTGCCCCCTGCCAGACCGTGTGACAGGGTGCCCATGATGCAGCCCGCAGAGACCCTTGCCCTCGCCACCCTGGGGGTGACCGGCTCGGTTCACTGCCTCGGCATGTGCGGGGCCTTTCCGCTCACCGTCGATTCTGGGGCGAAGGGCCCAAGCCGCCTCGGCGCCCAGCTCCTGTACCACCTGGGCAAGACCACCTCCTACCTGTTTCTCGGGGCCTGGGCCGGCTGGGCGGGCTTCATGCTCCACCGAATGCTCCCGGGGCAGATCGCCACGACGATCCTCGCCGTAGCCGCGGCCCTGCTCATGGGGGGCATTGCGCTGCAGATCCTCGGGGTTCTGCGCCTGCCGGTGCTCGACGGCCTCGCCTCCGTGTTTGGCCACCTCCTCGCACCACTCCTTGCCCTGCGGCCGGCGAGTCGTGGACTGCTCGTGGGCGTGGTGAACGGTTTTCTTCCCTGTCCCCTGGTCTACGCCTTCGTCGCCAAGGCGGCACACCAGGCGCGGCTGGTCGATGCCCTGGCCACCATGGCCATCCTCGGCCTGTCCACGATGCCCGCGCTGGTGGCGACGGCCGTGGTGGGACGGCCGATCACCGGCGCCGTCCGCGCCCGCGCCTACCGGCTCCTCGGGGTGCTGCTCCTGCTCTTCGCCACCTATACCGGGTGGCGCGGCGTCGCGCCCTGGTTGGGGATGGAACACCACCACCACGGGATGAACCACGCATCGGTCGGAGAACGCGAGGTACTGGAGCCTCACTGCCAGCAACGCCACGGCGCGATGCCGATGACTCATGGCGGGTAACCCGCATTTCTCACGCGCGTTCGTCGCGAGGCGGCGCGAGGGTGCGGAGGTACAAGGCGCGCACCGCTCCGAACGCACAGGTGTACGTGCCCGTACGTCGAACACGTGGAGCAAGCACAACGCGGCAGCAGAAGGTTTGTGAGACATGCGGGCCGGCCACTGCGCGCAATGCGATCTCCCCGTTCCCATCCGCCCGTTGCGGGCACGGGTCCGCGGGCAGGAGCACATATTCTGCTGCTACGGCTGCTACCTCGTCCTGTGGGTGACCGGTGTAAAGAGCGAGGCCGGCGCCGCACAAGGGCTCATGCTGCGCCTCGGCTTCGGTCTGTTCTTTTCCCTCAACGTGATGGTCTTCTCGCTGGCCCGGTACGGTGAGTACTTCGCTCCGTCCCCCACCCTGCTCGGGGCAGAGGCCGACACGGCCCGGTTCAACCTCCTCCTGGAGTACCTCCTTCTCGGGCTCGCCTCGCCGGTGATGGCCCTGATCGGCGTACCGTTGCTGCGCCGCTTCGCCGACGAGCTGCGGCGCCTCACCTTCTCCATCGATTCCCTGATCGGGATCGCCACCTTCGCGGCATTCGGCCTGTCGGTGCGCACCACCCTCACCGGTGGCGGCGCGGTCTTCTACGACACGGCGACCTGGCTGCTGGTGCTCATCACCCTCGGCCGCTATCTGGAGACGCGCGCCAAGGCGCGCACCACCGACGCCATCGCGCAATTGCTCGACCTGGCCCCGACCATGGCTCGCCGCCGCGGCCAGGACGGTGGCTGGCAAGAGGTCGTGGCCGATGACCTGCGCGTCGGCGACACGATCCAGGTCCGCCCCGGCGAGGGCATCCCGGCGGATGGCGTGTGCCTCGCCGGCGACGGCCACGTCGATCAGGCGGCGTTGAGTGGTGAGACCGAGCCCGTGGCGGTCGCCGCAGGGACTACGATGCGTGCCGGGACCGTGAGCATCGACGCCGCCTTTACCATGCGCGTCGATGGCCCCCCCGGCGCGCGGCTCCTCGATCGCATCGCCGCCTTGATGCGCGAGGCGCGAGACCAGCGGGCACCCACCCAGCGTCTCGCCGATCGTATCGCCGGCTGGGTCACGCCGGTGGTCCTCGCGTGTGGTGCCCTCACTTTTCTCTACTGGCGACCCCTCATCGGGACCGGCGATGCGCTGCTGCACGGTCTCTCGGTCTGGGTGATCGCGTGCCCCTGTGCCCTGGGCATCGCCACCCCGATGGCCCTGTGGGTGGGGCTGGGAGTCGCGGCGCGGCGCGGACTGCTGATCCGCAGCGCGGCGGTCCTGGAACGGCTGGCGGCGGTGGATACGGTATGTTTCGACAAGACCGGCACCCTCACCTCCAACGAGATGGAGGTGGTGGAGGTCGTCACCGCCGCCGGCACGACGGCGGAGGCGCTACGCCAGGCGGTTGCCGCCCTGGAGGCGTGCTCCGAGCACCCGGTGGGGCGCAGCCTCGCCCGCTGGGCCGGCGAGTCGTCGGTGGTGTCCCTGGCGCGCCTGCGCACCGTCGCAGGACGCGGCATGCGCGGCGAGGGTGCGGGCACGGTGTGGCTGGTCGGCCGCCGGGACTGGCTGGAGGATGAGGGGCTCTTCGTACCCCCAGCCCTCGTGGATCTCCCCGCCGGGCGTTGGGTGTGCGTCGGTTGGGGCGGTGCCATCCGTGGCGCCATTCGCCTCGGCGAACGGCTACAGGCCAGCGCCGAGCCAAGCCTGAGGCGACTCGCCACCATGGGCTATCCCCTGTACCTGTTGAGCGGCGACACGGAGGACAACGTGTACCGGCTGGCCCATGCCCTGCCCGTTCCGATTACCGCCCGCGGCGGCCTGCTGCCGGACGGCAAGATCGCCGTCCTCGGTACGCTCGTGGCAGGTGGCAAGCGCCCACTCATGGTGGGCGACGGGATCAACGATGCGCCGGCCCTGGCGGCAGCCCCGGTGGGCCTCGCCATCGCCGGCGGGACGGACCTCTCCCGCGCGGCGGCGGACGTGGTGGCATTGCACGTCGACCTCGGCCTGGTGCCCGAGCTCCTCCACCTCGCCCGGCGGGTGCACCGTACCATGGTGACGAACCTCGCCTGGGCCTTCGCCTACAACCTGGTGGGAGTTGCCCTGGCCGCGGCCGGTCGTCTCTCGCCGGTCTTCGCCGCCAGTGCGATGCTCGTCAGCAGTCTCCTGGTGATCGGCAACTCCCTGCGCCTCAACCGCCACCTTGACGGTACCGTGCGCGGCATTAACCACCGTGACGGACGGTCGCTGCGCAGTGGTCCGGAGGCGTCGCCGGTTCCTTCGACCTTGTCCCGATGAGTCGTTTCTCCGATCCTGCCACCAGGGGATCCGCCCTCGCCTCCCATGCCGCGCATCTCGTATTTACCGCTCCCCTTGTTGCTCATCGCCGCCGCCCTGCATCTGTGGACGAGTGGCGCATGGGCCCTCGACCGCGATGCGGTCATTCGCAAGCTCGAGGACCTGGCGGAGGCATCACGCCTCCCCAAGTTCACCCAACCGGTGTGGGACAGGGTCGATCGGCTGGCGGAGAAGGTGGCGGTAGAGGCGATCGCAAGCGTCCTGCCGGATCCGCTCCGGTCGCCGGCCAAGAGCGTCCTCGGCGAGGTGCTCAGCGGTCGGGTCCGTGCCAAGGCGCGCGTCGCCGACCTCGAGCGCATTCGCTCTGGCACGCCGGTGCGCTGGGAGCAACGCGGCCCGATCCGTATCCCGGTACCGGACATCCCCCTCGTCGACGTCGACATCCCCCTGGTCGACAAAGTGGGTGCGGTGGGTCCGGTGCCCATGGTGCTGCCCGAGCCCTTGGCGCGTTGACCGAGCGCTCCCGCGATCCGTGCGGATCGCGTGGGACGGGCGGCGGCGTCCATTTCCACCCGTCCCGCCGGCCCTTCCCGGCGCCGGGTGTCGCCGTGAACCCGTGCGGCAGAACCGCAGCATCCCACGGGCCCGCTGGCCAACCCGATCGGCAGGGCGGTGGCCCACCGCGCGGCCTCCGGACATCGTGCGTCAACCATGCCCGGCTGCACTCCCATGGGACGCGCCCCCGGCCTCGGCGAAGCCCGGGAAGCGATGCGCCCAGTTGAGCGGCTGCACCCCCTCGCGCTTGGTGAAGATCGCGGCGCAGGTGTCGAGACAGGTGCCACAGGTGAGGCAGCGGTCGGGCTCGAAGTCCGGGGCACGCGGGTCGAGCTCCACGGGGCACGCCTTGGCGCAGGCGGCACACTCGCCGCACGTCTCGCCGACGTTGTGGAAGGCAATGCGCAGGCGATTCTTCTGCGCCATGATTCCTAAATACCAGCCGTACGGGCAGAGCTTTTCGCACCAGAAGAAGCCAACGAAAGCGACCTCCACATAGAACAGCGCCGTCAGCCCGCCGGCCCACAACCATGCGCCGGTGAAGCCCGGTTGGCCCCATTCCCAGAGGATCCCGAGGTGGGTGAACCAGTTCAGGGCGAGGAGGGCGAACAGAAAGCCCGTTGCTCCCGCGATGAGTTGGCGGCTGACCGGGCGCCGTTTTCCCCACCCCTTGCGCAGCCACCGGGAGAGCCGCGCCATCTGTCCACCGGGGCATGACCAGCCGCAGAACATCCGCCCAAAGGGGTAGGTGGACCCGAGGATCACCAGAAGCGTGATGAGGGTGAAGTTTAAGAAGACCTGAATCACCCGCAGGGCCGGTGCCGGCTCTCCCCACAGGTAGGACACCCCCGCTGGCATGTCGAACTTGATCAGGTGCAGCCCTGGCACCAGGAACATCGCCAGGACTGTCAGGCCGTAAGTCGTAAAGCGGAGGATCTGATAGCGGTGGCCGGCGCCGACCGCCGAGCAACTAGCGGGCATGTCTAACCACAGTTTAGCCCCAGGCCTGGCGTCACTCGCCAAGCAGCCAGAGCGACGGCTGGGCGACGCGATTGTCCGAGTGGTAGACGAGGTCCTGCTCCGTGGTACCGGTCGCATGCACGGTCACCGGCTCCAGCTCGCCAAGCCATTCGTGCCACGCCGCGAGCCGATACTCCCCCGCGGGTAGGCCGTCGATGCGGAAGCGACCCGCCTCGTCGGTGACGGCCATGTAGGGGTGGAAGGAGACATAGACGAAGGCGGTCATCCACTCGTGGCCGACGTCGCACTGCATCGCGATCAACCCGGGGCGGCGCAACTTGTGGTGCAGCACCGAGTCCACCTTGGGGAGCGCGAAATTGAACAATGTGCGGCCGTGTTGAAAGGCGTGGACGTTGTGGAAGACCTCGTCGTGGTTGACCATCGCCAGATCCGAGCCCATGGTCGCGACCTGCATCCGTGGCACGAACGCGAGATCCTCGTTGACCAGCTCCAGGTGTCGTGGCGTCGCCGCACGGCCGCGCGCCGGATCGATCACCACCACCATGGCCCCGGCGACGCCGCCCGACTCGTCGACCTTGAGCTCCCGGGTGAGCTCCCGCTGGTGGCCAAACAACTCCGGGCTGGCGAAGCTGTCGTGGTGCCGATCGATCTTGACATCCGGCGGCAGCACCACTCGCCCTTCCACGGTAGCGGGGTTCGCTACCTCGACCACGTCATAGGCCGATGCCGGGAGGGTGTGAGCCACCGCCAGCAAGAGCGCCGCGAAGTGGATCATGTAAGAACGTTTCTGATCGCGGTGAGGACGTCGAGGTAGCTCACCATCCCCACCGGCACGTTGTCCAGGTTGACCACGGGGAGGCCGCCGACCTTGGTCGCCAGCAGCACGTCGACAATTTCTTCCATTGTATCTTCAGGCAGGACCGTGAGCGGCTCGCCGGTCATGATCTCACCAACCTGTATGTAGGTATCGAGAACGTCCTGCCCGGTCTCGAGCTCCGTATCCAGATGCGAGCTGATCGCCTGGCGCAGGTCCCGATCGGTCACGATCCCTACCAGTCGCCCCGACTCGTCCACCACCGGTAGTTGACGGATGTCATGCTCGCGCATGATCTCCATCGCCCCGAGGAGGGTCTCCTGTTCAGAAACCACGTATGGGTTACGGGTCATCAGCTCGTCGGCGGTGATCCTTCTCAGTCTCTCCATCGATCACTCCTCAAATCCGGCGCCCCTCATCGAGGGAGAGGTGACGAGCTAGCGAAAAAATCCACAAAGGCGCACCGCAGCTCTCTCATTTCCGTTAGAGACCGGCGGCCCGGAACGCGATTCTCCCCCATCCGGATCAGGGGAGTCCAACCCCCCCGGACAGGCAGATACGACAAGATGCACACGCTGGCCCCACACCCTGCGCGCCGGCCCGGGACGGCGTGCTGCCGGCACTCAGGCCATCGCGTCAACCCGCCGTGACAGGCGGGACTTGCGGCGCGCCGCCGCGTTGCGATGGATCACGCCCTTGCCAGCCATCTTGTCGAGGCGCACGCACGCGCCAACCAAGGCGCTCCGAGCGGCCTCCTTGTCGCCCGCCGCGAGGGCGATCTCGACCCGCTTGACGGAGGTGTGGAGAGCCGACTTGTAGGCACGGTTGCGGGCGCGACGCTTTATGGCTTGACGGGCGCGTTTCGCAGCAGAGGGCTTCGCAGGCACGTGGAACTCCTCGACAAAAAAGAGGCGCGCACGGTAGCCGCACGCGCCTCGGGGGTCAAGACCAAGGCCGGTGGTTCAGAGGCAATTCTGGACCTCCAGCCTCTTCGGCAACCCGTTACTCAGGTTCCACTTGAACTCCGCGGTGCAAAGCGGGCCTTCGACCGTCACCTGGGCGTCGTTGTCTCCCTCGAACCTCAGGACTGCGTTGGCGTCCCCTCCCAACGGGATGACATCCTCGTATTTCAGCCGAATCTCGCCTCCCTCCGGGCGACGCAGGGCATCGGGACTGGAGAAATCGAGGCGTAAATCCACCACCTCGTAATTCGCCTGCGGATCGTTAATCCTGGGCAGTTTGATGTCCACCCGGCCAGTGCCATTGACGGTAATCACGTCGCCCGAGTCACGAAAGTCGGTGATCTCCCAGGACACATCCTCGAGAGCGAGGATGTCGATGCCCAGGAAACCGATCTCGCTGTTCTTCGTCGCCACCCGCACCACCTCGCTCCGGTCGATCCCGAAGGTCTTGGTGATCTGACCATCCTCGTCCTCGAACTGGACGAAGAGGTTGATCTCCGCGTCCCCGGGGAAGTCCACCCAGACGTTCCACGCCCCCTGCTCGGCGAAGAGCCCGCCGCCATCCTCATCCGGGTCCCAGTCGAGCTCGAACCGGTCGATGTCGACCTGGATCGAAGAAGCGGTCACCGGCGCAACGCTGGAGCTCCGTAGCTCATCCTCCCCGTCGCGAAGCACGGCGAAGAGCTGGGTCGATCCCAGGCCCAGGTTGACCGCCGCCGCCACCGCGGTGACGGTCTTACCCCTCTCCTCCGGCGTCAGATCGTCCAAGCTGTTGTTGACGACCACCAACTCACCATCGCCCAGGACCGCAGAGACATCACCGCTGGTGGCGACCTCAGCAAAACTCTGGCCATCGAAGGTCACGGCCATGGTCGGCGGTGGGGATGGGGTAAATGGGTCCAGCACGTCCTGCTGTTCATTGTTACCGCCTCCACCGCCGCCTCCGCCACCACAGGCAGCCAGCGGAGCGATCAGGACCAGGGTGAAAAGCAGGGCTAGGCGATGTCTAAAACGTGCGTTCATGGCGTTCTCCTCAATACCCTAAAAATTGTAGCGCACGGAATTGAATGGCGATGGAACCCGACGGATTGTCCTTGAAGAGTTCCATGGGTAGGTTCCAAGGATGGGAATGGTTTTGGCTCTTCTTATCGCTGGACAAGATCGAGACTGGAGAAGGAATCAATTGCTAATTGTATTCGTACACTTTATTCCATGAGAAGCGCGGTAGGCCCTCGATCGCCAGTCGGCAAACGCCGTCCGTCCCTCGCCCTAGTCCGTCAACTTGCCCACCGGCAGGAAGCCGAGGAGGTCCTTGAGGTCCTCGTCCTCGAAGGTGATGCCGCCGCCGACGAACGCCGAGTCGGCCTGATCGTTCAAAAAGTTGTCGTAGCCTGCGGTGAGGAAGAAGTAGTCGAGAAAGTCGATGCGGCCCTTGGCCTTCAGGTGGGGGCTCGTGCCGGCGGTGTAGTCCCCGTCGAAATCGTAGGCGTCAAGAGAAACCCGCACTCGATCCTGGGCCAGGAAGTAATCGCCGCCGAGCCCGAAGGTGTTCTCCTTGAGGCCGATGCGGCCCGTGAGATCGCCGTGTCGCCGGGCAAACTGGGCGGAGAACTGGAGGTTGCCGCTCTGTTCCTCCACCTCCTCCTCGACCACCGTCTGGGTCACGTCGATGGGGTAGAAGTCGCTGCCGGCGCCGGTCCCCGTATTGGTGATCTCACGCACCGTCCGGGTACGCCGCACCGTCTCATCCCCCCCAGCCGGCTTCACCACCTCCAGGAGGTAGTACTTCTCCTTGGACGGCTGCAGGGTCAGGGAGAAGATACCGCGCGAGTCGTTGCGGTCCATGAGGGACTCACCCTCAAAGCTCACATAAGTGCGAAACCGCTCGCGTTGGCCTAGGAAGCGGTCGATCTTGGCGATCGCGGAATTTATGCCCTCCACGGTCGTGTCGTCGTTGATCAGGCGGCCGATGGTCCCCTCCCCTTCGTCCACCTTGCGGGCGATGCTGCCGAACGAGCTAAACGCGTCCTGTGCCTCCACGGCGGCGTTGCGCGCCGACGAGATCGCATCGGTGACCCCTTCGCGGTTCTCCGCGATCAGGACCTGCAAGCTGTCGACGAGCTTCTGGACGTTGTCGCCCAGTTTCGGCAGCTTCTCTTTCGCGTACCCCGAGAAATCGTGGAAGTTGCCGACGGTCTCGGTGAGTGAGTCTTCGTTGCGCGCCACTACGCGGTCGAGGCCGGCGGTCAGCGACTCGATCTGTACGAGGATGCGGTCAACGCGCTCGTCGTTGCGCGCGACGATTTCCTTCACGCTGGCGGTGAGGTCGCGGGTATTGGCCAGGATCGCCTTGAGATTTGCCTTGCCCTCCTCGCTGCCGAAGGCGTCGGCCAGGACGCCGGTGACCTCGCCGATGTCCCCGGCCAACTCTCCCAGAGAGGAAAGGAGCTCGTCGAGGCTCTTCTGACTCACCGACTCCTCGAGGGTGTCGGTGTCGCGTAACCTGTGGCCCCAGTTCTTCCCCGGGACGATGGCGAGATATTTCTCTCCCAGCAGCCCCTCGGTACGCAGCTCGGCCCGCGAGTCGACCGGGATCGAGACACCCTGGGCCACCCGCAACCGTAGCTCCGCCCGCCCCTCGTCCAGGCTGATCGACTCCACCTGCCCGACCTTGACGCCGGCGATCCGTACCGGCGCCTTCTCCTCGAGGCCATCCACGCTGTCGAAGCGCACGGTCAGCGTGTAGCCCTCCTTCACCTCGCCCTCCTCCAGACGGGTGCTGAGGATGAACAACAGCACGGCGATCAGGATGACGAACAAGCCGACCTTGGTCTCAAGAGCCATTGCGGTTCCGAACGTTCAAAGAGGCTGGTCTCGACTGCGGCCACCACAGCCACCGGTCGGGTTCATCGTCCTATCCACGGCAACCGAGAAGTTTCCACAGCCTACCCGTCGCGTTTCTCGGAACATACCCTCGCGGCATCGCCGCGAGCGTTGAGAAACTCCTGTAATTGCGGTTCCGGGTTGGCACAGAGTTGCTGCGGCGTACCCTCGGCCAACACCCTCCCTTCGTCAAGGAAGGCGATGTGATCGGCCATCTCCAGGGCGCTCCTCACGTCGTGGGTCACCGCCACCACGGTGGTCCCCAGCGCCGCCTTGGCCGCCATGATCAGGCGATTGATGTGGACCGTGGTGAGCGGGTCGAGGCCGGTGGTCGGCTCGTCGTAGAGCATGATCTCCGGCTCCATGATCGTCGCCCGTGCCAGGCCGACGCGCTTCTGCATCCCGCCGGAGAGCTCCGCGGGCATCTTGTGCTCGATCCCGGACAGCTCGACGCGCTCCAGCTCCCGCGCGACACGGGTCGGAATCTCCTCCGCCGGACAGAGGTTGTTCTCCCGCAGGCCGAAGGCGAGGTTGTCGAAGACGTTCATGGAATCGAACAGGGCCGAGCCCTGGAAGACGAAGCCGAAGCGGCGCATCAGCGCCTGGCGCTCCTCGCCCTTCACGTAGGTGATGTCCAGGTCTTCCAGGTAGACCTTCCCGGTGTCCGGTTTAAGCAGGCCGACGATGTGCTTGAGCAGCACCGACTTGCCCGTGCCGCTCGGCCCGAGGATGACGGTGAACTGACCCTTGCGGATGGTCAGGTCCAGATCGCGAAAGACCATCTGCGGCCCGAACGCCTTGCAGATTTTTTGCAGCCGGATCACGCGCCAAACAGGAGGGAGGTGAGGATGTAGTCGAAGACCAGGATGAGGACCGAGGAGTACACCACCGCCTCGGTGGTCGCGCGTCCCACCCCGGCAGCACCACCCCGGGCGTTGAACCCGAAGTGGCAGCTCACCACGGACAGGATGAAGCCGAAGATGGCCGACTTGAGCAGTCCGTTCGCCATATCGGCGAATTCTACGAACTGCACGGTCTTATTGATGTACAGGGTCGAGTTGATGCCGAGCAGCTTCACGCCTACCAGGTAGCCACCCAGGATGCCGACGAAGTCGGACAGCACCACGAGCATCGGCACCATCAGCACCGATGCCGTCACGCGCGGGACGATCAGGTAATGCACCGGGTTCACCGCCATCGTGTAGAGGGCGTCGATTTGCTCGGTGACGCGCATGGTGCCGAGCTCTGCGGCCATCAGCGAGCCGGCCCGGGCGGTCACCATCAGCCCACTGAGCACCGGGCCGAGCTCGCGCAACACCGACAGGGCGACCACCGTCCCCACCAGGCTCTCTGCGCCGAACCGTGCGAAGCCGTTGTAGGACTGCAGGGCCAACACCATGCCGGTGAACAGGCCGGTGAGCAGCACGACGAACGTCGAGTTGACGCCGACCACCTCCATCTGGCGCAGGAGATTGCGCCACCGCACGGGACGGCGCGGTAGCCAGCGGAGGAGGTCGACCATCAACATGCCCATCGCCCCGGCGGTATTCACCAGGCCCAGGCTGACCTTCCCGATCTGCTCGACGACGACGATGGCTCTCCCTCCAATCGCGGTGCATCAACCCACGCTGCACACCTTATTTAACATGGGCTGGACGAGCAACCGAGTGGCCGTATGGCCGCGGTGCGCAGAGACCTCACACGCCCCGCCAGCAAATACCTACCGGCCGTATCGGTCGCAGTCCTCGCCCCACGAATCGCTGCCCCTTCCCCGAGGTTTCGCGCCCTTACTCCGCGTACACCCGCGGCACCCGCGGGCTGATGTTACACAGCACCTCGTACGGGATGGTCCCCAACAGGTCCGCCACCGCCTGCGCGGAGATTGTTTCCCCTCCCTGGCTGCCGATCACCACCGCCGTGCTGCTCTGCCGCGCCTGCGGGACGCCGGTGACGTCGACGCAGGTGAGGTCCATGTTCACCCGGCCGATGATCGGGCAGCGTCGCCCCTCGATCAGTACCTCGCCGCGATTGGACAGGGCGCGCGACACCCCGTCGGCGTACCCGATGGGCAGGATCGCCATGCGCGTCGGCCGCCGGCAATGGAAGGTCCGACCGTAGCCTACGGTGGTCCCCGCCGGCAGGTCGCGCAGCCGTACGACGCGGCTCTCCAGAGAGAGCACGGCCTCCAGCTCCAGCTCCCCCTCGGCTCCGTCGGCGCCGTACCCGTAGAGCCCGATCCCCGGCCGCACCGCGTCGAACCACGCCTCGGGGAAGCGCACCAGACCGGCGGTGTTGGCGAGATGAAAGACCGCGCCGGTGAAGCCGGCGGTGAGCACCGCCTCGCGGCAGGCGCGAAAGTGCACGATCTGTTCGCCGGTGAACGACGGATCTGCCTCGTCGGCGCAGGCGAGGTGGCTCATGCAGCCGGCCAGGCGCAGGTGCGGCGAGACGGAGAGGAAATCGAGAGCGCGGGCCAGCTCCGCTCCATTGAAGCCGACCCGGCCCATTCCCGTATCGACCTTCAGATGCACACCGACCTCGCGCCCGCCGGTCGCTGCTTCCAGCGCGGCCACCTCGCCGAGGTCGCTCACCACGGGGGTGAGACCGAGGGCCACCACCTCTGCAACGTCCGCCTGGTAGCCGGGCGTGAGCAGCAGGATCGGCGCCGCGATGCCGGCCATCCGCAATGCCCGTGCCTCCTCCACCAGCGCGACGGCGAGGTAAGCGGCGCCCTCCTCCAGCAACGCCCGGGCCACCGGCACCGCCCCGTGGCCGTACGCCTCCGCCTTCACTACACCGATCACCTCTGTCCCGGCAGGCAGTCGGGCGCGCAGGCGGCGGAAGTTGCGCCGCAGAGCCCCCAGCGACACCCGCGCACATGTGGGACGTACCGCGTCGGCGGCCATGCCGACGACTCGCAACGAGGCATTCATATTCACAACAGACATCGTCAGTCCCATGTGTTACCAGAAAAACTTCAACAGCGTCCTAAGCACCGTCTCGCAGATCGGCGACAGCCTGTGTGCCTCACCAGTCCTCATGCCGGGCTGCAGCGTCCTGAGAGATTGAAAAACGGGGGTGGGGATTGAGGATGGGGGATGCGGGGAAGGATAGAAGGAGAAAAGGTCCGCTGTCCGCGCCGCGGCCAGCCTTCCCCCACCCCCCAACCCTCATCCCCCATCCCGGGTATTTCGATGCGTAGGGGTCGTCGCGGCAGCGCACAGCAGGGTCATGGTGAGGGATGCGCGCTAACCGAAGTGTCGGTCCTCGGCGAAGAACCGCGCGAAGCGACGCTCGAACATCACCTCTGCCATGCCTACCGGCCCGTTGCGGTGCTTCCCGATCTGGATCTCCGTGGGCCACGCCTCGTCCTCCTCGTGGG
>DASWHD010000157.1:0-3347 GCA_036393335.1 bacterium
ACGCTGGAGACCACGCCGACGCGCGCGGGCCTGGCGGCTTCACGCAGGGTGAGGGGGAGCGTCTTCGGTACGGGTGCGGACCTCCGAGCCCCCGGCCATCGACACCGTCTCCCGGGTTCCTGGGTTCCCGCGTCCTTCCCCTGCGTCACAGTCGACTTTGGATCGGCCACGGTCCCCAGCGACAAGATGTAGAACAAAGTCAGCACACCGGGGGAGGGCTACCTGCCGGCAGGCAGGGGGTGGGGGCGGCGGGGAGAGGGTCTGGAAGTGTGGCGGGTGCGCTGCTTACTCCCGACGCCCTCCCCCTGTCCCCTCCCGGAGGGAGGGGGGATCTACCCCGAACGGCCTTCATCTTGCCGGCGCGCAGCCGCCAATGGGACCGGGTGATGTATCCACGCTAGAGTTGGCCCATGCCTGACACCTCCGCTCCCCTGGTGGTGATCGACGTCGTCGGGCTCACGCCGGGGCTGCTCGGCGAGCACACGCCGCACCTCAACGCCCTGGCGGCGGACGGCTTCCAGGCCGAGCTGGGTACGGTGCTGCCGGCGGTCACCTGCACCGCCCAGGCGACGCTGCTCACCGGCAGCCCGCCGCGCGACCACGGCATCGTCGCCAACGGCTGGTACTTCCGCGACCTGGCCGAGGTGCGCTTCTGGCTGCAGTCCAATGCCTTGGTGCAGATGCCCAAGGTGTGGGAAGTGGCGCGCGACCGCCGGCCCGGCTTCACCTGCGCCAATCTGTTCTGGTGGTACAACATGTATTCGTCCGCCGACTGGTCGGTCACGCCGCGGCCGGTCTACCCGGCGGACGGACGCAAGATCCCGGCGATCTACGCCGAGCCGCCCGAGCTGGCGGAGCGCCTCACCGCGGAGCTGGGCGAGTTTCCCTTCTTCCACTTCTGGGGGCCGGCGGCGGACATCCGCTCCTCGCGCTGGATCGCCGGCGCGGCGCGGATCGTCTTCGACGCCCACCGTCCCGACCTCACCCTCGTCTACCTGCCGCACCTCGACTACAACCTCCAGCGCCTCGGCCCGAACGACCCGGCCATCGCCGCCGATCTGCGCGCCGTGGACGAGGTGGCCGGTGAGCTGATCGACCACTGCCGTGGCCAGGGGGCGGAGGTGGTGGTCCTCTCCGAGTACGGCATCACCCCGGCCGCCGGCTGCCTGGACATCAACCGCGCCCTGCGCGAGGCGGGGCTGCTGCGGGTGCGCGACACGGTGGCCGGGGAGCTGCTCGACCCGGGCGCCTCCCGGGCCTTCGCCGTGGCCGACCACCAGATTGCCCACGTCTACGTCCGCGACCGCGAGGAGATCGCCACGGTGGAGGCGATCCTCGAAGGCGGTCAAGGCATCGACCTCGTCCTCGACGCCGAGGGCAAGCGCGCCGCCGGTCTCGACCACGAACGCGCCGGTGACCTGGTGGCGGTGGCCGAGCCCGGCTACTGGTTCTCCTACTACTACTGGCTCGATGACGCCCGCGCCCCGGACTTCGCCCGCACCGTCGACATCCACCGCAAGCCGGGCTACGACCCGGCGGAGCTGTTCCTCGATCCCGACCTCCCCCTGGTCAAGGCGCGCATCGCCTGGCGCCTCGCCGAGAAGCGCCTCGGCATGCGCTCCCTGATGGACGTCATTCCCCTCAAGGCCGCGCTGGTGAAGGGCACCCACGGCCGCCTGCCGGACCGGCCGGAGGATGGCCCGGTGCTCCTGTGCTCCAACCGGCGGGGGGCCTGCGACCGCATGGCCATGACCGCGGTGCGTGACTTCCTCCTGGAGCGGCTCGGCCTCGCATGATCGCCGCCATGCCGGCAACCGCTGAACGCGCAGGCGCCAGGGGCGCCGGCATGTTCTTGCCTCACCCCATCCCCTCCTCGGCGGCTGCCGGGGCGATACGGGTGGTGCCAAATAGCCACGCGGAGGCGATTCCCGCGCTAGTGTTCACCTGTGGAGACGACGCGCCGGGCGATGCGTCGCGGACGGGTGACATGGGTATCCTGCGATGGACTCTCTCGCTGTTGCTCGCGCTGAGCGCCACGACGGCGTGCGTCTGGGTCAATGTCCACGTCGGCGCGGGGGACGCCACGGCGGTGCACGAGGCCGGGGTTGAACCGCCGCCGATCGCCGGCAAGACGGAAAGTGGCGCGGGAGAGGGGACGGACGCCGAGCGTGAGGCGGGGCGAGGCGCTACGGATGACGCGGGCGCCGCTGGGGGCGTGCGCGGCGGGCCGGCGGACGAGGTGCCGGCCACGACGGGCGGCCGCTGGTCCGGGGCCTTCTACGGGCGAGGCTCGTTGGCGGAGGGCGTGTTGGGTTGGACCGGGGACTTTCCCCCGTACGTCAACGGGAGCCCCGATCGGCACACAACTGCCGATGGAAGCGAGCGCACCGGGGGCGAGAACACGTTTTCACGAGGGGATGGCTCGGTCGGGCAGGAAGGGCAGGGGGTCGGTCGCGGCGGGATCGCGTACTGGGACACCATCGGCGCCGCGGGTTCCGGCGTGGTTGCCGGCATCACGAACGGCAGCCGTGGTGCCGGCCCTTCCCTCACCGACGGCGTCCCCGGAGAAGGCCGCCAGGCGCAGGAGGCTCCCCCGCCGACCGCAACGGCTGCCGCTCCGCCGGTGCCGGTCGAGTCCGAAAGGTTCGCACCTACTCCGCCCGTGCCGCCCGTGGTCGCCGAGCCTTTCCCGAGTGATCTCACCGCCGCCGCACCCTCCGCTTCGTTGGCGGCGGAGATCGACGCCTACCTCGACCGCCTGTCGCATGCGGCCTACACCTTCAATCCCCCGTCGCCCATCAAGGTAGCGAGACCCCGCACCGTCTACCTGTGGCTCGACCCCACGGCCACGCCGGAAGGGCTGGCCGCCGAGCTGCGCGAGGTGGTTCCCGAGGACGCGCCGCGGGTCGAGTCCGGCGAGACCCTGTGGAGCCCGATCATGGAGGCCACCCTGACGGGCAGCGCCTTCCAGATCGAGGCGGTGCGGCCGGAGCGCCAGTCCGTCTCCTCTACCCACCGCACCACCTGGGCGTGGGAGGTGACGGCCACCCAGGTCGGCAAGCGCCTCCCCTTCCACCTCACCCTCAACGTCATCCTCCCACCGGAACTCGGTCCACCCCACACCATCGCCCCCCTCGATCGCTACATCGACGTGGAGGTGACCTGGTGGTGGGCCTTCGACCACTACTTCGACCGCTACTGGCAGTGGCTCCTTGGCGGCCTCGGCACCACCCTCGCCGGCGTCATCGCCTGGTGGTGGAAACGCCGCACCGCCGCCACGCCGGCCCCGGCAAGCGCCGGCACGTAGCTGCCGCCGACCGGCTCACCGCCCGGCACGCTCTCCCGAG
>DASWHD010000158.1:0-6847 GCA_036393335.1 bacterium
TCTTCCTCACCAGCCACCCGGAAGGGATCCCCGCCACCTTCCTCCAGAACATGCGCCACAACCACGTGCTGCACGAGGTGAACATCTTCCTGACCCTGGTCACCGAACACCGGCCCCGGATTCCGCGCAAGGAGCGGATCCGCATCTCACGCCTGGCCGACCACTTCCACCGCGTGGTGGCGAGCTACGGGTTCATGGAGGAGCCGAGCGTCTTCCACGTCCTGGCGCGCTGCGCCGAGGAGGGTGTGCCGGTGGAGGTGGAGCGGGCGACCTTCTTCCTCGGTCGCGAGACGGTGTTCCCCACCGAGCGGCCGGGGATGCCGCTGTGGCGGGAGTGGCTCTTCGCGTGGATCGCCCGCAATACCTCCACCGCGCGGCGCGAGTTCCACCTCCCGGCCGATCGGGTCGTGGAGCTGGGGACTCAGATCGAGCTGTGAAAACCGGCGGCTCGCACGCGCGGCCGTGGTCCGGTCTCGGGCCGAGGGCGGAGCGGTAGCGGGGCGTTGCGCGCCGAAAACCGCTAGCCGGCAGTTTGGCCGGGGCCATTGCGTGTCGATAGAGGGATGAATCCACAGGAAACCGGGGGAATTCCGATGGCACCATCCAGCAAGAACATGAGCGTTACCGCGGACCCACGCCGGCAATACCGGGTCTCCTCCGGCCTCGACGGGGCTCTCGCCGCCGCCTTGGTTCTGGCCGACGGCACCGAGCATCTGGCAGAGCTGGTGAACGTCAGCGCCGGCGGCACCTGCCTGCGTTGGTCCCCGGGGAGAGCGGTGGTGCTCAACATCGGCCAACAGGTGAAGCTACGCATACAGTCCTGCACGGCCGAGCGATCCATCACGGTGCGTGCCAGGGTGCGATGGCTGGGTGCCGACGATGAGGGCAACATCCGCTACGGCCTGGAGTTCCAGGATCTGGCCGAAGTCTTCGATCAGCTCAGCCCGACCCTGTGGCGGCTGTTCAACGCCCGCAAGATTCGCCGGTGAGCCGTGGGCCGCGTCGCTCGCCGGCGATCGTCACCGGCCCGGCGGGGTAGATCCGCGCACCGGCCACGCGACAGATGGACAAGCGGCAAGGAGATCCGAGGGATGCCGGCGGTCGCCTGAGCCGCGCACCGTGGGTGGCCGGTCTTGTCAGGAGTCTCTTTGTGTCGATATGGGGAGCAGGCGACAGGGCACACCGGGAGATCACATGACGCCATCCAGCGGATCCGCCACCGTCACGGCCGAACGCCGCCGCCACCACCGCCTCTCCTCCAGGCTCGACACGGCGCTGAGCGTCGGTCTGGTGATGGCCAACGGCACCGAGCACCTGGCGGAGGTGGTCGACCTCAGTGCCAGCGGCATCCGCCTGCGGTGGCCAGCGGAACGCATGGCGGTGGTGGACGTGGGTCAGGAGGTGGAGCTTCACGTCCAGCCATGCACGGTCAACGAGCCCCTAGCGGTGCACGCCGCCGTGCGCTGGCGGGACCCGGACGACTCCGGCAAGGTCCGGTACGGCCTCGAGTTTCAAGAACGGGCCGATCTCCCGGGTGAGGTTGCTGCCACGCTGTGCCGCCTGTTCGGCCGTCGCCACGGCCCGCAGTGAGCAACGGCACCTCCCCCGGATTCCGCGGCCACGGACCGTGAGGAGCGCTCGCCAACCGCCGTACGCCGGCCCTCTGGATGCGAGGCGCGACGGCACCGTCCGGCACCGCGATTACGCGCACGAGGACGCGACGAGAAGGTTTGCAGCAGAGCATCTCACGCCCTGCCATTGGTCGGAGACGTTCTGTTCCGATACATAGAGGAATCGCCAGAGCGCGCGGGGAATGCAATGCTGCCCTCCAACAAGAACCCTACTGTCACGGTGGAACGCCGCCGGCACTACCGCATCTCCTCCGGCCTCGACGCAGAGTTCACCATCGGCCTCGTGATGCCCAACGGTTTGGTGCACGCGGCCATGCCCGTCGACATCAGCGTGGGTGGCGTCTGCTTGTGGTGGCCGCGCGAAGAACTGGTGGGGCTCAACGTCGGCCAACGGGTGAAGCTCCGCATCCATCCAAGTACGGCCGACGCCCCCGTCACGATACAGGCCGCCGTGCGCTGGACGAGCACGGATGTGGACGGCAACACCCGCTATGGGCTGGAGTTCGAGAACCTGTACGAGATCTTCGAACACATCATGCCGATCTTGTGGAGGTTATGCCACGGCCGCAAGGTCGGGCAGTAAGCTTTGGCACCCTGACTCCCGTACCGGGAGTCGTCGGGAGAGACCGGAGGTGTACCGCGGGCCATTACCGACGCCTACGGCCTGGCGCAATGGCGGCTACGAACCGTTACACTGCCGCGATGATCCGCCGCTCCCGCGCCTTCGCGCTCCTGCTCTGCCTTGCAGGCTGCGCGACCCTTCGCCCACAGATCGTGGTCCCCGAGGTCTCGCTGGTGAACATCGCGCCCCTTGGCGCGACCCTGTTCGAGCAGCGCGTGCGCGTCGATCTGCGGCTGCGCAACCCGAACGACTTTGCCATCGACCTCGCGGGCCTCGATTTCCAGCTCGCGGTCAACGGTGCCCGGCTCGCCTCCGGTGTGACCGGTGAGGCGGTGGTCATCCCACGCCTCGGTGAGTCGCTGGTCTCGGTGGAGGTCACCACGACGCTGCTCGACTGGATGCGGCAGGTCGAGATCCTAGGCAAGGCCCAGGAGATCACCTACGACCTGACCGGCCACCTGCACCTCGCCCACCTTGGCCGCCTGCCATTCAGCCGCTCCGGCCAATTCTCCCCGGGCAAGCCACCGGCCATCCCACCTCGCCAGGGCACGTAACACCACGCACCGCCTGTCGGACGCCCTGATATGAAGGGGGACGCCACGCGCGCCCCTCGCCACCCGGCGCAGGTCCGGATGGCTTCACCCCCGTGGATGGCGGGCTGACGCCCGCCATCAGACCCGGGAGCGTCCCGCGACCTACGGTCTACGCGCGGAGCCGTTGATAAAGCTGCTCGGTCTCGGCTGACGGCTCTACCCCCAGCACACTCCCGAGCGCCTGCCGGCAACGCCGGTACACGCGCGCCGCATCGCCGTGGCGACCGAGACGCTGATAACAGCACATCATTTGGTAGTAGAGCCGCTCGGCAAGATCGTCCACTTCGAGTCCTTCCTGGTAGGCAACGATGGCCCGCTCCCATCCCTCATCCCTCTCCCAATGGCGCCCCACCGCCGCTATTGCTTGCAAAAAACGAGTACGCAGGCGCTCCCGGGTGGGGAGCACCCACGGTGCCTGTTCACCCACCAGGAACGAACCCTCGTAGAGCGCCAGTCCTCGCTCGATGCGCTGGACGGCCGGCCCCCCCTGTTCTCCCTCCTGTCCGAGTTGCTCCGCACCCGCCAGCAGCGTCTCGCAAGCCCACACGTCCACCCAACACACGTACGGGTTGAGTGACAGGCGCCCCTCCCGCAACTCCAGAGCGCCGTCATGCCCCAGCAGTTTGCGCAATCGATGCAGCGTGGTGGCCAAGGCACGATGTGCCGCATCGCCCTCGGCATCTGGCCAGAGGGCATCGACGAGCTGAGTCTCGCTCACGTCTCGGCCGCCGAAGGCAATCAGTGCCCTGAGTAGCTCCAAGGGCCGGCGTTGCGTCTTACCAGGAAAGCGCAGCGGCTCGCCGCCGCACTCCACGGCGAAGCGACCGAGGGCGTATACCCGTATTGGCCACGGCCACGCCTCGACGGCCACGGGTGGCTCTGATGGTATTAGCCGGCACCGACGTACCAGCCCCTGTGCTTGGGCCACCTCGATCCCCGCCTCCAGGGCACGCACACAGAGGTCGGCCATTGCCATTGGGCAAAAGCCGATAAATACCGTGTACCCGTTCTTTCCCCCCAGCTTCAGGCCCCTGCGCAGGTGTTCTTCTCCCACGGCATCGCGCCCGGCTCCGAATGCCACCTGCGCCTCGGCAAGGTCGACCATGTACGACAAAAGGGGACTGCCGTAGCGCTCACCCATCTGGCGCACTCGACGAAGACCCGCCGCAGCCTCTCTACCCTCGCCCACCGCCAGCAACGCCTGGGCCAGCACATAACGGTTAAGAGCATCCAGGAACGGAGAACCGACCTCCGTGCCGAGCCGTACTGCTCGCTCGCCACTGCGAATGGCCGCCAATAAATCCTTCCGCAGGGTCGCCTCCCAAACAACGTTCCGGCAGTAGAAGGCCTGTTCCAAGCGCCGTCCGCCCGCATTCACCAGAGCACCCATCCGTCGCAACGACTCCGCAACGCCCGCGACATCACCCGCTCCGAGAGCCTCCACGACCGCCACGTCCAGCAGGGCAAAGTCCCACAGGTGGACACCACTGTTGTGGGCAATCTCCAGGCCGTCTGCAATGGCGTGCTGGGAGATCTCCCGCTCTCCGCCGTACCAACGGACGTGGCACTCGATGATGTTCCAGAGGATGCGCACCAAGGGTGGGGCATGAGCAACGCCGGCCGAATCCCGTAGGCCATCCACGACCCGCTTGGCCTCGGCCCAAGCCCCCTGCCAGAGATGAAGGATCGCCAGATAGAACCCGGTCTGTGTTCGCAGCGTAAGGTCGTGGTCGGTCTGGAGCACCCGGTACGCCCGTGCGACCCACTGCGCGATCTCCGGGTGATCCGGCCGCCGGAGCCACAGCGCGCCGAGCATCGCGGAGATGACCCGCGTCTCGGTTTCCGACGTGAGAGAATCTAGACCGACCGAAGCCAGCGCGGCCATTCGCTCGATCCACGGATCGAGCTGGCTCAGGTCGTGGCCGGCGTGAATGATCGCCTGCACTACCCCGACCCAGGCGAGCAGACAACCCCCTCGATCTTCCTCGGCTGCGAGGCCGTCGAAGGCAGCCTCGAAGAGGCCCTGGGCCTCTGGTGGATTGCGCGGCAACCGGCAGACGCCCAGCCAATAGCACAGCCGCGGCACCGCCTCCACAAGCCCCTCGGGCAGATCGTCGATCCACCGGGCGAGGGTCTCCTCGCGGCCTTGCGCCATGAGGCTTGGTGCCTCGGCACAGATCAAGAGGGCAAGCTCGCCCCACGCCCCGGCCGATTGGTAGAGGGCGACCGCCGCCTCCTCCTGCCCCGCTTCTTCCAGCAGACTGGCGGCTCTGTGCCGCAGGCGAGCACGGACCTCGACGTTCTGCCCCTCCTCCCCTCGACGCAGCAGGAACTCCCGAAACAGGGGATGAAACCGGTATAAGGGTTCCTGGGAGACATGCCGGTCGGTGAAGTAGTGGCTGTCGGCGAGCTCCGCCAGGAGCTTACCCGCGTCGGCCCGCCCAGTGAGCGCCGTCGCCAGCGAAGCGGTCATCCCGGGCAACAACGCCACGCGGAGGAGAAAATCCTGCTTGGCCTCCGGCAGCCGGTCGAAAAGCTCCCCTGCGAAGTAATCGAAGACCACTTGTGGCGTCTGGTTCGCCCACTCCTCCGGCTCTCCTCCGCGTGCCTCACTCGCTGCCTCACCCCTAGCCTCCTCCAGGAGCAGCACCACACCGGCCGGCCAGCCACCCGTCCGTGCGTGCAGCGCGGCGACTTCCTCTCGCGACACACCCTGGGTGCGATGCAACCGCATCAGACGCCCGGTCTCCACCTCGGTGAGCCGCAATTGGTCCCAGCCGATTTGCGCCAGCCGCTGGCTCGCGCGCAGGCCGGCCCACCCTTTCGGGGGAGGATCGCGGCTGAGGAGCATCAGGGTGCCGCCCTCCGGCACTGCAGCCACCCCTGCCTCGATTACCTCGTAGAATCGCGAGTCGTTGCGTGCCTCCTGCACGTTGTCGAGCACCACCGCGAATGGCGGCGTCAGCCGAGCATACATCTCCTCGAAATAGCGCCGGGCAAACGTGCTCAATCCCAGGAAGTATTCGGGCGTGCATATCGGCAGCGGCCTCTTTCGTCGCCGGCTCAGTCTCTTCGTGCCGAGACTCAAGTAATAAAAGAAGGTCGCAACGTCCTCGTCTCCCTCGTCGACGTGGTACCAAAGAGTGGTGACCCCACGCGCCGCTAGGTAGCTCGTGACCAGGGTCGTCTTACCCGCTCCAAGCGGACCACTCAACCAGATCACCGGCCGCCGCCGCGCCCGGTCCAATACCGTAAAGAGCCGCCGCCGCTCCACCACGTGGCCGACGCGCGGGCGAGTGATCTTGGCCAATGATGCTGGGTCTCTGGACAACGCCCCGCTCCTGGCTTCTCTGCCTGAAGCCACCCCGGCGGAATGATTCCGTCGTCGTGGCCCGCCTTACGCATCAATAAAGTGAAAACGCCCGGCGTCCTCAAAAGAATACAAAGGCATCGCCGAAGAAAAAACTCCTAACGCCGGTCATCAAAGTGGAGCTTTTTCCTGCACGCAACACGGCGGCCTCATGACTATAGAACAGTGCGAGTCGGCCACGTCCGACCCCCTCCCCCGCATGGGCCGACACCGCGGTAGGGAGCCGCCGGTCATGGAAGAGCCCCGTCCGGGGCGCCGACATGGCCGTAGTCGTGGATCGGCGCCACTGGACCCGGGGGTGCCGGCCCTCGGACGCCAACGGTTGGCGTAGGGATAGTTCCCTCGCGTAGCCGCCAGCCGTAGTGCTCACCACCGTTCGACATCCCCTTTTGTGTCTTTCGGGGAAACGCCTCCGCAGGCCGGAGATCGCGGGCCGGCGGCGACTTCGTCACGGCCCCAACGTGGCGCCAAAGTTGCCGCGCACGGTGACCAGGTCGAGGAGCGAGATGGTGCAGGAGCCGTCGACGTCCAGTGGCGGGTCCCAGCCCGGGTCATCGCACGTCTGGCCGAAGGCGCCGCGTACCTTCACTAGGTCGAGGATCGAGACCGTCCCCGAGAAGTCCACGTCCCC
>DASWHD010000159.1:0-4011 GCA_036393335.1 bacterium
GGCTAGGCCACGGCGCGATGTTCGCACCCGGGGTAGGAGCCGGTTGCACCGGCGACCCGCGCCATCCGCGCGGCAGGCCCTGCGGGCCTGGGTCGCCGAAGGGATTCGGCTCCTACCGTGGGGCTAGCCCGCATTTCTCACCAGGGATCGTGGCGAGACCGTGCAAACGCGCGTAGATCCTGGCTGGCCCGCAAGTCCGAGCCCGCAGGCAACCTTGCAGGTTGTCGAGGACTCGGACGAGGACGCGGCCAGGAGATGCGGGCGGTTGCGCGGTCGCAGCAGATTCATGGTGAGAAATGCGGGCTAGGCCACGGCGCGATGTTCGCACCCGGGGTAGGAGCCGGTTGCACCGGCGACCCGCGCCCTCCGCGCGGCAGGCCCTGTCGGGCCTGGGTCGCCGATAGGAATCGGCTCCTACCAGGGGCCGGGCAGTGTCTATGGCCACTCTCACGCGCTCACGACGGTGCCGGGTGAGCATGCGTCATTGCGGGCAAAGTCCGCCCGGCGTCGGTAGCAGAGCCGGTAGGCCGGAGCCCCGAAGGCGGGTCCGTCGCCGGCGACATCGCATCGTGGTGGAGCCCTGCGGGAATCCGCTTCACCGAGTGAGGCCGGTCGTGCCGGAAGGCGGCTGATTGTCATTTGAATTGACAATCAGCCAAGCGTCCCTCCTTGACCGTCGTGATCCCCCGCGATGCGCGCCACGCGCTCCAGGAGCTGGCCCAGGGGTACCCGGTGGTAGCGATCACCGGCCCGCGGCAATCCGGCAAGACCACCCTCGCCGTTGAGACCTTCGGTCTGGTGGCCGGCGTTGATTAAGTCTGCGGTTGTTGTGGCGGGCCGTACCGGGGTGTTTGCTTGACTCCACCGGAGGGGCTGAGAATGCTCGGGCTGAACCGGGCGGTCGGATGATCACGAGAGATTCCATAGACGAGGCGGCGAGGGTGGTGGTGGCTGCGGCTGCGCCGGCCAAGGTCGTGTTGTTCGGCTCGCACGCGCGGGGGGATGCCGGTCCGGATTCGGACGTGGACCTGCTGGTGATCGAGCGCGACGTTCCCAACCGGGCGCAGGAGATGGTGCGGCTGCGCCGGTTGTTGCGACCGCTGAAGATCCCGGTCGATCTTCTGGTGGCCAGTGAACGTGAGGTCGCTGATTGGGGGGGGCTTCCGGGGACCGTGCTTTACTGGGCCTTGGCTGAGGGCGAGGTGCTTTTTGAAGCAGCCGCGTGACCTCGCTCGCCGCTACCTTGCGCTGGCGCAGCGCGACGCGCGGACGCTCGCCGTCCTGGTCGACAGCCCCGGTGTCGACGACGAGCCGATCGGTTTTCATGCACAACAGGCGGTGGAGAAGTGTCTCAAGGCGATCCTCGCCTTGCATGGGGTGGCCTTTCGCAAGACGCACGATCTCGATGAGCTGCTCGGCTTGCTGGAAGAACGCCGTCTCCCTCTGCCACCGCAAGCGGATTCCTTGGACGAGCTGAATCCGTACGGGGTGTTGCTGCGGTATGAGCTGGGAGAGGCGGGAGCGTTGGACCGGGCGGACGCCCAGCAGTCGGTCGCGACTGTCCTGGGCTGGGCCGCGGAGCTGATCGGGTGATTGGTGGTCTCGGGCGCGCTGTCCCCGCGGCCGTCTCGAATAACGCACCCCACGGGGGGTGTTCGCCGATGGCGTTGGGGGTCGAGATCACCTGGGCGGCACAGGCGACTCCCGTATCCGCGACGAAACCCTTGGGTTTGTTGCTCACCCGTTTGATCGCGCTGGCGTCAGGGGAAATTTTCGGCGAGCTGGTACAGCCGTCGGGTGAGGTGTCGTTCCGAATACATAGCATTGTTCTTAATGATCGCGTCATCAAAATTCAAGGATTCATGGGGCGCGTCGGCGGTCCGGGCGGCGCGCGGCCCGTGGCCGAGGAGTCTGGCGCGCGGTCATGGGCGACGAGCTTTTGCCACCGATCGAGATCCATTGGCGGCCGCGGCGGAGCTTAGCTAGGATCGCCGCTTCGCGGCGATCCTGTGGACCTTGTGAGAGGGGATGTGAGGGTGTCGATGAAGAGAGCGGAGGTGTGTGCGATTTCGGTCATGGTAATCCTGCTCGGGGTGACTCCCGCGTGGGGGGATGCATCCCCCGAGGTGCCGCTCGACCACTGGGCCTACCGCACGATGGACCGGCTCGATGCGCTGGGCATGATGGACACCGCGTTTCAAGGACAGCGTCCGTGGACGCGGGCCGAGTTCGCGCGGCTGCTCGAGGAGGCTGAGCGGTCGTCCAAACCCCTGGAGAGCGTCGCGCAGGCGCAGCTACGCCGGTTGCGTAAGGAGTTTGCCGCCGAGCTCGATGAGCGGCGTGGGGCGTGGCAAGGGAGCTACGCCAAGCCGGCGGAGCGGGTCGCCACGCGCCTGTTCGCATCCTCCGGCGAGCCGGAGGCGATCCTCCAACACGGCGACACCCTCAGTGACGGCTTCGACGTGCGAGTCGACTGGCAGGCCCATGCGCGGCTGGGTACCCACCTGGTTGCAGCGCTCCGTCCCGAGCTGCGCTGGGGCTCGGGCGACTCGGTACCTCTGCGCCGGCACGGCCTGGACGCCAGGTTACCGGCGGTCGACGACCCGGACGCGAAGGTGGAGCTGCGCGAGTCGTATGTGAAGCTGGTCTTATGGAACCTCGAGGTGGAGGGGGGGCGGGATCACATCTGGTGGGGTCCCGGCCGCCGCGGCTCGCTGTTGCTGACAAACAACGCCGAGCCCCTCGACCTGGTCAAGGTCTCCAACCCCGAGCCGGTCCTGCTGCCGTGGTTCCTGCGCTACCTCGGTCCCGTACAGGCGGAGTGGTTCTGGTCCGAGCTGGAGCACGCCCGCGCCGTCCCGCGGGCGCAGCTCACCGGCCTGCGTATCGGCTTCAAGCCCACCCCCAACTGGGAGGTGGGCCTGGCGCGGGTGATCCAGTTTGGCGGCCATCGCCGTCCGGGGCTGCTGGATGAGGGGCCCTGGGAGGTGCTGGCAGGGATCAACGCACAGAGCGGTACCACGGACACGGAGAACTCGCTCGCCGCCATCGATCTGTCGTGGCGTATCGCATGGCCGCGACCGGCCCAGCTCTACTGGGAGCTCGGCGGTGAGGACCAGGCGGACCTGCTGAGCACCGTCCCGTTCTTCTCGGCCGTGGGTCACGTGGTGGGGGTCTATCTCCCGGAGGTGGTGCCCGGCGTGCCGGTCGATCTCCGGGTGGAGTACCTCACCAATACTCAGGATACGCGCCCTACCTGGTACCGCCACGGCACCTACAAGTTGGGCTACACGTACCGTGGAAAGATCCTCGGCCATCCCTTCGGCAGCGAGGCGGAGGCGCTCAGTCTTCGGCTCGACTGGTTCCCGGCGGATCGCTGGGAGCTTGGATTCGACGCGGACTGGGTGACCAACAAGGTCGTGGACGGGGGTGAAGAAAAGGATCTTCGCCTCGGCTGTGACGCGCAGCTCTTCACCCTGGGTGTGGCGCAATACTCCGTGCGCTACGACTTCGAGAGTCGGCGTGATGCGGACGAGGTAAGCGGCGCGGATGACACGAGCCACCGCGTGATGCTCGCGGTCTCCCTCGACCTGTGAGGGGCGGGTGCGCCTGCACACGGGTGCCGTCGCCGTAGGGCGGGCTCTGCCCGCCGTGCTGGGTCGCCGAAGGGATTCGGCTCCTACCGGGGGGTTGGGCCACGGCGCGATGTTCCGACCCGAGGTAGGAGCCGGTTGCACCGGCGATTCCGCGCCGGCGGCGCGGCAGGCCCTGTCGGGCCTGGGTCGCCGAAGGGATTCGGCTCCTACCGTGGGGTTGGGCCACGGCGCGATGTTCCGACCCGAGGTAGGAGCCGGTTGTACCGGCGATTCCGCGCCGCCGGCGCGGCAGGCCCTGGCGGGCCGGGGTCGCCGAAGGGATTCGGCTCCTACCGTGGGGCTGGGCCACGGCGCGATGTTTGCACCCGGGGTAGGAGCCGGTTGCACCGGCGATCCGCGCCAGCGGCGCGGCCGG
>DASWHD010000160.1:0-2558 GCA_036393335.1 bacterium
CGCCACTTCCGGGCCGTGGTGCTCGACCTGCCTACCCCACCGCGGTTGGTGCCCCTGGATCCGTGACCGGGGCAACTCCAACGCCAGTGGAGTTCCCGGAAAGTCGTCACCGTTCACGGCGATGCACAGGATCTTGCCAACGCGATCGACCGTCCCGGGCTGGGTGACTCTCCCCCCTGCCGCCCACCTTAGCCCGCATTTCTCACCAGGGATCGTCGTGAGAGCGTGCCAACGGCCGTAGATTCTGGGTGGCCCACGGTAGGAGCCGAATCCCTTCGGCGACCCAGGCCCTTCGGGCCTGCCGCGGCCACCGGCCGCGGGTCGCCGGTGCAACCGGCTCCTACCCTCGGTTGGACGATCGCCGCCCCTCCCGGACCCACGGTAGGAGCCGAATCCCTTCGGCGACCCCAGGCCCTTCGGGCCTGGCGCGGCCACCGGCCGCGGGTCGCCGGTGCAACCGGCTCCTACCTCGGACGAGGACCCGGCCAGGAGATGCGGGCGGGTGCGCGGGTGCAGTAGATTCGTGGTGAGAAATGCGGGTTAGCCGCTACGAGCGCGGCGTGACCATGCAATCCAAGGCGGTGGATGCGCTGCTGCGGGTGCTGGACGGCCATCCCGAGTTGCTCGCGGAGATCGGGACGCCGCGAGCGGCGTAACCCCCGCAGCGAGAAACCGACCCTCCATGGGAGACGCGACGAGGAAGTCGTCTCCCTCGCAGCGCCCGTTACCGTCCGCTCGGCCCCGGAGGATTGCCGAGCATCTGGCGGAAGATGCCGAGGTCGAAGGCGTTGATCACCGGGTGGAGGCCGTTGAGGTCGAACTCGGCGCAGCTACACGCGAGCGTCCCGTCGTCGCAGGGGCAGGTGGTGTCGGTGACCGCCTTGCCCAGGGCCTGGCGCATCTGACCCAGGTCGAAGGCGTTCACCACCGGGTGGAGGTTGTTGAAGTCCCCGTCGCAGGCGTTGCCGAAGCCATCGCCGTCCGTGTCGGTCTGGGCGGCATCGGCTGCCAGGGTACAGTTGTCACAGGCGTCCGGGACGGTATCGAGGTCGGCGTCCACCGCGTCGTCGAAGCCGGGGCACTGGTCGCAGACATCCCCCACCCCATCGCCGTCCGCGTCGAGCTGGTCGGCATTGGCGTCGCCCGGGCAATTGTCGCAGGCGTCGCCCATCTGATCGCCGTCGCCGTCGAGCTGGGAGGTGTTCGCCGTGAGGGGACAGTTGTCCAGGTCGTGGATCACGCCGTCGTCGTCGGCATCGAGGCTGATGCGGCCGGAGCCGTAGAGGTCGTCCTTGCCCGCCGCGCCCAGCTCGACGGTGTCGATCTCCAGTCGGTCCCACAATCCATGGACGGTCAAGGCGGGTGACTGCTCGAGGACCAGGGCGGCGGCCCCGGCCACGTGGGGCGAGGCGGCGGAGGTCCCGGCAAACGAGCCGTAGGTCCAGTTGGCCACGCCGTCCGGCGCGGTGACGTCCGGCTTGGTCCGCCCGTCGTTGGTCGGGCCGCGCGAGCTGTAGCTGCGCAGGCTGTCCGACAGATTGACCGCGCCCACGGCGAGCACGCCGGCGGCATCCGCCGGCTGGGTCACGCTGCTGCCGGTCGTCTTGTGCTCGAGCGAGCCGGCCTGGAGGAAGAACACCTCCAGGGGCAGGTTGGTGTCGCTCGTCGCCTTCTTCTTGATCACCAGGTAATACGTGCCGCTGGCCGGCGCCGTGTAGACCAGATCCTCCACGGGGTACCACTGGGAACCACCCGGCCCCTGCGTATACGTCGACGACGCAACCGGGGTGGCACCCGAGTTCAGATCCGGATCGACGTTGTAGAGGAAGAGATCGTAGTCAACGCTGGTGGTGGGATAGGCATCCCAGTTCAACAGGACCTCGATCGTGTTGCCGCCACCGGCGGTGAAAGACAGGGCCTCGTCATTGGCCGCGAACTCGTGGCGGGTGTCGTTGTCGGCATCGGTGAGGGTCGCCTGGTAGTGGGTGCCGGCGTAGTTGCCGGCGGCGTTCACCCACAGGATGCCATTGGCGTAGGCGTCGTTGGCGATGTCATCCACGATCCCCGTGCCGTCGTAGAAGGCGTCAAGGAACCACGCGACCGAGTGGTTGATGACGCGGATCCCGTTGGCGATGCAGTAATCCTTCGCGTTGCCAAGCTCGACCTCGTTGTCGATCTTCAAGAGGTAGAGCTGGGCACCGGGGGCCATGTCGTACACCACCTCCGCCACGCCGGTGCCGTGTTTTTCCGTAGTCTCGATTCCCGTCCCGGTGAAGTCGACCGCGATGGCGCCGGCGGGCAGCTCCCCGGCGGACTGCGCGGCGGACAGGTCGATGAAGCCGAGATCGATGACTGCCACCTTGACCCCCGACCCATCGAGACCCAGGGCGTGGTAGTCGCCGGCACCGGTGATCCCGACCCCCTGGCTCTCCGTCACCGGGCGCGGGCGAAACGGTAACCGCATCCGCACCAATCCCTCCACGCCCCCGGCCACCGCCGCCAACCGGTCGAAGGGCACGCGCGCCAGGAGCAGGTGGCGATAGCGGCGCACCACCTCG
>DASWHD010000161.1:0-2875 GCA_036393335.1 bacterium
TGAAGACCCTCCTCCTCATCGGTGCCGGCGGCTTCGCCGGGGCGATCGCCCGTTACCTGGTGTCCGGCTGGGTCTACGGCCTGGTCGGCACCCGCCTGCCCTACGGCACCCTGGCGGTGAACGTCTCCGGCTCCCTGCTCCTGGGCCTGGTCGCGGCCCTGGGCACGGGCCGCCTCGGGGTGGTTACGCCGGAGCTGCGCGCCCTGGTGGCGATCGGCTTCCTCGGCGCCTTCACCACCTTCTCCACCTTCTCCCTGGAGAGCTTCCGCCTCCTGGAGGAGGGCAGCTACCTGTTCGCCGCCCTCAACATGGCGGGCAACCTCGTCCTGTGTCTCGTGGCGGTCGCCGCGGGAATCGTCCTCGCGCGCGCCTTGTAGGCCTCGGAGTCCTCCCATGCACGGCAAGAAACTCCACCTGAAGCTGATGCGCATCTACCTCGACGAGGCGGACAAGCACGAGCACCGCCCGCTGTACACCGCCATCCTCGATCTGTGCCGCGCCCACCGGGTCATGGGGGCGACGGTCTTCAAGGCGGCGGCCGGCTTCGCGAACTCCGGGGAACTGCACTCAGACCGGTTGTTGCGCCTCTCCATAGACCTGCCAGTGGTGGTGGAAGTGGTGGACCGGGAGGACAAGATCGCCGAGCTGCTGCCGGCCCTGGACGAGATGCTCGCCGGCGGTGGGCTGATCACCCTCGAGTCCCTCACCGCGATCCGTTACGCCGGGCACTCTGCAGGCGATCCCGCGCCGGAGGGGGAGTGACCCGGCCGGCGCCGCACGCGGGCGACAACGCCGGCGCATCGCATCTCCGTGCCCCCGGTCTTACGCGTGATGCGGCGCCGTCGCTGCGCACCCTGCCGGTGGCCGCCTGGGTGCTGTACGACTTCGCCAACTCCATCTACCCGGCGGTCATCACCACCGCGGTATTCAGCGTCTACTTCGCCAAGGTGGTGGTGGGCAACGCCGACGGCCTCGGCGACCTGTGGTGGGGCCGAGTCCTGTCGCTCTCCATGCTGGTGGTCGCCCTCTCCTCGCCGGTAGTCGGCGCCATCGCCGACCGGGGCGGCCTCAAGAAGGCCTTGCTCGGGGTCTATACGACGGTATGTGTGGTGTCCGTCGCCCTGTTCACCACCATCGAGCCCGGCGACCTCCCATGGGCCTTCACCCTGGCGGTGCTGGCGAACATCGGCTTCGAGGGGGCCCTGGTGTTCTACAACGCCTACCTGCCGGAGCTTGCGCCGAAGAGCCACCACGGGCGGCTCTCCGGGCTCGGCTTCGGCGTCGGCTACCTCGGCTCCATCGCCGGCCTGCTCCTCGCCCTGCCCCTGGTGAAGGCCGAGCAATACGACGCCACGTGGTGGACGGTCGCGATCTTCTTTGCCGCCGGTGCGTTGCCGTCCCTGATCTGGTTGCCCCGGCCGGCGCGGCGGGGGCTCTCCGTTTGGCAAGCGGCGGCGACCGGCATCGGCGAGCTGCGCCGCATCGTGCGGGACGTGGCGGATCACGTGGCCCTGCGCCGCTTTCTCCTCGCCTACTTCCTGTACATCGACGGCGTCACCACCGCCATCTACTTCACCGGCATCTACGCCTCCACCACCCTCGACTTCGCCGGGGTGGAGCTCATCTACCTGTTCGTCGTGGTGCAGGTCTCGGCCCTGATCGGCGCCTTCCTGCTCGCCGCCCCCACGGACCGGTGGGGACCGAAACCGGTGGTCTCCATCACCCTGATCGCGTGGACCGCGATCACCGTCGCGGTCTACTTCGTCCACACCAAGGCGACCTTCTTCGCCGTGATCGTCTTCGCCGGCACCGGCCTGGGGGCGATCCAGGCGGCGAGTCGCGCCTTCGTCTCGCGCCTGATCCCGGCCGGCAAGGAGGGCGAGATCTTCGGCTTCTACGCCCTGTGCGGCAAGTCGTCGGCGATCCTCGGGCCGCTCATCCTCGGGACGGTCTCGCACGCCCTCGGCGGCAACCAGCGGGTCGCCCTGCTGAGCCTGGCGGTCTTCTTTTTGTCGGGCCTGATCCTGCTGCAACGGGTGGAAGCGCCAGGGTAACCTCGCCCTCGCCCTCGCCAGCGGCTTGGCGGCGCGCCGGTGCTGGCAAAAAAAACCTAACCAGCGCGCGACTTGTTCCGGCCGGCGAAACTTCGTGTAATCTCGCGGCTCTTGACCAAAACCGGGCGGATTTTTCGACCGGAGGGTGGAGGGCACCGGGGAAATCATTTGGGCACGGAAGCAGCTTCCGGCCCCAGAGGGGTGTTTTCACCCTTCGGGAAGGCCAGAAACATGTCGTACCGGCACCTCGTCTTTACCGCCGTCCTCGTCGTCCTGACCGCATGGAGCACTGTGGCCGTGGCGTCGTTCGATACCCATCCGGTGATCCTGCAAGGGGTCCCGGCCCTGGTGTACGGCAACCGGGTGGAGCTGGCCGGGCAGTCGGACAAGACGTGCGTGATCATGATCGAGATCACCGCGGCCAACGGCAGCCGCAAGAAGGCGTATCTCGCCATCCCGAAAAACGCCGCGAGGGAGATCAGCCGCTTCATCTGCAACCAGAAGTACGCGACGGGACTGGTCGACCAGGCGGAGGTCGACTGCGCCCTGGCCCTCGCCCAGCTCACGAACGAGGAGATCGCCGAGATGATCGCGCCCCTGCACTACCAGGGGAACCTGCAATTCTATTTGAAGAGCCTGAAGTTCGGCCTGGCGCGCCTGGTGCGAGAGGTGCGGGAAAAGAATCCGCAACCGGTCTCTCTCTTCTGCCGCGTCAACGACCAGGGCGTGAACATGCTGGTCGGCTTCGAGATCGGCCGCCACACCTACGACCTGACGACGCAGAACTGATCCGGCGCCCCTTGCGCGGATCGAACGGCCGG
>DASWHD010000162.1:0-35818 GCA_036393335.1 bacterium
CCGAACCAAAGGCGATTGAGACTCATACGCGATCTCGACGCCCCTCTCCTCGGGGACCCCAATCAGAGCCGAACCAAAGGCGATTGAGACTCGTAGATGCCATGCCCATTGCCCCTCCATCCAGACCCCAATCAGAGCCGAACCAAAGGCGATTGAGACGCCATTCGCCGGGCGTACCTCGGCCCTGGATGAGACCCCAATCAGAGCCGAACCAAAGGCGATTGAGACCGTGCGGCGCAGGATGCCCCAGGATGGGTTGAGACCCCAATCAGAGCCGAACCAAAGGCGATTGAGACCTCTTTTTTGCTGCGCAAAAAAGAGGAGGCGGCTGCGCCGTGGTTTGTTTCGATGGATCGAAATTTATTGAGTCGTCGTGGTGTTGTGTGGGGTGGGAACCGGGTGTGGGCGCACGCACGCGTGCGCATCTGTGTTTTCCGCGGCGCGGAAAACGGGCTGAACCCAAGGCGATTGAGACCTCGTTTTTTTGCTGTGCAAAAAAACGAGGAGGCGGCTGCGCCGTGGTCGGTCGATGGGGGGCATTTGGTCGACCTGACGGCGGTGATCGGATGAGACTTGTGGTCGACGTGCGGCGCTCTCTACCTTGCAGCTTGTCATCCCTGACACGGCAGCGACGGAGGCGGAAATGGGCGGCGACGGGGTTGTGTTGCAGGTGGTCGTGGACGATCGCGAGGCGCGCTGTGGGGTGGTGGAGGTACTGCGGGGTCAACCCGAGGTGATGGTGGCGGTGCGCCGGCTGGCGGTGGGGGATTACGTGGTCGACGGGAGGTTGGTGGTGGAGCGGAAGCGGCTGGTCGACTTTGCTGCCTCCGTAAAGGATGGGCGCTTGTTCCGGCAGGGTCTGCGACTGGCGAAGGTGGGCGGCTGGCGGGCCTTGATTCTCGAGGGGGTGAGCGGCGATCTCGCCGGCTCCGGTATGCGCAGGGAGGCGCTGCAGGGGGCGCTTGTGACGGTCAGCCTCTTCCTGGGAGTGCCGGTGTTGCGCGCCCGGGATCTGGAGGAGAGCGTCCAACTCCTGCTGTTCGCCGCCCGGCAGGGGCGGGCGGTGGCGAGCGGTGCGCTGCCCCGGCGCGGCAGGCGGCCGCAAGGGAGACGGCGGGCGCAGCTCCATGTGCTGCAGGGGCTGCCCGGGGTGGGGCCCCGGAAGGCCGAGCGGTTGCTGGCGGTCTTTGGTAGCGTGGAGGCGGTTATGGCGGCGCGACCTGAGGAGTTACGGCAGATCGAGGGGATCGGTGCGTCGACTGCCGACGCCATCCGCTGGGCAGTACGGGAGGATTCGCCGCGGTACCTCACGGCCGGCAAGCTTGTGACTCCCTTCCCTGGAGGCGGCGTGAGGGAAGATCGTCCCTTGCCCGCATGTCTCACCATGAATCTGCTGCGACCGCGCCACTGCCCGCATCTCCTGGCCGCGTCCTCGTCCGAGGTAGGAGCCGGTGGTACCGGCGATCCGCGGCCGGTGGCCGCGGCAGGCCCGAAGGGCCTGGGTCGCCGATGAAATCGGCTCCTACCGAGGGCCAGCCAGGATCCACGCGCGTTGGCGCGGTCTCGCGACGATCCCGGGTGAGAAATGCGGGCTCACCACCACTGCGTTTTTCGCGAGGCGCAAAACGGGAGCGAAGGAGATGACCACCTGCTACATCGATCGTAAGGACGCGGAGTTGCGCGTGGACGGCCAGGCGCTTGCCTGTTATGAAGGGGGGCGGCGCACTGCGACGATCCCGTTGGGTCCGGTGGATCGCCTGGTGATCGTCGGCAATGTCTCGTTAGAGACGCGACTGCTTCACCGTCTGGCGGAGCAAGGCGTCACCGTCGGCTTCATCGGCGGGCGTAAGCACCGGCTGCTCGGGTGCTTTTCCCGCACGCTGCAAGGCAACGGTGCCCGGCGCCTTGCCCAGTACCGGGCCGTGGCGACGCCGGAGACCGTGCAAGCCATCGCCACCGGCGTGCTGGTCGCGAAGCTCGACGGCCATCTCGGGCTGCTGGAGTCGTTGCGGCCCCACGCCCGGCAAGGCGCGGTGGTGGTGGAGTCCCTCTCCCGGATCGCGACCAGCCGCGAGCGGGTGGCCGATGCCCTCGCCCTGGACAGCCTGCGTGGACTCGAGGGGGCTGCGGCTGCGGCGTTCTTCACCGCCTTCCAGGAGTGTTTCCCGCCGTCGCTGGAGTTTACCGACCGCAACCGGCGGCCGCCCAAGGACCCGGTGAATGCCCTCCTGTCGCTTACCTACACCCTGGTCCACTTCGAGCTCCTGCGGGAGGTCGAGGTGGCGGGGCTGGATCCCACCCTCGGTTTCCTCCACGAGGTCGACTATGGCCGCGACTCCTTGGTGTGCGACTTGGTGGAGCCGCAGCGGCCGGCGGCCGAGCGGTTCGTCTGGGGGCTGTTCCACGAGCGTCTGTTCACGGCGCGTGATTTCGCACAAGGGGAGGAGCGGCCGGGCTGCTACTTAAAAAAAGGAGGACGGACGCGCTTTTATCCCGCCTATGAGGGGTGGGCGGACGGGCAGCGGTCCGGGTGGCGCGAGGCGGTGCGGGCGCTGGTCCGGGAGCTCGGCGGTGATGGTGTGCCACCGACGGCGTCGGCGGCGGAAGGGGAGCCGTCGTGACGGAGTCCGCGCCCCTCCCCGAGGAGGACCTGTGCACCCTCTACCTGGCGGGGCGTGACGGGGTGGCGGTGCGACGCGAAGGCGTGGCCCTGGCCGTGACCGTGCCGGGCAAGGCGTGCCAGCGTGTACCGGCCCGCAGGGTGGGGCGGGTGGTAATCCTCGGGGAGGTGACCCTGCCGGTCTCGGCCCTGACGCTGTTCTCCGAGCGCGGGGTTCCGGTCACCTTCCTCGATGGCCAGGGACGGACGCGTGGCATCCTCCTCCACCCGCATCCACCCACCGATCCGCGCGGCCAGGGATGGTTCCGCTCCCTGCGGGCGGACTCGGTATCACGCCGCCAGGTGGGACGCCTCTATGCCGCCCACCGCCGGCGGCACCAGCTCGGGGCACTGGCGGCCATCCATTCCCCCATGCGCGAACACGCCGACCGCCGGGGACTACGCGAATCGGACTATCAATGGTGGCTGACGGCCGCGGTGTGGGAGGAGACGCCTCGCGCCGCCATTGCCGTGGTACGCCGCACCCTCCACAACCTGCTTCTGAACTGGTGCGCGCGAGCCCTGGCCGCGGCGCGTATTGATCAGCGCATCGGGCTTGTCGACCCATACCGGCCCCTGGGGTTGGCCGATGAGGTCGCGATCGCCCTGTACCCGATCCTCGATCCGGTCTGGGTGCGCCTCTTCCGCAAACGGGACGCCGTACGCCACTTCGTGATGGACGGCCTGGATTGGGCGCTTGCCCCGCGCCATAGCCGCTGGCTCATTGCCCCGTATGAGAACCAGGGACCGCGGCTGGTCGCGGCCTTCGAGGCCCTGCTACGCGACCTGCTGGTGCTCCCGTGGCGGATCCCCTATGGCCGAGGCGAGGAGGAGGACGCGCGGTCGTCGAGGTGATGGGGCGGCGCGACCCCGCCGCACGGTTCTCTACCGCTCCTGCGCCCGCTGCGCTCTCTTGCGAGGCGCACCGAGAAGCTCGCCGGATCGTCCAGGGCCTGCCTGCGTCCGCCCTGCAGGATTGCATTGAGAAGCTCCTGCCGCGGCCAGCCGACGGGCCATGATGGGAGGCCTGGATCAGTCGTTCGCCGCCACCCGCCCCCACGCCTGCCGCGGGGAGAGGATGGGTAACCCCTCGATCTCCCCCAGCTCAAGCAGCGCCTGGTCGCCGGTGATGAAGAGGTCGGCATGCGCTTCGATGGCGCAAGCCACGATGCGGGCGTCTGCCGGATCCGCGGCGACCGGGGATGAGACGGCCACCGGGGCTGGGACGACCTCCCGTTCGCGCAGCTCGGCTGCGATGCGAGCCACCAGGTCAGGCGCGGCACGGAACTTGTTGGCGAGCACGCGCGTCAGCTCCTCGATTACCGGCTCACCCACCACAACCTCCGCCTCCCGCAGCGCAGTCTCGAACAACTCGGCGCAGAGCCCGCGCGTCGTGAAGGCGCTGACCAGAACGTTGGTATCAAAGAAGACCCTCAAGAGACGTCCCGGAAGACGTCCTCGTCGGTCAGGTAGCCTGCCGCCTCGGCATACGGCATCAGCTCCCGCCGGAGCGCCCGGAAGCGGGCGATGGCGATATGCCGCCGCAGCATCTCCCGCGCCAGGTCGCTCTTGGTGCGGTGGGTCTCGTCGGCGAGCCGTTGCAGCTCGGCGTCGAGGTCGTCGTCGATGCGGATGCTCAGGGTGGCCATGGGGATCTCCTTGCCGGGGGGCGTCTGACAGTGTAACACGTGCCTGCCCACACAGTGACCACCGCCGAGGCCGGTGCGCCAGTTACAACATGGTCATTATTTCGGATCATGACAGGGGCCGCCATGAAGACCGTCCCGGCCACGGAGTTCAAGATCCACTGCCTCGCCCTGCTGGAGCAGGTCAACCAGAGCCGCGAGCCGCTGGACGAGGTGGCGCGGCATTACGGTCAGACGATCGAGAGCCGGCGGCGGATCGCCTGTGCGGCGTGTCGCTACCAAGCATTCTGCTGCCACTGCAACCGCCGCGCTTGGAAACCCCAAGCTGCCCATGCGATGAGTCCGCGCCTGCGTCGCCGCATCCCCTGTGACCTATGCTGAGCTAACGGGATAGGCATGTTTCCAAATGGCTGCGCAAGGAGCGCGAGCTCGCCTTCTAAGGCGATATCGACTTCATCCCTTCGGAGGAGTATGGCGCGGGGGAGGCCAAGCAGGCGTTGGACGACGCCCTCTTTGTTCTGGCTCCATACGGTCTACCGTCCCTGCGCCCGCAGCACGCGCTTGCGCAGGCGCACCGACTTGGGGGTGACCTCGACGGCCTCGCCCTCGGTGATGAACTCGATGGCGCGCTCCAGGGTCATGGGGGTGAGCGGGGTGAGGAGGATGGCGTCGTCCTTGCCGGCGGCGCGGATGTTGGTGAGCTTCTTGGTCTTGCACGGGTTGACGTCCAGGTCGCGCTCGCGGTTGTGCTCGCCGATGATCATCCCCTCGTAGACCGGATCGCCCGGATTGATGAACAGGATGCCGCGCGGCTCCAGGTGGAACAGGGCGTAGGGTACCGCCTCGCCCGAGCGGTCGGCGACCAGCGCGCCGGTGAGGCGCGACGGGAAGTCGCCGCGGTATGGCTCGTAGCCCTCCACGAAGGAGTTGAGGATACCGGTGCCCTTGGTGTCGGTGAGGAACTCGTTGCGATAGCCGATCACCCCGCGCGACGGGATGGAGAACTCCATCCGCACCCGGCCCGAGCCGTGGTTCACCAGGTTGACCATGCGCCCTTTGCGCAGGGAGAGCTTCTCGTTGACGATCCCTAGGAACCGCTCGTTGCAGTCGATGAACAGGTGCTCGATCGGCTCGATGCGCTTGCCGTCCCGCTCCTTGAACAGGATCTGCGGACGGCCGACGGTGAGTTCGAAGCCTTCGCGGCGCATGGTCTCAATCAGGATCGCCATCTGGAACTCGCCGCGCCCCTTCACCAGGACGCTCTCGTCGTCGGTGGCCTCCTCCACCTGAATGGCGACGTTTTGTAGAGTCTCCTTGAGGAGGCGCTCGCGGATTTTGCGCGACTGAACGAGGTCGCCTTCGCGACCGGCCAGGGGAGAGGTGTTGGGGCCGAAGCGCATGGCCACGGTGGGCTCGTCGACGGTGATGCGCGGCAGGGCCTTGGGGGAGTCGCCTGTGCACAGGGTGTCGCCGATCTCGATCCCCTCGACGCCGGCAAGGATGGCGATGTCGCCCGCCACCACAGACTCGGCGTCGCCCATGCCGAGGCCGTCGTAGACCTGCAGGCGCGACACTTTCAACGGCGTGACGCGGCCGCTGCGGTCGATACGCACCAGGCGGTCGGCACGGGAGGCGGTGCCGTGGACCACGCGGCCGATGGCCAGGCGGCCGAGGTAGTCGGAGTAGCCGAGGTTGGAGACCAGCATCTGGAAGGGTTGGTCGGGGTCGAAGCTCGGCGGCGGGACGTGGCCGACGATGGCCGCGAACAGGGGGGCGAGGTCGCGACCCGGCTCCTCCAGGCTACGGCTCGCCGCGCCCTTGCGGCCGATGGCGTAGATCACCGGGAACTCGATCTGCTCCTCCTGGGCGTCGAGGTCGATGAACAGGTCGTAGATCTCGTTCAGCACCTGGGCGGGGCGGGCGTCCTGGCGGTCGATCTTGTTGAGCACCACGACGATCGCGAGCTTCGCGTGCAGCGCCTTGGAGAGGACGAAGCGGGTCTGGGGCAGGGGACCTTCGGAGGCGTCCACCAGCAGGATGGCGCCGTCCACCATGGCCAGGGCGCGCTCCACCTCGCCGCCGAAGTCGGCGTGGCCCGGCGTGTCGAGGATGTTGATCTTGACTCCCTGCCAGATGACCGAGCAGTTCTTGGCGGCGATGGTAATGCCGCGCTCGCGCTCCAGGTCCAGGGAGTCCATCAGCCGCTCGTCGCCGGTGAGGTCGCCGCGCACCACACCACCCTGCTTGAACATCTGGTCCACCAGGGTGGTCTTGCCGTGGTCGACGTGGGCGATGATGGCGATGTTGCGGATCTGCGGGTTCTGAGCGAGGGGCTTCACGGCGGCTCCGGGAAAGGGGCGCCATTATCGACGGCCGCGGGACAAAGCCAAGCGATGCCGGGACGATCTCCACCGCCGCGGGATGTCTCCCGTAGGAGCGAGCTTGCTCGCGAACCGATGCGATGGGCCGTGGCACAGCAACGCTCCCGGTTCGCGGCCAAGGCCGCTCCTACAGCAATCCTCGCGTGAATGGCCTGCTCGGTCTCCGAACGTGCGTTGCACGGAGGCGGGGAGTCTGATTCGATCGCTCACCCTGGTCCGTGACCCGAGGAGGATCCGCCATGAACGAACCGCAAATCGCCGCCAGAAAGCCTGCCGTCTTGGAGCTCGATCCCGGCACCTACTGGTGGTGCCGGTGCGGGAAGTCGGCCGGGCAGCCGTTCTGCGACGGCTCGCACAAGGGGAGCGGATTTCGTCCCGAGAAGCTGGAGCTGGCCGAGAAGACCAAGGTGTGGCTCTGCCAGTGCAAGCACACGGGCAACGCCCCGCACTGCGACGGTAGCCACAAGCGCCTCCCGGCGTAGGTGTGCGGGCCTGCGCTCGGCGGGCAGTTCAGAAGCTCGGCTCGCCGGACGTCGGATTAACGCGGGAATCCAGGAAGCCAGGAGAACATCTCTCCTGGCGTTTCCTTTCCTGGCTTCCCGCGTTCCCCAAGCGGCGGGGTGCACCCGTCGGGACTCCGCAGGGGCGCGGTGCTCCTTTGCCGGGCTAGCCCGCATTTCTCACCATGAATCTGCTCCGCCCGCGCAACCGCCCTGCCTGCCGGCAGGCAGGCCGCATCTCCTGGCCGGGTCCGAGTCCGGGGTAGGAGCCGAATCCCTTCGGCGACCTGCCACATGGGGTCGCCGATAGAATCGGTTCCTACCGCGGGCCAGCCAGGATCTACGCGCGTCTGCACGGTCTCGCCACGATCCCTGGTGAGAAATGCGGGCTAGTCACCCGGGTGGTCGGCGTGGCGCAGGATCCAGTAGGCGACAACCATAGCGACGATGAGCGCGCCGGCGATTCCCATCTCCATGAGGGCCTGGCGGAAGGCGGCCTCGTCCTGGCCACTCACCTCCATGGACATCTGCGCCTCGACGATCAGCACCCGGCGGATCGAGGAGATGATGACGATGTACAGGAAGGGGTAGAGCGAGAAGCGCCGGTGCTGGAGGTGGCGCACGATGGTCGCCAGGACCTCCATGATGATGAGCACGAACAGGATGTCGTTGATGGCGCGCAGCAGGCCGTGGCTGGATGGGTCGCGGAAGTTGTTGACCGCGTGGTAGATCATCACCAGGGCGGCGGCGATCAGCACCACCGCGGCGAGGACGTGGACGCTGCGGTCCACCGCCTCCAGGGCGCGGGTGATGCGCGTTTCTTTCCGGTGCTCGGCGTCCGACGGGCGCGGTGTCGTAGGCATCGGCCTTTCCTGGGCGCGTGTCAGTCGCGCGATTCGTCGATGTTCTCCGACTCGTCGTCGTCGAACAACATGCGGTACTTGGGCCCCTCCGGGTCCTCGAACTGACCGCTGCGCAGGGCCCAGAAAAAGATCAGCAGAAAACCGAGACCCAGGCACAGCGAGAGAAAGACCAGAGGAATGAGGGAGGTCAAAACAATCGATTCTCCCCGCAGGGGAGTCCTATGGGGCCCTCTCCCTCCGGGAGAGGGACGGGGAGAGGGCGGTTAGATCAAACAAGGGGTCGGTAGTGCACCTGCTTATGAGGCCCTCTCCCTCCGGGAGAGGGACAGGGTGAGGGGGGTTGGGGTCAGCGGACAATCTCCTCAGTGTAGCCGGAGCGAGAGCTAGACCACGCCCCCTCCCCCTGGCCCCCTCCCGGGGGGAGGGGGGAATCGAACCGCATCAGCCGCATCGCGTTGAGCGTCACCGTCAGGGACGAGGCGGCCATGGCGGCGGCGGCGAAGATTGGGAGCATGAGCCCCGCTGCGGCCGCAGGCACGGTGATCAGGTTGTAGGAGATCGCGAAGGCGTAGTTTTGCACGATGGTGCGGCGGGTGGCGCGGGCCAGGGCGAAGGCATCGCTGAGGGCGCGCAGGTCGTCGCCTAGCAGGAGGACATCGGCCGCCTCCACCGCCACGTCGAGGCCCCGGGCCACGGCGATCCCCACGTCGGCGGCGGCCAGGGCCGGCCCGTCGTTGATGCCGTCGCCCACCATCGCCACGGGCCCCGCCGCGCGCGCCTCTTCCACCCATCGCAGCTTTTCCTCCGGGGTGAGCTCCGCGGCATAGCGATCGAGGCCCAGCTCCCGGGCGAGGGCCGCCGCCGCGGCGCGGGTGTCGCCGGTGAGCATTGTGGTCTCGACGCCGGTGGCGCGTAGGGCGGCAAGGGCCTCGCGGCTGCCGGGTCGCAGGGTGTCGGAGAGGCGCAGCAGGGCACGGTCGTGGGCTCCGACCGCGATTGCCACTACCGTGTCGCCGCTTTCCTGCCACTCCACCGGGCCGAGCCAGGCGTCCGGCCCGCCGTTCGCGGAGGCGGCCCATGCCGGCCGGCCGAGGCGCGCGTCGCGGCCGGCGAGGCGGCCGGCGATCCCCTGGCCCGCCACCTCGCGCAGCCCCGTCACCGCGGCCACCGTGACCCAGGGCGGGGCCGCCGCGGCCACCGCGCGGGCGATCGGGTGGCGGGAGGCGGCGGCGAGGGCGGCGGCGGCGGCCACCGGCGAGCGACCGTCGAAGCCGCCCACGATGCGCTGGTCCACGAGCCGGAGGCGGCCGCGGGTGAGGGTGCCGGTCTTGTCGAGGAACAGGCGGCGCACCCGGCCCAGCCCCTCCAGGGCGGCGCCGCCCTTGAACAGGATGCCGCGCCGCGCCGCCGCGGCCGTGCCCGCGGCGATGGCCACCGGGATGGCCAGGGCCAGGGCACAGGGGCAGGCGACGATGAGCACGGCGACCGTGGGCACGAGGGCCTCGCCGACCGGCAGGCCGCGGCCGCGCCAGTAGAGCCAGGTCAGGGATGCGACGGCGAGGACGACGGCGACGAACCTACCCGCCAGCCGGTCGGCGAGGCGCACCGCCGGGGGACGGCTCGCCTGGGCCGTCTCCAGGAGGCGGGTGATGGCGGAGAGGCGGGTGGCCGCGCCCACCGCCTCGACCACCATCTCTACCGGGCGGGTGAGGTTGAGGGTGCCGGCCGTGAGGCGGCTGTTGGTCTCCTTGGCCGCCGGCCGCGCCTCCCCGGTGAGCAACGACTCGTCCACATCGGTGGCGCCGCGGGCCGTGCCATCGGCGGGGATGCGCTCGCCCGGGTCGACCCGCAGGCGGTCGCCCGGGTCGACCTCGGCGAGGGAGACCGGCCGCCATGCGCCGCCGCGCCACACCCGGGCCGTGGCCGGCAGCAGGGCCCCGAGGCGGTCGGTCGCCTCCGAGGCCCGGGCCCGGGCACGGTGCTCCAGGAAACGGCCGGCGAGGAGCAGGGCGATCACCATGGCGACCGAGTCGAAGTAGGTCTCCCCGGCGCCGGTGAGGGTCACCTGGATCGAGTAGCCGTAGGCCAGCCCCGTCGCCAGGCAGATCAGGAGGTCCATGGTCAGGCCACGGGCGCGCAGGCCGCGCCACGCCCCGCGCCAAAAGCCCGAGCCGGAGTAGAACAGGACCGGCGTGGCGAGCCCCCAGTTCAGGTAGTGAAGGGCGCCCTTCACCGCCGGCTCCATGCCCTGGAAGTAGCCGGCGTAGAGGCCCACCGAGAGCCACATCAGGTTCATGGTGCAGAAGGCGGCCACGCCGATGCGCCCCCACCACGGGGCATCGCCGCGGCGGTCCGTGGCGGCGCGGGTGGGGCGCAGGGCGTAGCCCAGCGCCCGTACCCGGGCATCGATAACGGCAAGGCCGACCCGTGCCGGGTCCCAGCGCAGGCGCACCCGGTGGTTGGCGAAGTTCACGGCGAACGCGTCGACGCCCGGCAGCCGGCCGACGCCGCGCTCCAGGAGCCAGACGCACGCGGCGCAGGTGATGCCCTCCACCGCGGCCACCGCCTGGGCGCGGCCGGTGGCATCGCTCTCGATGGCGATCTCGCGCGCACCGATCGGAGGTAGCTCTGCGATCTCCCGTACCGGCCGGAGGGGAGTGGCGCGGCGGTCGATGCGCGCATAGAAGGTGTCCAGCCCCTCGTCGTGGAGGAAGGCATAGACTGCCTCGCACCCGGCACAGCAGAAGGCGGGCCCACGCTCTCCCGGTGCCGGCAGGCCGCAATGGGCGCAGGCCACGGTCACCGGAAGGTTCCGCCCACCACCCCGGGCTGGCTCTCCGTGTCCAGCGGCGCTTCCCGTACCTCCCATGCGACGTGGGCGAGCCAACCGGCACCGGCGAACAGCAGGACGAACAGGGCGGTGATCGCCGCGGGCCAGAGCCAGGAGCGTTCTTGTTTCGTTTCGCTCATCTTTGGATAGCAACGTAGGGGCGAGGTTTATCCCCGCCCGTGTCCGGCGTCATGGTCATTGTGGCGGGTTTGCTGCGGCGGGGGGGTAAACCCCTCCCCTACGTTATCGAGGAGGGCGCGGCGCATCTGCGGTGAACCCCTCGCCGGCTGTGGGTACGGTGAAGGTGGTCGCAACCACGGCCTCCACCGGGGGCTGCTCCTCACCGAGGAAGCGCAGGGTGACCGGGTGATCGCCCACGGAGAGAGGGTGCCACGCATGGTGCACCAGCACAAAGCGTACCTTGCGCACCGTACCGGGCGCGACGGTGACCGGGTTGCTCGGGGTAACCAGCTCCAGGCCGTCCAGGCCATCGGCCCACAGGGTGAGATCCTGCGGCACCTTGGTGCGGTTCTCGATCACCGCGGTGTAGCTGTTCATCAGCCGGCCGTCGCGGGCCACGTGAAAGAGGTGCATGCGATCCCGGAGCGCCGATACCTCCACCGCGGGGCGGGCGATCGCCACCCGCGTGAGGGCGACGGTGAGGGCGATGCAGGCGACCGCCATCGCCACGACGGCGGGACGCAGCACCCGGGGTTGCGCCTCGCTGGTGGAGCCGAAGGTGAACTGGATCAGCTTCGGCGGGCTGCCCACCTTGGCCATGATCTCGTCACACGCGTCGATGCACTCGCCGCAGGCGATGCATTCCACCTGGAGGCCGTCGCGGATGTCGATCTCCGTGGGGCACACCTTGATGCACTTCTTGCAGTCGATGCAGTCCGGGTCGCGGGTGCGGTCGTACTCCACCACCAGGGTAGCGCGATCGAACAGTACCCCCTGGAGCTTGGCGTAGGGGCAGGCGCGGGTGCAGAAGCGGCGGCCGAGCCACAGGAGCTCGCCGTAGAACAGGCCGAAGAGGATCGCCCAGGTCGCCCACGCCCACGCCGGCAGCCGCCGCGCCACGAGGTCGGCGAAGAACTCGGCGGGGGGGTAGAAATACCAGAGGAAGGCGGTGGTGCCCACGAGGGTGACGGCAAAGAAGAGCCCCTCCACGGCCCCGCGCTTGGTGAGACGCAGCGCCCGGCCGTCGCGGCCGCGGATCCGGAACAGGCGCTGGAGCTGGTCGCGCACGTCGAGCACCACGGTTTGAGGGCACGCCCAGCCGCACCACACGCGGCCGAGCCAGACGGTGAGGAGCAGGATCAGGGCGACCAGCAGGAGGGTGGCGAGGAGCACCAGAAAGAGGTCGTCCATCCACAGCGCGGCGCCGCCCACATAGAGGCGCAGGGCGTGGCGGTCAAAGCCCAGCAGCGGCCCACCGCCGATCGTGATGAACGGCGTGACGAGGTAGGTGGCAAGGAGCGCGGCCGCAAACGCCCATCGCCGGCCACGGTGGGTGCGGTACCACGGCGGTGGCGCGGCGGCGGATCGTTTCCGGGTCGGGCGGACGGGGGACATCTCGATGGATGGCGCTGCTCTGGCGGAGCGCCACGGCGAGACCCTAGCCGCTCCTCCCGCTGAAGGCCACGACCGGGTGGGGTAGTCCAAGAGGCGCCGGCGGAGGGCGCCGCTCGCGTGGCCGACATCCCCGCGACGAGCACATCGCCCGCTGGCTACTCGTGACCCGGGGCGTCCTCGTGCAGCGAGGGCTTCGCCCCATCGTGCTGCTCGTGGGCCTGTTGCAGGGCGGTGTAGGCGGACCAGCCACCCCACTGGGGCATGTTCGCGTAGATGTAGTAGACGGCAAAGGCCATGAGCCCGACGGTCATGATCACCCAGCCCAGGGGGAGCTTGGTGTGGGTGCGTTCGGTGATGCCGTCGGCCACCTCATGGACACCCTTCGTGGAATAGGACATGGGAGTCTCCTGTCAGAATTCGTCGCCGTTGTCGTCGTCGAGGACCTGATATTTGGGATGTTCCAGCCGTTCTTTGCGTTTGCCGCGTGCCCCAAGGTAGTAGATGGCGATGGCGATGGTCCCTGCCAGCCCGCCGATCGTCAGTAAGCCATAGAGGAAGATGCGCATGGGGGCTCTCCGGCGCGGTAGGAGCCGAATCCTTTCGGCGTGCCCCAGGCCCGAGGGCCTGGCTGTCCCAGGCAGGCCTGCCGCGCTGCGGACGCGGATCGCCGGTATAACCGGCTCCTACCGGCTGGTGATGTAGTTGGCGATCTTCCACAGGCGGTCTTCACCGAGGAGGGGGCCGAAGGCGGGCATCATCCCTTCGACGCCCTCCCAGGCGTCGGCGACGATGTCGGCCTCGTCTCCGGGTCCGTGGTCGACGAGCTCGGTCATGGTGATCCCGGTGCCCGCCTCCCCGCGGAGCTCTACGCCGTGGCAGCCGGCGCAATGCTCCATGAACAGGGCCTCACCCTCGGCAAGGATGGCTGGGTCGCCCGCGTAGGGGTTGACCAGGTTGGCCCGCGGGGTGGGGATGGCCGCCGGCGTGCGCGGCACGGCGGTGCCGAGGCTCTGCAGATAAGCCACCATGGCGTCGAGCTCGGTCTTGCCTGCGACCTCGGCGAGGCCGGCGTCGGTGATCGGGTAACCGAGGATTTCGAGCTTCCTGTGGGTGTGGGAGGTGTCGAGCGGATGCTTCGCAAGCCACGGGTAGGGAGGCATGGTGGAGCCCGGGACGATCGCCTGGGGATCGACCATGTGACGGTAGTGCCACTCGTCTGGATACCGCCCACCGAGCCGGGCGAGGTCCGGTCCGGTGCGCCGCGATCCCCACAGGTGGGGCCGGTCGTACTCGAACTCACCCCCGCGCGAGTACGGGCCGTAGCGCAGGACCTCGGAGTAGAGGGGGCGTATCGTCTGGGTGTGGCAGTTATTGCACCCCTCGCGGATGTAGACGTCACGCCCTTCGAGCTGCAGCGCGGTATACGGCTTGGCGCTCGGCATCGGCGTGACGGTCGACTCGAGGAAGAAAGGCAACGCGGTGGACACGATCGAGCCGATGGCAAAGACCACCACGGCCATGATCAGGAAGAGGGTAGGGTTACGGTACATGGTTCCTCCGGAGCGGTTAGCTGTTGGCTGTTAGCTTTCAGCGCTGCCGCTGATCGCTGACTGCTGATCGCTGACCGCTATCTCAGGCGTACGCCTCCTCTGCGGCGATCTCCTTGCCCGAGCCGCGGATGGTCATGGCGATGTTGTAAGTGAAGAGGAGAACGCCGACGAAGAAAATCACGCCCCCCGCGGTACGCATCTGCCAGTAGGGCACGATGCGCGTGACGGTCTCCACGAAGGTGTAGGTTAGGGTGCCGTCCGGCTCCATCGATTTGAGCATCGCCCCTTGCTGGATGCCGGCGATCCACATGGTGATGTTGTAGGTGAGCTGTCCCACCAGGGCGAGCCAGAAGTGGGTGTTGGCGAGCGCCACGCTGTGCAGCTCCGTCTGCCACAGGCGCGGCACCACGTAGTAGAGGGCGGCGAAGATGATCATGGCGTAGAAGCCCATGGTCCCCATGTGCACGTGGCCCGGTACGTAGTCGGTGTAGTGGATGAGCTGGGAGAAGACCCGCGGCGCCTGGAGGGGCCCCTGGATCACTTGCAGGCCGTAGAAGGTGACGCCGGTGACGATGAACTTCACCAGGTAGTTGTCGCGCATCTTTTCCCAGTGGCCGCCCATGGTCATGTAGGTGTTGAACACCGTCGCCCAGGAGGGCGCGATGAGCACCAGGGAGAAGGCGATCGCGACCGTCTGGAGCCACTCCGGTACCGGGGTCAGGATCAGGTGGTGGGCGCCGGTCCAGAGGTAGAAGAACATCAGCCCCCAGAAACCGAACATGGACAGGCGGTGGGAGTAGATCGGCGCCTGGGTGGTCTTCGGCAGGAGGTAGTAGATCATCGCCGTGGGCGTGAAGGTGAAGAAGAAGGCCACCGCGTTGTGGCCCCACCACCACTGCACGTTGGCGTCGTTCACCCCCGCGTAGATCGGGTAGGACTTGAACAGCGACACCGGCACCACCGCACCGTTGCCCAGGAACAGGATCGCGACGCCGATCAGGGCGCCGATCATGTACCAGAGGGAGGTGTACATCTCCCGCTCCTTGCGCAGGTAGATGGTGCCGATCACGTTGATCGCGAAGCACACCCAGATCACCACGATGAGCACGTCGATGGGCCATTCCAGCTCGTGGTACTCCTTGGAGGTGTTCATGCCCAGGAGCAGGGAGAGGGCGGCGAGGACCACCGTGATGTTCCACAGCCAGAGCTGGAAACGCGCCAGCCCCGCCGAGAGTAAATTGACCTTGCACAGGCGGCGCACCATGTAGAACTGCATGCAGAAGAAGCTGCCCGCGCCGAAGCCGTAGATCAGGGCATTGGTGTGCAGGGGCCGCAGGCGACCGTAGGTAAGGTAGGGGCCAAGGGGAGTGTTCGCGAAGTTGAGGGCCGGGGTTGCGAGCTGTGCCGCGATGACGATGCCGACCAGCATTCCCACCACGCCCCATACCACTGTCCAGATGGCATAGGCGCGCATGATGCGAATGTCTCCTGCCGAGCGTGGGTTCATCAGGACCTCCTCTCTGGGGCCCCACCCGTCGGCGGGCCCTTCCTGTGATCGGGTTGCGGACGTACCCGGGCGCGAGCTACCGCACCCGAGTTACCACCCACTGTGCTGCAATTGGAGCACAGAACCGCCCCCCTGGGGAGAGGCAATGGTCTGGGATTGTGCCGTCGCCGGCGCGGTAACCGCCGCTACCCCGCGTTGAACTCCAGCACCTGGGCCTGCATCTCCCGGGCGCGCTCGCTCATCACCGCCGCCGTGGCGGCGACCTCTTCCACGAGGGCCGTATTATGCTGGTTGCCGTCGTGAATCTGCCGCAAGGCGACGTTCACGGACTCGATGCCGGTCGCCTGCTCCTGGCTGTTACCGGCGATCTCCGCCACCAGGGTACGCACCTCGCTGATGGACCGGAAGATCTCCCCGAGGGTCTCTCCGGAGCCATTGACCAGCTTGGTACCGGTGTTCACCCGCGCCACCGAGTCGTGAATCAGCCCCTTGATCTCCTGCGCCGCCTTGGCCGAGCGGCGCGCGAGATTCCGCACCTCGGCGGCGACCACCGCGAAGCCCCGGCCGTGTTCGCCGGCGCGCGCCGCCTCGACGGCGGCATTGAGGGAGAGGAGGTTGGTCTGGAAGGCGATCTCGTCGATCACGTCGATGATCGCGGCGATGCGGCCGGACGACTCATCGATCGCCGCCATGGCCGCCACCGCCTCGCCGACCACCGTGCCCCCGCGATCGGCGACCGTCTGGGCGTCGCCGGCGAGGGACTTGGCCCGGTCGGCCCCCTGGGCGCTGAGCTGCGCGGTGGTGGTCATCCGGCCGATCGCCTCCGCGACTTCTTCCAGGGAAGTGGCCTGGCGCTCGGTGCGGTTCGCGAGGTCCTGGTTGCCCGCGGCGATCTCCTGGGAGGAGCGGAGCACGTCGTCGGAGGCGCGCTGGAGGGTCTCAAGGGCCCCGGCGGTGTTGTCGACCGCACGGTTGACGGCCGCGCTGATCCGCCCGTAGTCACCGGGGTACTCCCCGACCATGTGGCGGGTGAGGTCCCGTGCGGCGAGCCGTTCGAGAACTTCGGTCGCCTCATGGAGCGGCGCGACGATGGCGTCCAGGGTCTGGTTGAGTCCCCGAATGAGGTCCCGGTAGCCGCCATGGAAGCGCTCCGGCTCGCCGCGCCGGTCCAGCTCGCCCTCGCGTGCCGCCGCCACGAGCTGGCCGGTCTCTTCGACGACCCCCCGGAGGTTGTGCTGCAGCCGCGCGAACGACTGGCTCAGGGCGTCGTGCTCGCTGCGCGGCGTCACCTGCGATGTGAAATCCCCCTGGCTGAGGGCGTCGGCCAATGCCGCGATGAGCTGGATGTAAGCAATGGATTCCCGGAATGCAGTGGCCAGGGCGCCCACCTCGTCGCTGGAATGGTGGGCGATCACTTGGTCGATGTCCCCCAGGGAAATGCGGCGTGCCGCGTCGACCATTGCCGTCAACGGACGGAGTGCACGGAGGACGAGCACGGCGAAGGCGGCGATGCCCAACATCCCCGCGGCCACCGAGGCGATCGTCAGGTTCTTGAACCCCTCGGAGATCGCAATGGTCGATGCCAGGTGGCCGGTGAACCGGTCGACCTGGTTCTGGCGGAAGGAGGCGAGCTGCTCCCGCAGCTCGGCGGCCAGGTGGTCGACGGCGCCGATCTTTGCCTGGTCGAACTCGTCGCCGTTGAGGATCGCCTTCACCAAGGTGTTGACCGTGTTTTCATAGACCCCGAAGGTCGTGGCCAATTCCGCGACGGTCCCGTCCTCGGTGAGTGTCTGGAGGGCGGAGAGCTGTTGCCGGAATGCAGCCGCGAGGGCGTTGCCACTCTGCAGAGCCGACTCGTCGGCGTAGTGGATCGCCTTGGTGAAGCCGTGCTCGATGTCGCGCAGGCTGATCGCCAGCTCGTTGACCGAGGCGATGGTCGGGTAGGTCTGGCCCGTGATCTCGCGGGCCATGGCGCCCACCTGGATACTCTTGACCACGAAGATGGAGCCGACGGTGACAATCGCCAGGGCGGCGGCAGCCAGCGCGGCGGTGACCTTGGTCTTGATCTGCATGGCGTGTCGGAGCGACCGATGGGGAAGCGATGCGTGCGAAACACGCAGCGAGTGTCCCGGGTGCGAAGAAAAATCCAGCCTGATGGATGGATTTTTCGGAGGGTGGGCGTGGGACATTAGCGCCGGTTTTCTTACCGAATCGGCGCGCCGCATCACCGGGTGCAGGGAAGCGGTAACCCAGTCCCCTGCCGGTGATTCTCGTGTTGGTGTGCAAATCCTGCCGAGGCCTACGCCCGCTTGTCGCGCTGCCTGCGTTCCTCATTGCGCCGGTGCTGCCGGCGTACCGACAGGATTACCAGCTCGCCGAACGCGATAAACCCGAGCACCACACCCATGAAGATGAGGTCGACCGGGTAGATGTGCTCGGCGGCGGGCATCACTTACTCGCGTTACGGTCGGTGCCCTTCTCGAAGCGGCCCTTGGCGCTGGCTTTGACCTGCGCCTCGGACATTCCGCCCTGCCGGAGCAGCACCGAGCTCGGGGTATACCCCATGGCGATCACTTTCTGGTCGTTGACCCGCTCCATCCATTGTGCGAGGCGCGGGACGGAGAGCAGGAAGATTCCCGAGACGATCGTGAAGATCCACATCGCCGCCTTGATGGTATTGGTCACTCGCATCTTGTCACCTCGCCAGTCGGGAGAAGGAGGGAGCCCCTTGGTGCCCCCGCGGAGTGGTTTCGACAACCGCTAGCGATCCGTCTCGATGAAAGGCGATCTCCCGCCGAAGCAGCGGGTTACAGCCAGTCGAACCAGTCGTCCTGGGACTTGCAGTCTTGCACCATCTCCCCGGACCAACGCATGGCTACCGGCAGCAGGCCGAGGACGGAATCGAGGCAGGTGCGCGCCGCCTTCGGACCACCGGGCAGGGCCAGCAAGAGGGTGGTGCCACGGATGCCCGCACGCGGGCGGGTGAGGGCCGCCACCGGGCTGAGCTTGCTCACCGCCTCCCACATGATCCGTCCGACGGCGAACAAGTGCTTGTCGCTCAGCTCGACGATCAGCTCCGGCATGAAGTCATTGGGGGCAACGCCGATGGCACCGGTGGTGACGATGGCACGGTATTCCCCGCTAGCGATGCAATCGAGGATGCGCTGTTTCACCTTCTCCCGGTCGGCCTCGATGATCTCGCCGCACACCATCTCCAAACCCGTCTCGCTGGTGCGCACCAGGTCTTCCAGGATGACGCAGGTGTTGGCCTTGCGGCGTTCTTCAAAGCAGTAGTCCAGGATCGATAAGGTTAGGATTTTGGCCATTGGGCGCCTCCACTGGCGAGAAAACCGATACCCCCTGCATGATTACCGAAGGCGCGGCACCGACGCGTGTGGCCGCTACCACTCCCCGTGAACGAAACTCTAGCTCAATGCAGGGGATTTACATAGGGGGGCGGGCGAGACGTTGCGGCCCAGCCGCGTCCCCATCGCGGCGATCAATCGGTGTCGAATCGGAAGCGGAGCGCCTCGCCGTCGAGGTCGATGTGCACCGTGCCTCCCTTGGTGAGCCGGCCAAAGAGGATCTCGTCGGCGAGGGGCTTCTTGATCCGATCGGCGATGAGCCGCGCCAGGGGGCGGGCACCGAAGGTCGGGTCGTATCCCGCCCGGGCGAGCCACGCCCGGGCCTCCGGATCGAGGGCGAAGAAGATCTTCTTCTCCGCGAGCTGCCCCTCCAACTCCATGAGGAACTTGTCCACCACCCGTTCGACGACCGGCAGCGGCAGGGCCGCAAAGGAAATGATCGCGTCGAGCCGGTTGCGGAACTCCGGGCTGAAGGTGTCGCGCAGGGCCTTTTCCTCGCCGCCGACGCGGGTCTGTGGGGTGAAACCGAGGGGCGGTGCGGAGAGCTCGCGGGCGCCGACGTTGCTGGTCATGATCAGGATGACGTGACGGAAGTCGGTCTTGCGCCCGGTGTTGTCGGTCAGGGTCGCATGGTCCATCACCTGCAAGAGGACGTTGAAGATGTCCGGGTGTGCCTTCTCTATCTCGTCAAGGAGGAGCACCGCGTAGGGGTTGCGCCGCACCTCCTCGGTCAGCAGCCCCCCCTGGTCGAAGCCGACGTAGCCCGGTGGCGCCCCGATCAGGCGCGAGACGGCATGGCGCTCCATGTATTCGCTCATGTCGAAGCGCAGGAACTCGACCCCCAGGGAGGTGGCGAGCTGTCGGGCCACCTCGGTCTTGCCCACGCCGGTGGGGCCGGTGAGCAGAAAGCAACCCGTGGGGCGGCCAGGCGCCGAGAGACCCGCGCCGGAGAGCTTGATGGCGGTCACCAGGGCCGCAATTGCTGGATCCTGGCCGAACACCATGCGCTTGATGTCGTCCCCCAGGTGTTCGAGCCGTTCCCGACTGGCAGTGGAGAGGGTGCGCGGTGGGAGCTGGGAGATGCTTGCCACCACCTGCTCGATGTCGTGTGGGGTGACGCTGGTCTTGCGTCGTGAGGGGGGGAGGAGGGCCACCTCGGCGCCGGCCTCGTCGATCACGTCGATCGCCTTGTCCGGTAGGTGGCGTTCCTGAATGTAGCGTGCCGACAGCTCGGCGGCGGCACGCAGGGCGGTGGCGGTGTAGTGCACCCCGTGGTGCGCCTCGTAGTGCGGCTTGAGGCCCCGCAAGATGCGCACGGTCTCCTCGATCGAAGGTTCCAACACGTCGATCTTCTGGAAGCGCCGCGCCAGGGCGCGATCGCGTTCGAAGTGGTTGCGGTATTCCTCGAACGTGGTGGAGCCGATGCAGCGCAGCTTGCCTGTGGCCAGGGCCGGCTTGAGCAGGTTGGCGGCGTCCATCGCGCCGCCGCTGGTGGCACCGGCGCCAATCACCGTGTGGATCTCGTCAATGAACAGGATGGCGTTGGCGATCTTTTCTAGTGCCTTGAGTACCGCCTTGACGCGCTGTTCGAAATCGCCCCGGTAGCGCGTGCCGGCGAGCAACGCTCCCATGTCCAGGGCGTAGATCGTCGCGCTCTGCAACGGCTTCGGTACCTTGCCCTGCTGGATACGCAGGGCAAGTCCCTCGGCCAAGGCGGTCTTGCCGACGCCGGCGTCGCCCACGAATAGCGGGTTGTTCTTACGCCGCCGGCACAGGGTGCGCACGGTGCGGTCGATCTCTTGCTGGCGGCCGATCAGCGGGTCGATGGTCCCGGCCGCGGCGCGCTCCACCAGGTTGGTGGTGAACGCCGCCAGGGGGTCGTGCGTGCGCGGCGCGCGTTCCTCGCCCTCGTCCTCCGCTTCGTACGGGAGGGGGACCTCGTCCTCGAACTTGGAAACGCCGTGCGCCAGGTAGCTCACGACGTCGAGGCGCTCGACGCCGGCCTGGCGCAGGAAGTAGACGGCGTGCGAGTCGCGCTCGCTGAACAGGGCGACGAGGAGGTCGGCGGCACGCACCCGCTCCTGGCCGGACGACTGCACATGGATCACGGCGCGCTGCACTACCCGTTGGGTGGCGAGAGTCGCCATGGGCGTTTCCTCCAGGCCTTCCGGGAGCGGCTCCATCTCCTCCAGAAATCGGTCGACCTGGGTGCGGATGGACTGCGCATCGCCCCCGCAGTGATGCAGGATCTCCCCGATGTCCTCCTCGGCGAGGAGGGTGAGCAAGAGGTGCTCCAGGGTGATGAGCTCGTGGCGTCGCCGCCGCGCCTCGTCTACCGCTGCGCGAAAGACGCGCTCGACCTCGGAGGGATCCATCACGCCGGCTCCATGGTGCACTTCAGAGGGTGCTCGCGCTGCCGGGCGAACTCGTGCACCTGCACCATCTTGGTTTCCGCCACCTCGTAGGTGTAGACCCCGGCGACGCCGACGCCGCGCTGGTGGACGTTCATCATCACCTGGTGGGCACGGGGCTCGTCCATGTGGAAAAACCGCATCAGCACGGCCACCACGAACTCCATGGTCGTGTAGTCGTCGTTGTGCAGGAGGACCTTGTACATCGGCGGCTTTTGCACCTTCTGCCGCCGGTCGGTGAGGGTCTCCTCGTCGCGCTGGAGGTCGTCACGTTCCGCCATAGGGCGAATTGTATCCTATGCGCGCTAGCTAACGTGTCCCAGCCGGTTGCCGCCGCCGGGTCCGCGCCGTCGGTGGGGACCCGGCAGGCTGTGGGTTATCCCTATTTCTTGCTTGGGGTCTTTTTCGCCACTTTTTTCGGGGCCGCCTTGAACGCCGCCTTTTTACCCGGCGCCTCCGCCTTCTTCTCGGCAGGCTTGGCGCTGGATTTCTTCTTCGGCGCCCACTTCTTGTCGGTGGCCTTGCGCGGCGGCGATTTTGCCTTGGCGCTGGGCCTGGCTTCAGGGACAGGCTCTACTTCCTCCATCTCCTCACCCGCGTCGCCGAGACGCTTGAGCGCCGCCTCCTTCTTGCGATGCAGGACCCGCTCCATCGCCTCACCGGCCGCCTCCTGCGCGGCTTGTTTCGCCGGCGTCAGCCGACCCGATCGGGCCAGGGCATCAGCCACGGTACGGCGGGTTACGGAGACCGTCGCCGCGGCCTGGGCATCGAACTGAGTCTCCGACGCCTGTCGCTTCTTGCGCAGGTCGGTGGAGGAGAGCTTGTACGGCTTGAGTTTCGCCTCCGTGGCGTCGATGAGCCTGAGCCCCTTGGGTGACAGGATGCCGCGGTCGGTGATGTAGGCGGTGACCAGGGCCGCGGGGGTGACGTCGAAGGCCGGATTCCACACCCGCGCGCGCTCCGGCGTGATCATGGTGCGGCCCATGACCAGGGTGATCTCCTCCTTTTCGCGCTCCTCGATCGGGATATCGGCGCCGGTCTTGGCGTCCCGGTCGACGGTGGAGGTGGGGGCCGCCACGTAGAGCGGGATCCGATGGGCATTGGCCAGGACCGCTAGCGAGTAGGTGCCGATCTTGTTGGCGAAGTCGCCGTTGGCAGCGATGCGATCGGCACCCACGATGACCGCGTTGATTCGCCCGACCCGCATGAAGTGCGCCGCCATGCTGTCGGTGATGACGGTGTACGGGATGTTATCCTCGTCGCACTCCCAGGCGGTGAGCCGCGCCCCCTGGAACATGGGGCGGGTTTCGGTGATGACGACCGAGACCCGCCGGCCTGCGGAGATCGCAGCCCGTACTACGCCCATGGCCGTGCCGTAGCCGGCGGTGGCGAGGGCACCGGCGTTGCAATGGGTCAGGACATAGTCGCCGGAGTTGAAGAGCGGCGCGCCTGCCTTGCCGATCGCCTCGTTGGTGGCGATGTCCGCGTCGCGCAGCTCACTAGCGGCGGCGAGCAGGGTCTTGACCCGCTCCGGCCCCGGTTTGGCGGCGCAGCCCTCGCCGACAGGCACCATCTGGTCGATCGCCCAGGCGAGGTTGATCGCCGTGGGGCGGGCCTGGCGCAAAGCCTCCGCCGCCGAATGGAAGGCTTCGAGGAAGGTGTGGGGGTCTGCCTCCGTTTTGTTTTGCGCCACGAGCGCCAGGCTCATCGCCGCGGCGATGCCGATCAGGGGTGCCCCGCGGATCACCAAGGTCTGGATCGCATCGATCACCTGGTAGTAGTCGGTGAATTCGCGGTAGGTCGTCTCCCGTGGTAGGAGGCGCTGGTCCAGGACACGGATCCGGTTGTTCTGCCACTCGATCATTTTGTAATTCATTGACACGGTTCCTCTTGTGGGGGAAGGCGAAACGACGTCCTGCGGCCCGGCGCGGCGGTGCAGGTAAGGGGATGGAAGGCGGCAAACTATGCCGGCGGAGGGTGGAGTTTGTCGTCGTCGGCGAGGCGATAGAGGTCCTCCTCCCCGAGGACTGGAATCTTGAGGCGGAGCGCCTTGTCATGCTTGGTGCCGGGGTTCTCACCCACCACCACATAGCTGGTCTTACGGCTGACGGTGGATGTCGTGCGGCCGCCATGGGCGACGATCCACTCCTCGACCGCACTCCGGGGCCGGCTCAGGGCGCCGGTCAAGACGAAGGTGAGCCCCAGGAATGGCTGGGGCTTTCCCCCTGCCTGGCGGGTCTCGAACTGCAGGCCGGCGACCTGGAGCCGTTTGATCAAGAGAACATGGCTCGGGTCGTGGAGGAACCGGTGGACGCTGTCTGCCACCACTGGGCCGACCTCCGGCACGGCCTCCAGCTCCTCCTGGGTCGCGCTCCGCAGCGCGGCCAAGGACCCGAAGTGGCCGGCCAGGACCTGGGCCGTCTGCTCGCCAACGAAGCGGATCCCTAGGGCGTAGAGGACCCGTTCGAAGGGTCGCTCTGTGGCGGCGTGGATCGCACGCACCAGGTTGTCGGCCGACTTCTCGCCCATCCGCTCCAGACCGGTCAGTTGCTCTGGAGTGAGGGGGAAGAGGTCGGCGTAGTCGCGGATGAGGCCGTGGTCCAATAGCTGGGAGACGATGACCGGGCCGAGGCCGTCGATGTTCAGGGCGCGGCGCGAGCCGAAGTGGAGGATGGCCCCCTCCACCTGCGCAGGGCAGAGGATATTAACGCATCGGTCGACGGCGCCGTCGGGGTCGCGGAGCACTGGCCCATGGCACTCCGGGCAGGTGGCGGGGAAGTGAAAATGTGTACCGCGTCCGGGCCGGTCGCGGTCGAGGACCGACACCACCTTGGGGATGATGTCTCCACCCTTCTCGATCTCCACCCGATCGCCGACCCGGATGTCGAGGCGGTCGATCTCGTCCTGGTTGTGGAGGCTCACCCGGCTCACCGTGGTGCCGGCGAGGAGTACCGGCTCGAGCTGGCCGACGGGGGTGAGCTTGCCCGTGCGGCCGACCTGGACCTCGATCCGCTTCAGGGTTGTGGTGGCGCGATCGGCCGGAAACTTGTAGGCGATGGCCCAACGTGGCGACTTGGCGGTGAAGCCGGCGGCCTCGCGCTCTGCCGGGTCGTCAACCTTCACCACCACGCCGTCGGTCTGGTAGTCGAGCCGCCGCCGTGCACTGCGCCACGCGGCGCAATAGGCGATCGCCGCGTCGATGTCCGGGCAGGCCTGGTAGTGGGCCTCCACGGGAAAGCTCCACTCTTGTAGCCGCTGCAGGTGGCGGTGGTGGGGCTGCGCAGGCTCTTGGTGGATGTGCACCTCGTAGGCGAAGAACGCCAGGGGGCGGCGGGCCACCTCCGCGAGGTCGAGGGTCTTCAGCGTGCCGGCGGTGGCATTGCGCGGGTTGGCGAGGGGCTCCTCCCCCTCCCGGGCCCGGGCGGCGTTGAGGTCGTGAAAGCCGCTCAATGGCATGTAGAGCTCACCCCGCACCTCGATCTCGTTCGGGGCGTCGGGGAACCATTGGGGAATCGCGGCGATGGTGCGCACGTTGCTCGTCACGTCATCTCCCCGCTGCCCGTCGCCGCGGGTGATGGCCTGGCGTAGCTCGCCATCCATATAACGCAGGGCCAGGGCCACCCCATCGATCTTCAGCTCGCACACGTATCCCGAGGCCAGTTGCCCGAGGACCCGGGTGAGCCGGGCGTCGAACTCTCGCACCTCCGCCTCGGAGTAAGTATTGCCGAGGCTGAGCATCGGGACGGTGTGCTGCGCGGTAGCGAATCCTTGCGGCACCAAGTCGCTGCCCACCATCTGGGTTGGAGAATCGGGGGTAATCCACTCCGGATGTCTCTCTTCCAGCCGTTGGAGCTCGGCAAGTAGTTCATCGAACTCCCGATCCGTGTAGGGGGTGGAACGCCCCTGATAGTAGGCGGCGTTGGCTGCGTGGATGTTGCGTCGGAGGGTGAGAAGGCGTTGTTTCTCGGTCGAGATCGCCATGGGCACCCAATGTCATCCGTATTGTTGCGACAGGGAAGGCCGATTGTATGGAAATGCCGAGGCACATCAAGCGGCGGCTCGCATCGCTTGGGCCGTTTCGGTGCGGAAAGTGCGGCGCCACCGAGTAGCTTGCCGCCCCGACCCCAAGTGGGTGCACGGTCGTTTCGGACCGCGTTCCACGGTGGGTAGGATGGGTTGCCCTGCTACTTACACCCGCGGCAGGGAGGCCGATCTTACGGCCGTTCACCGCCGCGGGTCAGGCGATGATCGGTCCGGATGCCTGGACGATCTGATTGCGATCGTGCCGTTTGGCCACGTAGAGCGCCGCATCGGCGGTGCGGATCAGCTCGTTGACCGACAGACCGTCCATCGGGTAGGCGGCAATCCCACCGGAAAAGCTCAACGTCCCGTTGGGTTGGGACTCTTTATGGGGGAAGGGGTGGGCGAGAAACAGGTTGCGGAACCGCTCGGCGAAGTGCAGCGCGTCGTCGCGATTCAGGCCCGGAGTAAGGACGATGAACTCCTCGCCGCCATAGCGTGCGCAGATATCGACCGCCCGCATGTGCTCCCGAAACAGTCGCCCGACCCGTCGCAAGACCTCGTCTCCGGCCAGGTGGCCCTGGGTATCGTTGTAGTGTTTGAAGTGGTCGATATCGAACATGAAGATCGCGAGGAAGCCGCCGTTGCGCCGCGCCTTGCTGATCTCAATCTCGAAGTGCTGTTTGAAGAAGGTCATGTTGTAGAGGCCGGTCAGGCCGTCGCGGTTGGCCCTCTGGGAGATCTCCTCGAAGGCACGGTTCCCCGCCAGGGCGGTGGAGAAGAGGTCCTTCAACGCACCGAGGATCTGGCGCTCGAACCGCGGCCGACGGTCGAGCTGTTTCAGGGTGATCATCCCCAACGAGCTCCGGCCGTGAACCAGGGGTACGTAGATGTCGGCCTCGATGATCTCTCCCGCCCCGAAGACCTGGTTGCGTACCAGTCCCGTCTCCTTCGTAAGCTGCGAGGCGTAGGTGATCAGTCCACGCTCGCCGATCCAGCCGAGCCTGCCTTGCCCGAAGGGGATGACCTCTCGTCGCAGGATCTCCTGGTCGATGCCGACACCGACCCAGGGGATGTAGCCCTTCTCTTGGGTGATGAGGATGCAGACCTGACGTGCCGGCAACATGGTCTGAATCGTGCTCAGAATCTGCTCGCAGGTAGAATCGACATCCTTGGTGGCGGTCAGTCGCTGGGCGAGATCCGGGATACAGCGCAGGAGATTCTGGATCTCGGTGATCTCGTCTTGCAGGTCGGAGATCTCGCTCTGCAAGCGGCGGGTCTGTTGGTCGTGACGCCGTTCGGCGCGCTCCTGTTCCTCGTGCCAGCGGCGTAGGCGGCTGCGGGCCTGGAAAGCGCCGGTCAGGTAGCCGAGCACGGCGGCGATCACGATGATGCCGATCACGGCAGCAAACGTGGTGCCAGGGAAACCGTCTTCACCGGCTGCGACGAGTTTGGACCAGATGTGCAACTCGGCCTCGTTCCAGGTTTTTTTCGGCCCGAAACCCGTCCGGGCAAGGGGCTCATCGGTGACCCAGGAAGGGCGCTTGATCGCTGGTCGGGAGTGGCCGACCCTTGTGCCCGATTCTTCGCCATGAGTTCCCTCCGACCGCGCATCCCGAGCCCAGCCCGCATTTCTCACCACGAATCTGCTGCGCCCGCGCAACCGCCCGCATCTCCTGGTCGGGTCCTCGTCCGTGGTAGGAGCCGATTTGATCGGCGACCCAATGTGACAGGTCGCCGAAGGGATTCGGCTCCTACCGGCGGGCCGGCCAGGATCTACGAACGTTTGCACGGTCTCGCGACGATCCGTGGTGAGAAATGCGGGCTAGATGGGCAGGCCGTCGCCGCGCCCGCGCCCGACCGCGGGCCGAGGTGCGGGTTCAGTCTTGCGCGGCGGCGTGCATGGGGGCAGGTGGGGACCTCCGGTCTCCCCCGGAGTGGGGGCTGGAACGCACGCTTGCGACGCTCCTCGGTGAGACTCCCGGGCTGGCCAGCATGACCGACCACAGGCGGGGCGATTTGCCCGGGGAGGGGGTGGCGATTACCGGCGTCGGCCACGGCTCGCTGGGGGAGCGGCTGGGATTACTGCCCGGGGATCGTATCGTGGCCATGAACGGCCAACCGGTGCGCGATCTGCTCGACGTGCAGTTCCACGGTGCGGCGGAGGAACTGGAGCTGGTGGTGGCGCGCGGCGACGGGGAGGAGTGGGAGCTCTCCGTCGCCAAGGATGCGGGCGTTGGTCTGGGGCTCGAGCTCCAGCCGATGGAGATCCAGACCTGCGACAACCACTGTGTGTTTTGCTTCGTCTACCAGAATCCGCGCGGACAGCGGAGCTCCCTGTACGTCAAGGACGAGGATTACCGTTTCTCATTCCTGCACGGCCACTACATCACCCTGAGCAACCTGACGGAGGAGGAGTACCGGCGGATCATCGAGCAGCGCCTTAGCCCCCTCTACGTCTCGGTGCACGCGACCGATCCGGGCCTGCGCGCGTATCTGCTGCGTGGCAAACACATGGCGCCGGTGGTGCCCCAGCTCCAGCGGTTGATCCGCGGCGGCATCACGTTGCACACCCAGATCGTCCTGTGTCCGGGCATCAACGACGGGGATCACTTGCGACGCACGGTCGCAGACCTGGCCGAGCTCCATCCGGGGGTGCGCTCGGTGGCGGTGGTGCCGGTGGGCCTCACCGACCACCGCAAGGGACTGCCGGTGCTGCAACGGGCGGACGAGGCGTATGCCCGGCGGTTTCTGGTGGACATCGAGGCGCTGCAGGACGCATGTCTCGGCCGCCTGGGTAGCCGCTTCGTATTTGCGGCCGACGAGTGGTTCGTCCTCGCGGGATCGCCCATTCCGCCCGCGGCGGACTACGAAGGCTATCCCCAGATTGCCGACGGCGTGGGCTCGATGGCGTTGTTCCGGGAAGAGCTGCGGGTAGCGTTGGCGCACTCGCACCCGCGCCCGGGGCGGTTTTGTTTCTTCACCGGGAAGCTCTTCGGCCCCACCCTGGCGGCCCATGTGGCGGCTGTCGCGGAGTCCTCCGTCGGCTGGCAGGGTCGGGTGGTATACCTGGAGAACCGGTTTTTCGGGGCGGGGATCACCGTCGCCGGCCTGTTGTCCGGGACCGACGTGCGCTGCGGCCTGGCCCAGTGTCAGTCGGGAGAGATCCCGGTCATCCCCGACGTCATGCTCGCCGAGGATCGGAATACCTTCCTCGATTCGCTGACCGTGGCGCAGCTACGGCGGGAGATCCACCCCGGGCTCACGGTCGTCGCGGCCGGTGCCGAGGGGTTGTTGTCGGCCGGAGACGGTCATGCCGCGTGTCACGCCGCGCATTGCTCATTGTGAACTCATCTCCGACCGAAGAGGCGGACTGCGTACCATCTTTTCTCCACATGGGGGCATGCGGGGGGCGCTCCGGCGCCGTCTTATGCACGCAAGATGGTCGCCCGTGCTTTCTTACGAGATCAGAGCGTAAGGAGTAGATGTGGCCAAGAAGCTGGGCGCCATGCTGGTCGAAGCCAGCGTGATCACGGAAGAGCAGCTCAAGGAGGCCCTTGAGTGCCAGATGACTCAGGGAGGGCGGCTTGGGTCCAACCTGATCAAGCTGGGAATGGTGGAAGAGGAAGATCTGCGCAATTTCCTCTCCAAGCAGCACGGGGTGTCGACCGTCGATCTCGACCATACATTGATCGACCCGGCGGTGGTGAGCTTGATCACACCATCCGTGGCGAAGCAGCACCACATCATGCCGGTCTCCAAGTCCGGCAACGTGTTGACCATCGCCATGATCGATCCCCTCGACATCTTTGCGATCGAGGACGTGAAGTTCATGACCGGCCTCAACGTCGTGCCGATGGTCACCACCGAGACGCAGATTCAGCGCAAGCTCGCGGAGGTCTACGGCCTGCACGACTCCGCCGCGGAAGGCCGTCTGGCGATGGTCCTGCAGGACATGGAGCAGGACCAAGACCTTGCCGTCCTCGCGGACGACGACGAGGACTTCAACATCGGGGACCTCAAGCGGGCGATGGAAGATGCCCCGGTGGTGAAGTTGGTCAACTTCCTGCTCATCGACGCCGTCGACAAGCGCGTCAGCGACGTGCACATCGAGCCCTACGAAAAGGTACTGCGGATCCGCTACCGTATCGACGGTGTGCTGCACGAGGTGATGAAGCCGCCCTTCTCGCTGAAGGATGCCATCACCTCGCGCGTGAAGATCATGGCGGAGCTCGACATTGCCGAGCGACGCCTCCCACAGGACGGCCGCATCAAGCTACGGACCAAAGGCAAGGAGGTCGATATCCGCGTCTCCACCATCCCGACGATTTTTGGCGAGAAGACGGTCATGCGCCTTCTCGACAAGAGCAATCTGATGGTGGATTTGCAGATGCTCGGCTTCGATCGCCATGAGATGGATGTGCTCCTCGAGGCGATTCACGCACCGTTCGGGATGGTGCTGGTCACCGGTCCCACCGGCAGTGGTAAGTCGACCACCCTGTACTCGGCCCTCTCCCAGCTCAACAAGGTCTCCGAGAACATCATGACCGCCGAAGACCCGGTCGAGTACAACTTGATGGGGATCAACCAGTGCCAGATGAAGGAAAAGATCGGCTACAACTTTGCCGCTGCTTTACGCTCCTTCCTGCGCCAGGACCCCGACATCATCATGGTGGGCGAGATCCGCGACTTGGAGACCGCCGAGATCGGCATCAAGGCGGCGCTCACCGGTCACCTGGTCCTTTCCACTCTCCATACCAATGATGCGCCCAGCACGGTCAATCGCATGCTCAACATGGGTGTGGAGCCATTCTTGGTGACATCGTCGGTGAACCTCATTCTCGCCCAGCGCCTGGCGCGGCGGGTCTGCAGCCAATGCAAGGTCGAGACCCCCACCCCACGGGAGGTGTTGCTGCAGGTCGGCTTTACCCCGGAGCAGGCGGACGGTGCCGTGATCTACCAGGGCATGGGCTGCGACCAGTGCGGGGACACGGGTTACAAGGGTCGGGTAGGGCTCTACGAACTGTTCAAGATGACCGATAGGATTCGGGAGATCATTCTGCGCGGCGGCTCCGCCATCGACATCAAGGTGGCGGCCGTCGCCGACGGCATGCGCACATTGCGCATGGCCGGGATCCGGAAAATTATTGATGGAATCACGACGATCGAGGAGGTCCTGCGGGTCTCCATGAGCGACGAGAGGTAGGCCAGCCGATGCCGACGATGGACGAACTGCTGCGGATCCTCATTGACAAAGGAGGGTCCGACCTCCACCTGACCGCGGGATCGCCGCCCCAGGTGCGCGTCGACGGCGTGCTCGTGCCGCTCACTGTGCCGCCGCTGTCCGGGGCCGAGGCCAAGCAGCTCTGTTACTCGGTGCTCACCGATGCGCAGAAGCAGCGCTTCGAGGAAAACAACGAGTTGGACGTGTCATTCGGCGTCAAGGGACTGAGCCGGTTCCGAACCAACCTCTTCGTGCAGCGCGGCACAGTCGGCGGCGCGATCCGCGTGATCCCGCACGAGGTTCACTCCTTCGAAGAGCTCGGGCTACCGCCCATCGTCGCCAGCCTGGCCGATAAGCCACGCGGTCTAGTGTTGGTGACCGGCCCCACCGGCAGCGGTAAATCCACGACGCTGGCGTCGATCATCGACAAGATCAACGAAGAGCGTCACGAGCACATCGTGACCGTGGAAGACCCCATCGAGTTTGTCCACCGTCACAAGAAGTGCATCATCAATCAACGGGAGGTGGGGGCCGATACCCAGACGTTTGCCTCGGCGCTCAAACACGTGCTGCGCCAGGACCCCGATGTCGTGCTGATCGGTGAGATGCGGGATCTGGAGACCATCGAGGCGGCCCTCACCATCTCCGAGACCGGTCACCTCGCCTTCGCGACCCTGCATACCAACTCGGCCGTACAGACCATCAACCGCATCATCGATGTCTTCCCGCCCCACCAGCAGGCACAGATCCGCGCCCAGTTATCGTTTGTCCTGGAGGGGGTGGTGTGTCAGCAGCTCTTAGCCAAGGCCACTGGGGGTGGTCGGTGCATGGCCATAGAGGTGATGATCCCGAATGATGCAATCCGAAACCTGATTCGCGAGGACAAGGTCCACCAGATCTATTCGATGATGCAGACCGGACAGGCAAAATTCGGCATGCAGACCATGAACCAATCTCTCCAGGACCTCTATCGCCGCCGCCTGATCACTTACGAGCTGGCGGTACGGCGGTCCGGGATTCCAGATGAGATGCGCGAGATGCTGGCGCGAGAAGAGGCGGGTCTCAATCAGCCTACGGGACGGTCGGCATTTCAGCGCGGCCGCGCGTAATTCACTGCGGGGACAGAGATGGCAACATTTACCTGGGAAGGCGTGACGCGGCAGGGTGCGGTGCAAAAAGGGACGGCCCGCTCGGCGAACCGTGATGTATTAATCGCTTCCTTGCGTCGCAAGGGGATTCGGCTTACCGGTGCGGCGGAAGTCCAAGAAGCCAAACGCGGCTTTTCTCTGCCCGGCTTCGGTGGTGGTGTCTCCGAGAAGGACCTCGTCATCTTCACGCGCCAGTTCGCCACGATGATCGATGCAGGTCTGCCCTTGGTGCAGTGCCTCAACATTCTCGCGACCCAGGCGGACAACCCGACGTTTGGCAAGGTCCTCCAGCAGGTGCAGAACGATGTCGAGGAGGGGGCGACCTACGCCGATGCCCTCGCCAAGCACCCCAAGGTGTTCAACAACCTTTACGTGAACATGGTCGCCGCGGGCGAGGCGGGCGGTATTCTGGACGTCATCCTCAACCGTCTCGCCGCCTACATCGAAAAGGCCATGGCCTTGAAGCGGCGCGTCAAGTCCGCCATGACTTATCCGGCCGTCGTCTTGATCATTGCCGCCGGCATCATCGGAGTGATCATGGTCTTCGTCATTCCGTCGTTTGCCAAGATGTTCGGCAGCTTCGGTGCGACGCTGCCGTTGCCGACCCGCATGATCATCGGCCTGAGTAACTTCATGGTGCACAACATCCTGTTCATCATCATAGGCATCGCCGCATTCATCTGGGCATTCAGGGTGTGGTATGCAACGTATCCCGGAAAGAAGCTCGTGCACCGGGTGCTATTGCGGGCACCGATCTTCGGGATTCTGATTCGCAAGGTGGCGGTGGCGAAGTTCAGCCGTACCATGAGCACCCTGATGAGCTCGGGGGTGCCGATCATCACCGGCCTGGAGATCGTCGCCAAGACGGCCGGCAACGTGATCGTGGAGGAGGCGATCAACGCCGTGGCGCAGAGCCTCAGCGAGGGCAAGACCATCGCCGAGCCGTTGAAGGAGACCGGTGTCTTTCCCCCGATGGTGGTGCAGATGATCGGCGTCGGCGAGAAGACCGGCGCGCTGGACACGATGCTGTCGAAGATCGCCGACTTCTACGACGAGGAGGTGGACGCGGCGGTCAGCGCCCTGACCTCGATGCTCGAGCCCCTGCTCATGGTCTTCCTGGGGGGCAGCATCGGCTTCATCATCGTCGCCATGTACCTGCCGATCTTCAAGGTGGCCTCGGTCGTCGGGTAACGCCGCCAATCTTCGTCGTGGCGATGGGGTTGCCCAGGCGGCGGGGGCGCAGTGTGGATCGCCAGGAGGGGATGGCGCGCCGACTCGACGGAACGCTTGCAACGGCTCCGTGGGGGCTCCTGGTCACCCGCTTCGGCCTGCACAGCCTCGTGTTGGTCTTGCTGCTGCTGCCACACCTATTGCCGGTGGTGGCGCTCCCTGCGGTGGAGCTGTTCCGGCTCTATCCGCTGGTTCCCGTGCTGTACCTGTCGATGGCGGGCTTCGCCTATTGGAGTTGGCGCGGGGCTGCGGAACGCGGCAACGTCGCGGCCCAGCTCGCGAGCGACGGCCTGTTTCTCGCGTGGCTGACCGGCCTGACCGGCGGGTTTACTTCGCCCTTCATCGTTCTCTACCTGATCCTGCTCTATGCGGCGACCTGGCTGCTGCCACCGCGCGGCGGGGCCGTCGGCCTGGCCGGGTGTGTCGCCGCCTACCTCGGTGTCGGGTGGTGGGTGAGCGGGGGACAACACCCTGCGGGTTTCCTGCCCGCCCTCAACCAAGAGGTCGTCCTCGCGACCCTCTTTGCGTTTGTCGCGACCGCCGGATTGACGCATCTCCTCGCCTTGCGAGGGGAGGCGGAGCGGCGCCAGATGGCGAAGCAGGTCGCCCGTTTCAGCAGCCTGCAGGCCTTCCACACCTCGATCGTCCAATCGATCCATAGCGGGCTCATCACCCTCGACCGGGCATTGTGCATCACCTCCGTGAACCCGAGCGGCGCGGACATCCTCGGCCAGAGTTCGGAGGACTTGCTCGGCAAGGAGGTGACCGATGTGTTCGCCTTCCCGCCGGAGCTGCGGGCCCGCTTGGAGCACGGCGGCCGGGGGATCCGGCTGGAATGTGGATTCGTGGCGCGCCGCGCCGGCGAGCGGGTCGCGGGCGTGAGCATCTCGCCACTCCTGGACGACGCGGGGCTCGAGGTCGGCTACGTCGTCAGTTTTCAGGACGTCACCGACGTGAAGCGGTTGGAGGCGCAGGTCAAGGTGCGCGAGCAGCTCGCCGCCATCGGCGAGCTGTCGGCACGTCTCGCCCACGAGATCCGCAACCCCCTCGCCGCGATCAGCGGCTCGGTCCAGGTGATCGCCGCGGAATTGCACACGAGCGGCCCGGAGGCCCGGTTGCTGGACGTGGTGGTGCGCGAGAGCGACCGCCTCAATCAGTTGCTGAACGATTTCTTGTGCTACGCCAGGCCGCGCCCCCTGTGCCACGACCTGGTGAATGTGACGGCCTTGGCGCAAGGGGTGGTCGAGTTGTTCCGCAACGATCCCGGTGCGCAGGGCGTCGACCTGCAACTCACTCCAGCGCGCGAGCCTTACTACGGTGAGCTGGATGGGGAGGCGTTGCGCCAGTGCCTCACCAATCTCGTGCGCAACGCGTTGCAGTGCCTGCCGGCGGCGGGCGGGCGAGTGGTGGTGGCCGTGGACAGGCCGGAAGGGCATCGCGCTGACGACCTGCGAGTCCGGGTGGAGGACAACGGCACGGGGATTCCGCCGCAGGAGATCGACCGGATCTTCTTTCCCTTCCACACCACCAAGGAGGGGGGGACGGGGCTTGGCCTGTCGGTGGTCAAGAGCCTGGTGGAGGCCATGGGCGGCGAGCTGGGCGTGTCCAGCCAGCCGGGTCGGGGGAGCATCTTTACCCTCACCTTGCCGGGGGTGAGGCGAGGACCCGTGCGAGACGCGGCGGCCGCGGTGGGTTTAGCCCGCATTTCTCACCACGGATCGTAGCGAGACCGTGCAAACGCACGTAGATCCTGGCCGGCCCGCAAGTCCGAGCCCGCAGGCAACCTTGCAGGTTGTCGAGGACTCGGACGAGGACACGGCCAGGAGATGCGGGCGGTTGCGCGGGCGCAGCAGATTCGTGGTGAGAAATGCGGGCTAGGTTGCCCTCGCCCCGCTTGAGGTTGCGACCGAAAAGAGGCGCATGACGCGGCCGGAAAAGGACGCTCCCTTGCCCGCGCGGATCCTGGTCGTGGATGACGAGGCGGGCATGCGCGAGTTTCTCCAGATCATGCTCGAGAAAGAGGGCTATGCGGTCGCCGCGGCGGCGAGCGTCGCCGAGGCCCTCGCCGCGTTCGACTCGACCCCGTTCGACCTGGTGTTGACCGACCTGAAGATGCCGGGCGGCAGCGGCCTCGACCTCCTGGGGGCGGTGAAGGAGCGCGATCCGGCGTGCGTCGTCTATATGATGACCGCCTACGGCGACGCGGAGAGTGCCGTGGAGGCGATGAAGCGCGGCGCCTATGATTATCTCTCCAAACCCTTCAAGGTCGATGAGGTGAAGCTCCTGCTGCGCAATGGCTTGGAGACGCGCCGGCTGACGATCGAGAACCGCCTGCTGCGCGACACGGCCCGGCACGAGGCGCGGCTGGATCGCATCATCGGCAGCGCGCCGGCGATGCGGGAGGTCTTCGACCTCATCCTGCGTACGGCGGCGACCGACTGCACGGTGTTGATCACCGGCGAGACCGGCACCGGCAAGGAGCTGGTCGCCCGGGCGATCCACGCCAACGGCTCGCGCCGCGAGCGGCCCTTCGTGGCCATCAACTGCGGCGCCATCCCCGAGCCATTGCTGGAGAGCGAGCTATTCGGCCACGTGAAGGGTGCCTTCACGGGCGCCATCGATCACAAGGAGGGGCTCTTTGCGGCCGGCCGCGGCGGTACCGTCCTCCTGGACGAGGTCGGTGACGCCCCGCCGCTCATTCAGGTGAAGCTCCTGCGGGCCATCCAGGAGCGAAAGATCCGGCGCGTCGGCGGCCTCGAGGATGTGGCCATCGACGTCCGGTTTCTCGCCGCCACCAACCGCGACCTGGAGGAGGAGATTCGCCACGGCCGTTTCCGGGAGGACCTCTATTACCGGCTCAACGTCATCCCGATCCACCTGCCGCCGTTGCGGGATCGGCGGCAAGACGT
>DASWHD010000163.1:0-16413 GCA_036393335.1 bacterium
TTTCGAGCGGGGGTCTCCTGGTTTCCTGGCTTCCCGCGTTCCTCACATTACCTGCCGCATGGTTCGCGACTGCGCGGCAAGCCGCGACAGGCGGCGACGATCCAACCCATGCCTTCCGACCACCTCTGCGTGCCCTGCGCCTCGGCGCGAGAGTCATTCACAGATGCTGACGCTAGAACCGCGTGGTAGTGAGGAAGCTGATCTTCGGGTCGCCGTTGTCGCCGTCCACGTCGTTCAGGGGCCAGGCCACGTCCAGGCGCACCACCTGCTCGCTCGCCGCCGCGGGCCATGCCAGGCGCAGGCCGAAGCCGGCGCCGGTGGCCAGGTCGGCGAGGTCCACCGCCTCGCCTCCCTCCCACACGTAGCCGGTATCCACGAAGACGATCCCCCCCAGGGCCAGGAGGTCTGCCACGCGGAGGTCCGAAAAGATCCGGTCCTCGGCCGTGGCCCGCAGCCGGCGTTTGCCGGTGATGGCGTGGTTGGTGTAACCACGCAGGCCGGTGGACTCGCCGACGGAGAGGAAGCGGTCGTCGAGGCGGTCGGTGAGCAGGAAGTCGGCGCGCCCGAGGAGGGTGTGATGCAGCCCCGCGCCGTCGATCGGCGTCTCCCGGACCACCCACAGCACGCCGCCCCCGGCCTGCAGGTTGTCCACCCGGCCGGCATGGAGGCGTCCCGAGGCGGCGGCCGAGCCGCTCAGGAAGTGGCCCGGGCGGAAGGCGATCCCCTGGGTGTCGCTCATGGCGAACAGGACCTCGTCGCCGTCGGCGCCGAGGCTGGCGCCGGAAAACCCCACCTCCAGGGAGAAGTCGTTGCCCAGGTTCAGGTACTCGGGCCGGTCGAAGTGATCGACCCGGCGTTCCGTGACGTAGTGCACCCCGAGACGGCGGTAGTTCACGCCGATGGCCGCCTCCGTGCGATCCGACGGCGGCGGTGCCAAAGTCTCGGCGGTCGCCTGGAAGTCCCGTTCGGAACGGCTGGCGAACAGCCCCACGCGGTGCACCACCGGCGTGCCGGCCACCGGCGCATAGGCGAGATCGCCGCGCACGCTCTGGCGGCGAGCTCGGTACTCGTTGGCCGTCACCCCGTCGTCGATCAGGACCTCATCGCCGCGCCGATGGCTCGCCGCGAACCCGCCCGCCCAGCGGGTCTCCAAGGAATAGAACGGGTGGGAGACGGCGGCGGCGGCCGACTCCCCGCTGCCGAAGTCGAGACCGGAGAGCGACCAGCGCCAGCGGCTGCCGAGGACCCGCGGGTCGAGGTAGCTCACCCCGACCTGCGGATCGCCAAACCGGTTGGCAAAGGTCGCCTGGATCCGCTTGCCGCGCCCGAAGAGGTTGGACTCGCGCAGCCCCACGGTCCAAGCGGTGCCCGCGTCGACCATCGCCAGGTCGAGGATCGGCTCCAGCGACCAGGCGTCGCGGGTCGCCACCTTCACCCGCACCCGGTTGTCGGACAGCGGCTCGCAGGCGATCTCCTCGCGCCGCAACACGCCGAGGTCGCGCAGGTTGCGCAGGGTCTCCTCGATCCGCTCCCGGTCGAGGGGCTCGCCGACCGCAAACAGCAGCTCCTGCTCGATCAGCCCGGGCCGGCTCAACGGGTGGAAGCGATTGACCGTCGCGGCGGGCAGCCAGTCGGGTAGATCGTCGTCGTCCGTGAACATCGGGCCACGCTCCACCTCCACCTCCGCGATCATCGGTGCGGCGGCGTACAGCGGCTCGCAGGTCGGGGCGTCCTGCGCCCGGACGCCGCTGGCCGCCAGGAGCAGGGTCGCGGCCGGCAGGGCAAACCACGCCGCCCGATGTACTGGGTCGACACGCCTCCGGGCGGAGAGACCCACCGCCCCCGGCGCGGCGGTACGATGGGTCCTCCCGCGAGACCACGATCCCATCGCTACCTCACCCGGTGCAGGGTCATCCCGGCGTCGACGCACACCATCTCCCCGGCCGCCATGGGCGACCAGACGTTCTCCCCCTGGAGCGGCTCGCTGGAGAAGATCAGGTGGTTCACCGGGCCGGCGCTCGCGCGCTCGCACTGCGGCGCGAACTTCGGGCAGGTGTCGCGTTCGGGACAACACCGCTTGTAGGTGGAGTAGTAGAGGGCCTTGCCCCCCTGGTGGGCCGCCATCACCCCGCCGTTGGTGAGGAGGAAGGTGAGGTAGGTCTCTTCGGGATCGCCGTCGTCGTCCGGATGAAAATCGCCGACCGAGGCGACGAGCCGGGACCGGGTCGCCGCCATCGCGGCGCACACCTCCGCCACCGGGTAGTCGCGGGCGCGTAAGTCGCCGCGCCGGCCCAGCTCGCTGAGGAGGAGGTAGAAGATCACCTCGCTGTCGGTCTCCCCGAGGATGAAGGGGCGCAGCTCCGGGTCGATCGCCGCCACCAGGCGGGGGCGCACGGAGGCGAACCCCTTGAGGTTGCCGTTGTGGGCGAAGACCCACGGGCCGTACTGGAAGGGGTGGGTGTTGATGACCGATAGCTCCCCCTGGGTCGCCTTGCGCAGGTGGGCGACCACCGTCTCCGAGGTCACCACGCCGGAGACGCGGCGAAATAGGGAACACGCCAGGGCGGAACGGGGCGATTTGACCAGGTGCGGTGCGCCCGCGCGATAGTACGCCACGCCCCAGCCGTCGGGATGGCGCTTGCTCTGGGAGACCAAGGCGTTGTCGGCGCTCACCAGGCTAGCGTGCACGCGGCTCGACAGCACCGAGCGGAAGCCGAATAGCCGACACATGGTGAAATCTTACGGCCGACTCACGGAATGGTTGAGAGTGTCCACCTGAGGGCTTATGGGTACCTCGCGCAGAGACGCGGCCCCCTCCGTAGGGCGGATGCCCGAAGGGCGATCCGCCGGTGGCGATGCAGGATGGCGGAACCGCCGGCGGCGTTCCGCCCTGAGGTGCAAAAGCTGTCGCCGCAGGTGTGAGGGGCGGAAGGCCGACCGGGTGGGAGCGGTCTCAACATACCCCGCACTTGTGGCACCCGACCAGATCGGGCGGGCAGGGGCGGTTGGTCTTGCCCTTCATGCCGCGTGCCTCTTCGCGGCGCAGGTAGGCGGGCATGAGACCGGTGGTGATGTGGCCCCAAGGCAGGGGCGCATCGTGGGGAATGGGCCGGTGGAGGTCGGTGCCGGTGGTCGCCAGCCAGCCGGGGAGGACCTTACGCCACCGGCCGCCGGCCGCGGCCACGCCCTCCAGCAGGTCGGCGGCGCGCCGGTCGGCACGGGAGAGGGCCGCCTCCACGAGGGTCTGCTGAGGGGCCTCGGCGTTGAGCCGTACGTTGCCCAGGGCCGCGAACGCCTCGTGCAACCGGGCGACCTTCGCCGCCACGGATGCCAACCCCTCCAGGGGGGTCCACTGGAAGGGCGTGTGGGGCTTGGGGATGAACTGGTTCAGGGAGACCGTCAGCCGGCCGGTATGGCCGGCGCGGCGCCAGTGGGGCAAGAAGACCTCACGGATCTTGGTGACCAGGTCGACGATCGCCGCCACGTCCGCGTCGCTCTCGCCGGGCAGCCCCACCATCATGTAGAGCTTCGCCGAGTCGATCCCGGCCGCGGCGAGGTTCTCCGCCGCCGCGAGGATCTCCGGCTCCTGGAACTCCTTGCTGATCACGTCCCGCATCCGCGCCGACCCCGCCTCCGGCGCCAGGGTCAGGGAGCGGTTGCCCGACCGCACCAGGGCCGCGACCACCTCGCGGCCGAGGTGGTCGATGCGGATCGACGACGGCGAGACCTCCCCGCCCAGGGCCGCGATCCCCTCTACGAGGGCGAGGAAGTCCGGGTGGTCCGACGGGGACGGCGCCACCAATCCCACGCGCCGGCTCCAGCGCAACCCCTCCCGGACCTCGTCCAGCAAGGCGGCGAGGGGCCGGTGACGCGGCGGGTTATCGAAGTGGCCGGCGGTGCAGAAGCGGCATTGCCGGGGGCAGCCGCGAGAGATCTCCAGGAGGAACATCTCCCCGAAGGCGCAGTCCGGGGTGAGAAACCGCGAGTGGGTCGGGAGACCCGCGAGGGTGGGGAGCCACTGGCGCACCACCGCCGCCGGCACCCCGTCCTGGGCTGTCAGGCCGACAAAGCGGCCCTGGCCGTCGATCTCCGCGTGGTAGGCGGCGGGCAGGTAGAGGCCTGGCTGGTGCACCAGTGCGGCCTGCACCGCCGCGCGATCACGGGTGGTCGCCCGCAGCTCCCGGAGGGTCATCAGGATCCCGGGCAGGGCCCCCTCCGCCTCGCCGATGAAGACCATGTCGGCAAACGGCGCCACCGGCTCCGGATTCAGGGAGGCCCCGGTGCCACCCACCAGAACCTGCGGCCACGCCGCCCGGCGCCGGGCAGCGCGCGGCTCGATACCGGCGGCGCCGAGCATCTGGACCAGGTGCAGATAATCGGTCTCGAATGGCGCGGCGAATGCGACCACGTCGAAGGCGTCGAGGGGGCGGCCGCTCTCCAGCGACACCGGCCGCCAGTCGGGGCGTGGGCGCCCCTGCCGGTCCATGGGCAGGAAGACCCGCTCGCAGGTGGTGTCGGCCTGCTCCCCGACGATGCGGCAGACGGTCTGGAACCCCAGGTTGGCCATGCCCACCGGGTAGGTGTTGGGAAAGACCAGGGCCACACGAAAACGGCCGCCCGCGGATGGCAGGCCGACGAGCCGCTCGCCCAACCGCCGGTGGTTCCCCCCTCGCCCAGTGGTCCACACGCGGCGCATCCTTATACCCCCGTTTTTCTCAAGATGAGACGCGGCCCCCCCGGCCCGCCGGCCATCGCCCCGCGCCGCAGCCTCAGAATGAAACCTGCCCCGACCGCAACCGTCCTCCGGCGAGCCGGGCGGCATGGAGAGGAAGATGTCCAACGCGTTGTTTCTACTCGGTGCCATCCCGTTCTATCCCGCCATGTCACACGCCACTGCCAAAAATGGCATATCCTTTGCACGGCCTTGCCGTGTCCGCCAGCAACCACACCCTTTGGCGACTGACCCTTGAACCGCCGGACAACGACCACACCCGGCCTCAGCCCGCGCCCAGCATCCATGCCGACGACGATCGAAGTCCATCATTGGCTCGAGACTCACGATGCCCCCTTCGTGCTGCTCGATGAAGAGTTGCGGGTCGTTGCCGCCAACCGCGCCTACGGCGCCACTTTCCAGGTCGACCCAGACACCCTGGTCGGTCGGCCGGGCCACTCCTTGGCCCATCACGGGGCGGCGCCCGCGCCCATGCGTGCGGTGGACCCGTACTATAGTGCCATCGCCACCCGGGACAGGACGAGCTGGCTGCAGACCTATTTCGATGAGCATGCCCGGGTCCACTGGGTCCGGATTACCCTTTTCCCCCTGCAGGCGGAGGATGGCACGCCGCTGTTCGGCGAGTTGATCCAAGAGGTTGCCTCGCAAGAGACGGCCGTCGACCCGGCCGGAAAGTCGCACACTATGGTCGGCTACTCACCGGCCTTTGCGGAGACCGTCGAGAAGCTCACGCTGGCCGCCGACGCCTCCGGCGTGGTGCTCATCCAGGGGGAGACCGGTACCGGAAAGGAGCTTGCTGCGGCCTTCATCCACCGCAACTCGGCGCGCAGCACCGGGCCGTTCCTGTGTCTGGATTGCGCCTCACTGCCGGAGTCGTTGTGCGAGAGCGAGGTCTTCGGCCACGAGCGCGGCTCATTCACCGGCTCCATCGGCACCAAACGGGGCCTCTTTGAGTTGGCCCACGGCGGCACCCTGTTCCTCGATGAGATCGGGGAGATGCCCCTCGCCATGCAGGCCAAGCTGCTGCGCGTGCTGGAGTCCAGCACCTTCCGCCGCGTCGGGGGGGAACGCCCGATCCAGGTCGACGTGCGCATCGTCTGTGCCACGAACCGTGAGCTATGGGACTGTGTGCATGCCGGATCGTTCCGCGAGGACCTTTACTACCGCGTGGCCTGCTTCTGCGTGCGCATGCCCCCGCTGCGCGATCGCCTCGCCGACATCCCCCTTTTGGTGGACGAGATCTTGCGCCACTGCCGGTCATCGCAGGGCGACGGGCGGATCACGATCTCGCCGTCCGCCGTCGCCTTGCTCAGCCACTACGACTACCCGGGAAACGTGCGGGAGCTGCGCAACATCCTGGAGGTCGCGGTCGCTTCCAGCGACACCCTTGAGGTCGACGCGAAGCTCATCGAGGAGCTACTCGCTGGGCGCAGCGAGGCGCGTCGCGGCCCCGACCGCGAGGCCCACCTTGGACGACTCTTCTCCTCCCGCGGCAGAGGGCGACAGGGCGACCTGGACGCCATCCATTACCCCCCAGACCCCCGATCGGTCCCCAGCACGAGCGGTTCGCCGAATGGCGCGCGACGGCGACCGCAGGATCTGGAGGCGATGGAGCGGCAATACCTCGTGCGGCTGCTCGCGGACCATGGGGGACACCGGCGCCACACGGCGGCGGCGATCGGCATCAGCGAACGTACGCTGTACCGCAAACTGAAACGCTACGGCCTGATCTAACCCGCATTTCTCACCATGACCCTGCTGCATAAATCATGCGTGTTCACCTACACTTAAAAATATGATGCGGCGCGCGGCAGCCAGCGACGTGGGAGACATGGAGCAGTTCGTGGTGTGAGGAGATGTTTCCGTTTCTCGGGCGCGGGTCGTCATCGCGCAGAGGCCTACGCGGTAGGAACACTCGTCGATCCGTCGTCGCGAACAGGAGAGGGTTCCATGCAAACCAAGACCAAGATCGAGATCCACTCTTGGCTGGAGACCCACGACCAACCCTTCATCCTCATCGACGAGGCGTTCCGCATCGTCGCGGTGAACCGCGCCTACGAGCAGGTGTACCAGATTCCGGCCGAGGCGCTGGTGGGCCAGACCTGTTACAACGCCGCCCACCACAATGAGATGCCGTGCTTCAACGAGGGGGAGGATTGCCCGTACCAGCAGATCTACCAGGGTCACGAGCCGCATACCTGCCTGCACACCCACTTCGACGGCGAGGGGAGGCCCCGTCTCATCCGCATCAAGGTACACCGGCTGCGCGCCGCCGACGGCACGGTCTACCTCGGTGAGGCACACCAGGAGATCGCCGCCCAGGACCACGACCTCGCGGAGGCGGGCGGGCAGCCGCGCATGGTGGGGCGGTGCCCGGCCTTCCTGAAGGCGGTGGAAAAGCTCGAGATGGCGGCCAAGACCGATGTCCCCGTGCTGCTCCTGGGAGAGACGGGCACCGGCAAGGAGCTGGCCGCCTCCTTCATCCATCGCCACTCCCAGCGCCAGGCGAAGCCCTTCGTCTTCCTCGACTGCACGGCGCTGGTGGAGACGCTCTTCGAGAGCGAGGCGTTCGGTCACGAGCACGGCGCCTTCACCGGCACCACCCGGTCGAAGAAGGGTCTGTTCGAGCTCGCCGACGGCGGCACCCTGTTCCTCGACGAGATCGGCGAGATGCCTCTCGCCATGCAGGCCAAGCTCTTGCGGGTCCTGGAGAGCCGCGAGTTCCGCCGGGTCGGTTCCGAGAAGAGCATCCGCATCGACCTGCGCGTCGTCTGTGCGACCAATCGCCCGCTGTGGGAGTGCGTGAAGGCGGGGACGTTCCGGGAAGACCTGTTCTTCCGCATCGCGTGTTTCTGCATCCGCATCCCGCCCCTGCGCGAGCGCCTCTCCGACCTGAGCGTGTTGTCGCGCGAGCTGCTGCAACACGTGCCCGTACCCGCGGGGCGGCCGCCGTGTGAGATCTCCGACCGTGCGATCAAGCTCATGAGGTCCTACCCGTTTCCCGGCAACATCCGCGAGCTGCGCAATATCCTGCAGGTGGCCGCCGCGTCGAGCGAGGACGGCCGGATCGGGGTCGAGGCGATCGAGGAGATCCTCGCGGCGCGCACCGGCGAGGCCCCTCCCCCGCCACCGCCGCTGCTGGAGATGGCCGCAGCCGCACGAGTCTCGGTGCCCCATGGCCGCGGCGCCGCCCCTAGCCCTCCCGCTCCGGACTCCCCTGGGGGGGTGAAGGCGGTTCCCCACACCCTCAAGGACCTGGAGGAGCGGTACATCGCCGACCTCCTCCGCGAGCACGGCGGCCACCGGCGCAAGGTCGCGACGATCATGGGCATCAGCGAGCGCACCCTCTACCGCAAGCTCAAGCAATACGGCCTGCGCTGAGCCGGGGGTCGCCAGACCCGCCTGCGCGCCCGACTGGCCCTGCCCCCTGGCCGGCGGTGTCCTGCATTGCCTGCCGCACGGGGCAGGCGCCGCCGGGTGTCCGACACTGCGCGCTCGTGCCTGACCACGCCCCGGGGGGCCGGCTTGCTCGTCTTGCTCGTTCACCGTCGCCTGCTCCCCGGCGCCGCGGGTACCGACTGTCAGGTCCGACATGACGAACCCGACACAAGCTCTTTGCCCATAAATTTAGAATAAGGCTATTGGTTTCAATGTGTTTCTCCTGGCCTGCGAACGTTTTGTTCCCCGCCCGTCTGCCAGAGTGACAGGGCGCGTCGATTCGCGCCTGCCATGAATTACGGAACCCATTGTTTTTTAACGCGAGCTCCATCGGCACGGGGATTGCTTAGGAAAGGCGCCAGGCTAGGCGCAGAGGCAGGTACCGGATGTAGAGAGACCTCCGGGATACTCAGGCCCGCGCGGCGCCCTCGGTCTCTTCTCCCCAAACAACGGAGGATCACCCTAATGTCACCCCATAAACGGTTTGCCGCGATCGTGGGCGCCGCGCTCCTCGCCCCCCTGGCCCTGAGCGTCGCGAGCGGCCTGGCCCAACCCCTGCCGGGGGGCACCCTCGACCCGCTCACCATCCCGAAGTATGTCATCCCGCTGGTGATCCCGCCGGTGATGCACAACGACGGCGCGGCGAACAGCTATGACATCGCGGTCCGCCAGTTCCGGCAGCAGATCCTGCCGGGCGGGATCTGGAACCTCCTCAACGGCCGCAGCGATACATTGCCGCCGACCCCCGTGTGGAGCTATGGCCCGGCCGCCGATCCCACCCCGGCGGTCGCCCCGGACCCGGCCTCCCAGTTCAACTATCCGGCCTATACCATCGAGACCACGGCGAACGTCCCGGTCGGCGTGCGGTGGATCAACGACCTGGTGGCCGATCCCGACGCCTGCAAGGCGTCGGCCACCCCGGCGACCGACCCGGCGTGTCACTTCATCCCCCACCTCCTGCCGGTCGATCAGACCCTGCACTGGGCGAACCCCCCCAAAGCCAACTGCACCGACGGCGACCCGAACCGGACCGATTGCGCCACGGATGTCCCCGCGCCCTACACCGGCCCGGTGCCCATCTCCACCCACGTCCATGGGGCGCACGTGGAGGGGCATAGCGACGGCTATCCCGAGGCGTGGTGGCTGCCGGCCGCCAACGACATCCCCGCCGGCTATGCCAGCCACGGCTCGTTCTTCGACGACGCCACCGGGACGAACCCGGGGAACGTCGGGTACGCGGACTTCGTGTATCGCAACGACCAGCCCGCGGCCACGATCTGGTACCACGACCACACCCTGGGCATGACCCGCTCCAACGTCTACGCCGGCCCCGCCGGCTTCTGGCTGGTGCGCGGCGGGGACTACGACACGGTCATCGACGGCAAGACGGGGACGCCGGCCATGCTGCCGGGGCCGGCGCCGGCGGCCGGCGATACCGTCCTCGAGCTCAACGCCCCGGGCCTCGTGCCGGGGACGACGGACAAGCGCCGCACCATCCGCGAGATCTCCCTCGCCATCCAGGATCGCTCGTTGAACGCCGACGGCTCCTTGTTCTACCCGGACAACCGCGCCTTCTTCGAGGGGTTGAACGTCGCGGGCACCGCCGGCACTCCGGCGGCACAGTTCCCGGGTGCGCCCGAGCTGCAGATCCCCTTTGTCCCCGGCTCGGACATCGCCCCGATCTGGAACCCGGAGGCGTTCTTCAACACCATGGTGGTGAACGGCGTCGCCTGGCCCACATTGGAAGTCGCTCCGGCCCGCTATCGCTTCCGGCTGCTCAACGGCTGCAACTCCCGGTTCCTGAACCTCGCCCTGGTCTATCCCAAGGTGGGAGACCCCAAGGCCAAGGTGAAGGAGCTGCCGTTCATCCAGATCGGCGCCGAGCAGGGCTTCCTGCCCCAGGCGGTGGAGATCCTCACCGGCTTCGCCACCCTCCTCGCCGGCGATGGCAGCAAGCCCAGTCCCGCCCAACGCGTGCCGGCCGCCGAGCCGCAACAGGCCCTGCTCATGGGGCTCGCCGAGCGCGCCGACGTGATAGTGGACTTCAGCGGCCTCCCGGACGGGACGCGCGTGCGCATGATCAACACCGCCCCGGATGCCCCCTTCGGCGGCTTCCCGGACACGCCCGCCGACCCCGGCACCACCGGCCAGGTGATGGAGTTCGTGGTCAGCTCCGCCCTGCTCCAGCCGTCCGACCCGATGACCACCTCGCCGTACCGCCTGGTGCCGCACGCCGAGGCCGCGCTCCCGGCGGGAGTGGGCGGCGTCCGCCAGGTCTCCCTCAACGAGGGCGAGTCGGAGACCCTGTGCGTGACCGAAGACGCGGATGGCAACATCGTGGTCGCCGGTACCCCTCCCTGCCCCGAGGGCAGCGAGCCCTTCGCGCCCAAGGAGGCCCTGCTCGGCCTGGTGGACTTGATGGACCCCGATGCGCCGGCAGGCATCCCCCTGAAGTGGACCGACACCAGCGGTGTAAGTACCGCTGTCCCGGTCACCATGGCCGACGGCGTCACCGTGAAGATGGTCAACGTCACCGAGAACCCCACCGTCGGCGACACCGAGACCTGGGAGCTCTACAACTTCACCGAAGACGCCCATCCTATCCACCTCCACCTGGTACGCTTCGCCGTGATGAACCGCCAGGTGATCGGCGGCGCGATCCGGCCGGCCGAGCCGTGGGAGAGCGGCTACAAGGACTCGGTCATCGCCTACCCGGGGGAGATCACCCGGGTGAAGGCGGTCTTCGACATCGCCGGCCTCTACGTGTGGCACTGCCACATCGTCGAGCACGAGGATAACGAGATGATGCGGCCGTACGTGGTGTCATCGCCCGCGCCGTAAGCGCCGCCAGCCTCCGGCAGGGAAAGGGCCGCCTCGGCGGCCCTTTTTTTGCCCGCCCCCTGGCCGGCCACACCCTGATGTTCGGCGTCGTGCCGATCGCTGGCGAGTAGGGCGGAGCGCTGGTGTGGTCATGCCGGCCGGCGCGCCTCACACCCCCAGTACGTCAATCGGCGATCACTGTCGGGGCGTTTGGAACTGCCACAGACGGCAGATCCCGTCAAAGGTGGCACTACCACCCGACAAATTTCACGTTTTCAACGAGATATGATGTGGCACGAGGCGTTTCAGCCGGCAAGAGCCTGACAATGTGTCACCCCCCTGCCTAATCCACACCCGACAAGTACTTGTTTTTTCTGACCCGATCACTGGCACGCTTGTTGCTGGGGCTAATGTAGAATTGGTCTTCTTGTTGGCCCTTGTCCCAGACTCCAGAAGGGGACGTCCTGAGCCAGGCTCGACGCGGGGGATCCCGCGTGTGGGGGTGAGCCGAGGGGCCAGGACGCGACGGTCGGAGCGTCTCCAGCAGGTCCGGGAGGCGCGGGGACGGGAAGTATGTAAGTGTTTTCTCTTGTGGTGGCCGAACCGCGGCGCGGGGCTGCGGGGAGACCCCACGCTTTATGTCGTAAGGAGGGAGTGATGAAACGGAATGGGTGGAGTGGTTTTACAGTGCTGTTGTGTCTCCTGTTCGTAGGAGGCATGACGCTGGCGGCCGTGGCCTCTGCGGCGCCGCCGGAGAACAACGACGCCCGGTGCAGCGACGGCGTCGATAACGACGGCGACGGCCTGATCGACTGCGCCGATCCCGGCTGCGCGTCGACGACGCCCTGCGCCTGCGTGCCGACGCCCGAGGCCGGCAACTGCACCAATGGCCTGGACGACGACTGCGACACCCTCGTCGACTGCTCCGATCCCGACTGTGCCGCCGACCCGGCCTGCGCCGTCCCGAACGAGAACTGCGACAACGGCATCGACGACGACGGCGACACCTTCATCGACTGCGCCGATCCCGACTGCTTCCAGTCGCCCCTGTGCACCACGCCGGAGGTCTGCAACAACGGCCTCGACGACGACGGCGACACCCTCGTCGACTGCGCCGACAGCGACTGCCTCGGCGATCCCGCCTGCCCGACCGGCCCCGAGACGTGCAACAACCTGCTGGATGACAACGGCAACGGCCTGATCGACTGCGACGATCCCGCGTGCTCCTCGGATCCGAGCTGCACCGGCGCCCCCACCAGCTTCAAGCACGACTACGTGATCCCCATGAACTACGAGCTGGGCATGCACTGCACCGGCTTCGACTTCTCGTATTGCTGCGTGCTGCCGCCCTATAACTCCGTCCTCGCCCAGATCATCAAGACCGAGAAGACTCGGCCGGTGGTCCAGGGCGTGAGCCGCCCGATCCTGGTGCACGCCGACGCGGCCGACCACACGATCGCCGTCGATCCCGACACCGGCGCCCAGTTCCGGCTGCTCTACTGGCACGAGGATCAGCGCACCCGCGCCGAGCTGGGGGTGGTCCCGGCGGGCGACTGTCCGGGCTGCGATCCCACCACCGCGTGCGACGATCCCACCAATCCGAACGATCCATCCTGTAACGCCCAGGCCGGCCATCTCCTCAACACCCGCGCCGAGGGCGAGAAGCTGATCTACTGGTCGGCGTACTACGACATCCCGGAGGTAGCGGACCCGGCCGATCCCACCGATCCGGCCCAGATCATCGCCAGCGGCGACAACTTCGCCAACGCCATCTTCCGCCACCTCTACATCTATCAGGACGCGGAAGGGACCATCCCCGGCGGCACCACGGACGATACCCTGCAGCTCAACTTCGGCATCGAGATCCCGGTCGGCGTGGACAAGGGTCCGGCGGGTCATGCCCTGTCCTCGACGTTCAACGCCAACGGCACCGTCGCCACGGCCGCCCACCTCACCTATACGGGCGAGACGGGCACGGTGGTGTACACCGATTCGCCGGTGACGCCGTTCGACGGCGCCGTCGCCCCCGATGACGTGCAGATCGACAACGTGCCGATCGTCCTCACCAACCCGGGGATCTGGGAGGCCTTGGGCCTGCCCCTGACGCCCTTCCCGGACGGCATCGACGTGTTCAGCCCGGATCTCTCCGAGTCGGCGATCCGGCCCTACGTGCGGATGACCGCCCAGGTCGTGGACCTGAACGACAACGCGATCCTCAACTCGGCCGGCCAGCCGCAGATCTTCTTCGGCGCCGCCCCGATCGACATCCCCAACTGCGAGCGCTGCCACGCCAACGACCGGGGCAATGACCGGCCCGATCTGGGCGGCGCCCGCTCGGTGACCACCGCCAACGGCCTGGAGTCCATCCCCGCCCTGGTGGCGGACGAGTACGTCTACTGGCGCAACACGGTCGGCCTGTCCGACTGGTATGCGCGGGTGAAGTCGTCGGCGATCTCCATCCTCGGCATCCACGATGCCAAGCATGGCACCGGCTTCCTGGCCAACTACGACTCCACCTCCGCCGTCCAGACCTCGTTCTTCTCGCGGCTCGGCCGGCAGACGGTCATTTGCCACGACTGTCACGCGGACAACGTCATCGCCGTCCTGGAGTCCAAGAAGGTCGGCGAGATCCCGCTGGCCGATCGCGGCGCCAACTACAACGCCCTCTGGGGGGCCGACCCGGACCACCTGGTCCCGGCCCTCGCCGAGGCGGTCCACGCGGAGCACCTGGCCCACACCCCGATGCTCGACGGCAAGGGCCGCAGCGGCTCCTGCCAGGGCTGCCACCCGGCGCACCGTTCCGACGGCGGCCTGAGCGCCTACCCGATCACCACCGACGGCCTGAACCCGTACGGGCCGGAGGGCGGCAACCCGAGCGGCGACAACCGCGACGCCGCGGGCGGCTGCTTCGTGGGCCGCGACGTCCACTCCAACCGGATGAAGGACGACCCGGCGGTGATCGGCGCCGCCAACGTGACGCCGAGCTACCTGAACGCCGTGGGCACCTGGCTGCGGGACAACGTGGCCAATGACGGGCCGCAGTGGAAGGGCATCTGGTGCACCAACTGTCACAGCCAGGTGCAGCGCGAGCTGTACAAGGCGGATGACCTGGACAGCCCCGCCTACAACCCGGACCCGGCGGACACGGTGCGTGACGCCACCAGCCTCTCCAACCTGGCCAGCCAGCTCAACGCCGCGGGCATCACCCCGGCGGGGGCGACGGGCGCGGCCTCCTTCACCCAGACCCTGCTGGAGCAGATGCTCGACCCGGGTAGCCACCGGGCCGTGGACTACACCAACCTGGCCTGGGCCGCCGACCGCACCACGGGCAACATCGCGTCGGTGAGTGTGAGCGCGACGTTGGCCAACGGCGCGGACAGCGACGGCGAGTACAACGTAGTGATCGTCGGCCTCGATCCCAACACCGTGCCGGCGACCGACCTGTTTGGCAACCCGGCACCCGGCGACACCATGCTGGTGCCCCACGAGGCGGCGACCGACGGCCGCGATTACTGGCTGTCGGTGGGTGCCCCCAAGTGCGCCGACTGCCACCAGCCGCCGTTCGTCGAGGACCAGGGTGGGGTGAGCCTGGCGTTCGCCCTGCAGCTCGGCCTGGTGGGCCCGGAGGCCCTGAAGACGACCGATACCGGCGCCTTCCCCATCAACCAGCCCAAGAAGTACTCCAACAACCGTTACACCAAGGGCCACGCGGGCCTCACCTGCCAGGGCTGCCACGAGTCCATCCACGGGCTGTATCCCGTGACCCCGCCGAACTACATCACGGCCGGTGCGCGGGCGATCGACGAGACGAGCTGGCGGCAGGCGGCGTTGTTGAACCAGGACAACACCCACGGCCCGGTGAAGTGCGGCTCGTGCCACAAGACCAACCAGAACGGCACGGTGGCCAGCACCAAGAACATCAAGTTCAACGGGGTCAATATCGACAGCAATCTCGATACCGCCATCAAGTGGATGCACACCTTCCGCGCCGCCTCGCCGCGCCTCGAAGGGACCTGCCTGCGCTGCCACACCAGCATGAAGTGGCAGCGGAGCGGTCAGATCACGGCCCAGTGCTCTGACCTCCAGCGCCACCTCGACCTCGGCCGAGTGGACCTCAACCACGCCGAGGCAGCCTCGCAGGAGCTGGGGATCGATCCCTGCATCTTCCAGTAGAGGCCGGTAGAGAGAGGGGTCGTTGGCAGGTCGCGGTCACCCGCGACCTGCCAGCCCCTCTCACCTCGGGCAAGAACCAGGGGGGAGCCATGGCTCCCCCCTCTTTTTGTGCCTGGGCCCCTGAAGCGCAGCGCGGGTCCGTCCCGCACGGGACACCGGCGCCCGCCCCTGATTGCTGCCATACCTTACCGCCTGCGTTATAGTCCGCCGCCACACCACTCCATCCGCGGCGATCACCCGAAGGGATCCCCATGCCATACCCCCGATTTGCAATCCTCGGCACCCTGTTGCTCCTGCTGATGCCCATCGCCGCCACGCCTGCCGGCCCCGACCCCCAGGCGGTGGCCGCCAAGGTCGGCGACGAGGAGATCCTGCTGGGGGAGGTCCTGAAAGGGGTGAGCAGCCTCGCCGTGCTCGGCAAAGAGGACGTCCCGAATAGGCCGGGGGCGCGGGAGCAATTCCTCGAGCGGTTGATCACCAGCCGCCTCCTCTACCTGGACGGCCGCGACCGGGGGCTCGACCAGGGCGCCCTCTACCAGGAGGACCTGCATATCGCCTTCGACCCCACCCTCGCCGCCCGCTACCTCGATCACCACCTCGACCGGCAGCCGGTCACCGAGGAGGAGATCCTCGCCGCCTTCCGCAAGGAGCAGGGCAGTGCCGCCGATCCCCTGACCGCCGAGCGCCGGGTCCAGTTGCGCAAGAAGGTCCTTCAGGAGCGGCGGATCGCCGTCCAGGAGGCCGAGGTGGCGCGCCTGCGCACGGCGGCCAAGGTCGCCATCCACCGCGAGAACCTGGACCCGGCCGGGGATGGCGCGCGCGCGCCCTTGACCCCGGTGGCCACCGTCGACGGGGAGGTGATCCCCTGGCGCCGCCTCCTGTCCAAGCTCCCGACCACCATCAAGACCGTGGACAACCGCGTCGCGCAGGCCGAGCGGTTGGTGGACACCCACCTGCTGGCCAGGGAGGCGCGGCGGCTGGGCCTCGACGAGGAGGAGGGCCTGCAACACAAGATCGCCGCCTTTCGCCGCGATGAGCTAACCAAGCTGGTGCGGGAGGAGATCATCGCCCGGGAGGGGCTGGACGACGCAGGGGTCGAGCGGGAATATCGGGCGCACATCGCCAACTTCACCCTGCCGGAGCAACGCAAGGTACAGCAGATCGTGGTCCAGACGCGGGCGGAGGCGGAGGAGATCCGCGCCATCCTCAAGGATCCCCCCCAGGGCGTGTCGTTCTATACCCTCGCCCGT
>DASWHD010000164.1:0-3036 GCA_036393335.1 bacterium
ACCACGTAGCCCCACTGGCCGTAGACGCCGGCGCGGTTGACCGCCGCCACCCAGCGCTCCGCCGCCTTGGCCTTGGCGTCGGCACGGTCGTCGTAGCGCCCCTTCACCTCCACGATCAACCGCCGGCCGTTGTCCAGCTCCACCAGGAAGTCGGGGAGGTAGTGGGCGGGCAGCCCCTGGTTGCGGTAACGGATGGCGAAGCCCAGGTGGTCGTTCTTCACCCAGCGCGCCACCCCAGGATGGGCGTCCAGCACGAAGGCGGCCGCCTGCTCCCAGCTTCTGGTGTCCGCCACCAGGGCGTTGAGGTGGCACTTGGTCACCGGCGAGATGGGACGGGTGGTGTAGAAATCGACGTACAGGGTGCTCCCCCGGCCCGAGGACCCCTGGGCGACTACCGGCAGCTCCGGGCTGCCGAGCTTCCCACCCCGCCGGATCGCCTCCACCAGCGCTGCCGCCGCGCCCTGGAAGTACTCTCCCACCAACAGCAAGTCACACCGATGGCTGTCCCCCTTGCGAACCAGCTTCTCCGCCAAGAACCGCTTTGCCGCGCACAGCACCTTGGGGAAGAGGAGACGAATTGGCACCGCGTCCGCGCCGTTCTCTTCCTGCCACCGCCGGCACACCTCGCCGGCCAGGCGGAAGGCGACCTGCTGGTCGCGGAACTCTGCCCGCCATTCGTGCAGGGAGAGGACCGGACGCTCTCCCGGGCCAAACGCCGCGAGCGCCCCTTCGGGCGCCGTCAACGGCGTCAACTCCACTTTGTCAGGGATCGTCATCGAATCCAGGGTCACCTGCGCCACCTGGGACCAATCCACCTCCACCTCGAAGTTGCCGATCGCCTGGTAGCCGGTGACCACGGGGAAGGTGATCTCGTAGTCGTCCCGCTCCGGCATGGAGTAGATGTGGTGGACCTCCACATCCACCGGCCCTTCCCGGGACTGGGAGACCTTGAACGGCACCAGCTCGAAGGGCACCCCGAAGACCTTGGCGGTCTCCTCGGCGAACATCTCCGAGCCGTCCGCGCGCAGGGCGTAGCTCTTGCGCCGCAGGGCGCGGCCCACCACCTGCTCGCACAGGAGCTGCGAGCCGAAGGGGCGCAGGCCGACGATGTGGGTCACCGTGTTGGCGTCCCACCCCTCGGAGAGCATGGCCACCGACACGATGCAGCGCACGTCGCGGCCCGGAGGGATACGCTCATCCAGCCAACGCAGGGTGCCGTCGTGGTCGTCGCGCTCCACCTTGTCGTTGTGCTTGCGCACCCACTCCGACCACTCCTCCGGCACCCGGCCCGCCGGCCACTCCGCCTTCCCCACCGTGTCGAGGATGAACCGCAACCGGCGCGTCTCCTCCTGGGTGCCGCCGGCCTCGATGTCCTCCACCACCTTGGAGTCGATACGCACCGTCACCTCTTCCCCCGGTCGGTTGCGGAACCACGCCGGGGCGTCGCCGTACCCGCCTTCGCCGTCCGCCAACCATTGGTAGACCTCCCTGGCCACCGCCGTGTCGCGGCACACCACCACGAAGACTGGCGGCACCGGGTGCTTGTGCTGCTCCTGGGCGTAGCCCTGCCACTCCTGGAACCGCCGGTGCCACTCCCCGGCCAGGAGATTGATCGGCCCGCTCGCGTAGTTCATCACGATCTGCGGCGTGAGGCGGGTGCCGCGGCCGTCCAGCCGCGCCCGCTCCTCCACCCACCGCCAGATGTTGAAGTACGCGGCCTCCTCCTGACCGGTGGTGTCCCGGGAGGGGAGCTGGGGGATCTTCACCAGCCCCGACTCGATGGCATCGAGCAGGCCGAAGTCGGAGACGATCCACGGAAACGGCCGCCCCACCTCGTTCCCCGAGCCCTGGATGTAGAACGGCGTCGCCGAGAGGTCGACACATAGCCCGATGCCGCGCTTGCGTCCCCCGCCGAGCTTGTTCACCCGGTCGAGCCCCTCGATCCACACCGTCGCCTCGCGGGCGTTCTTGCGCGCCAGGGCCGGGTCCTCGTCCAGGGCCGCGGCATCGGCCTCCGTGTCGCCCCGCCGGTAGGCGTGGTGGGCCTCGTCGTTGAACACCAGCCACTGCGGGCAGCGGCCCTTGCCGCTCCCCAGCTCCTGCCGGATGCGCTTGAACCACGCCGTGTCCGACTCGAAGTACTTGATCTCCCGGGTCTCGTTCTGCTTGCCGGCGTTCTTCACCACCGCTACCGGCTCGCCGGTCTTCACCACCCGCGCCGCGGTGCCGTTCACCGCGTTGGTCTCCTGCTTCGCCAGCCGGTGCCAGTTGGCGATCATCACCTCGCCGCGGCGCAGTTCTTCCATGCGGTGCGGTGGCACGAGCTGGCGGGTACGGTAGAGGCTGGCGTCCCCCAGGGCCGGGTCCAGCTCCTGAAGCCGCTCGCGAATGGTGACGTTGGGGCAGACGATGAGCACCGTGTCCGTGAACCGCTCATCCGTGGGCGCGGCCACCCGGTTGAGGATCGACCACGCCGCCACCATCCCCATCACCGTCGTCTTGCCGGTGCCGGTGGCCATCTTGCAGGCGTAGCGCGGGAAGGCCCGGTAGCCCTTCGCCTTGGCCTCCGGCCCCGGCTCGTCGCTCGGGATGGGCGGCACCCCGATCCGGTACGGCTCGACCGCCTCCACCAGGAAGATCAGGGTCTCCGCCGCCTCGATCTGGGCGAAGAACAGCCGCTGCATCCGGTCCTCGCTGCGCCACAGCGCCAGCAGCTCCCGGCTCACCGGGGTGATGCCGTCATACGGTTGGCCGGTCAGCTCCCCCGTGCGCCACACCGCCACCCGTGCGCGCAGGAGGTTGACCAGGTCCAGCTCCTCCCGTTCCCCCAGCTCGGTTTCCAGGGCCAGCTCCCCCTGCTCCCGCCGCCGCCGTCCCCGGGCCGAGTGCTCCGGCACCCGGAAGTAGTAGTTCGCCGGCCGCCGCCCCTCGGCCTTCACCGGTGCCTCCCCCCGCTCGATCTGCCAGTGGAGCAGGGGCTCGCGGAACGGCGAGTTGATGATGGGAGAGTCGACCTCGATCGCCCGGCCCATGGCG
>DASWHD010000165.1:0-3597 GCA_036393335.1 bacterium
ATTGCTTTTCCTGGGTGGGTTTCGTGGGCCGTTGTGGGCGTAGGGATGGGCGAGGTTGGGCGGCGAAGGGGGGGTGGAGCCCTTCCCAGGGAGGGCGGCCCCGCCGGAACCGGCACCCCGAGCCCCCGGTTGATCTCCTCCGCAGCAAACGCGGTGCCCGGCCAGAGTCGCCCCGGGCGACGCGCCGGGAAGTTCGACAACGGGTCTTATGGAAACAACGGGTTAGGCCATCAAGACCTCGACGGCGACCTGGTCGTGGTGCGCCGCCAGGCCACGGTGGAGGACGGCGAGACGGTGGTGGCGGTGGTGGAGGGCCTGGCGACGGTGCAAGCGGCTGCGCCGGGAGGGCGAGCGGGTGTGGCTGGTGCCGGCCAATGCGGCGTTGGCGCCCGTGGAGGTGACCGGCCGCGAGGTGGCGATCCGCGGGGTGGTGGTGGGGGTGGTGCGGTACCTATGAACGGCTCCTGCGGTATTTCCGGTCAAGGTTCGGTTCCGGCCGTCCTCGTCCCGGCCGCGCTGCTCCTTGGGACGCCGGGCGCCGCGCCCATTCGTTCGGAGCCGCCCGGGGCGGTCGCTTGACGGCAACCCGTACTGTGAATATGGTTTTCCATATGAAGACCACCCTGAACATCGATGACGGCGTCATGGTGCGGTTGCGGGAGGAGGCGGCGCGGCGTGGCACGACGCTGTCGGCCCTGGTGGAGGCCGCCTTGCGGCTGCTCCTGGAGCAGGCCCCTTCCCGGGCCGACCTGCCGGCCCTACCGAGCTTCGACGGGGGTGGAGCCATGGTCGATCTTGCCGATCGTGAAGCCCTCTATCAGGCGATGGAGGGGCGGTAGCGTTGTTCGTCGTCGATACGAACGTGCTGGTCTACGCCGCGGACGCCGGCTCGCCGGAACATCCGGAGTGCCGGCGCCGGCTGGAGGAGTGGCGGCGGGGCCGGCTCCCCTGGTACCTCACCTGGAACATCGTCTACGAGTTCCTGCGGGTGGTGACCCACCCCCGGGTCTTCCGCCAGCCGTGGACGGTGGCGGCCGCGTGGGAGTTCGTGCACGCCTTGCTGGCGTCGCCCGCCCTCTCGCTCCTCACCCAGACCGCCCGCCACGCCGAGGTCGCGGCGGCGACCGTGGCGGAGCTGCCGGCCCTGCGCGGCAATCTCCTCCACGACGCCCACACCGCGGTCCTGATGCGCGAGCACGGCATCCGCACCATCTACACCCGCGACAGCGACTTTCACCGCTTCCCCTTCCTGGAAGTGGTGGATCCCCTTGGGTGATCGGTCGCCGGGCTCGGCGCCGGGCGATGTCTGAGGTGTACGACGCCGGGAGCGTCCCGCTCCGTGTGGCTGGATGGCGGGAGCGAGCCCGCCATCCACGAGGGTGAAGCCGCACGGACATGCGCAATGCAACGCGGGTGGGTGTGGCGTTCCCCTCATCAGGAGCAGGGGCGGATTCGGCAACCTTGACCAAGGTTGGTCAGGGATCTATTCTCCGGGCCATGCCAGAGCAGATCTACAATCTCTACGAGGCCAAGACCGCCCTGTCACGGCTCGTCGACCGCGCGGCGGCCGGGGAGGAGATCATCATCGCCAAGGCAGGCACCCCCTTGGCCAAGCTGGTGCCGGTGGCGGGGGCGGCACGACCACGGCACCCCGGCGGATGGGAGGGGGAGGTATACATCGCCCCCGACTTCGATGAGCCCCTGCCGGACGAGATCCAGGCCGCATTCGAGGGGCGAGGGTGACCCGGCTGCTGCTGGACACCCAGGTATTTCTCTGGTGGCGGATGGACGATCCGCGCCTCGCGGCAGCCGTGCGCGCCGCCGTCGCGGAGGCGGAGCTGGTCTTTGTGAGCGTGGCATCGGCCTGGGAGGCGGCGACCAAGATGGCGCTCGGCAGGCTGCGGCTGCCGGACCGCTTCGAGACCGGCGTGGTCGACAGCGGCTTCGAACGGCTGCTCATCAGCTTCGCCCACGCGGAGCGGGCGGGGGGGCTCCCGGTGCATCATAGCGACCCCTTCGATCGCATGTTGGTGGCCCAGGCCCAGGCAGAGGGGCTCACCTTGGTGACCCACGATCGGCGTCTCGCGCCCTACGACGTGGACGTCTTGTGGACGTGAGGTAGCCTGTGGCTGAGGTCTACCTGATCGACGGTGCCTACTACCTGTACCGCGCCTTCTACGCGCTGCGCGAGCTGTCCACCTCCACCGGACTGCCGACCAACGCCACCCTGATCTTCGCGCGCATGCTCCTCAAGCTGCTCAAGGAGCGGCGGCCGGACCGGACGGTGATCGCCTTCGACGCCAAGGGGCCGACCTTCCGCAACGAGCTTTATCCGGACTACAAGGGCCACCGGCCGCCCATGCCCGACGACCTGCGCGTGCAGATCCCCTACATCCACCGGCTGGTGGCGGCGATGGGCATCCCCACGGCGATCGTGGCGGGGGTGGAGGCAGACGACGTCCTCGGCACCCTGGCGCGCCAGACCGTGGCGGCCGGCGACACGGCGGTGCTGGTCACCCGGGACAAGGACCTGATGCAGCTCATCGACGGCGGCATCTCCATGTGGGACTCCCTCAAGGAGGAGGTGGTCGACGCGGCGGCGGTGGAGAAGAAGTTCGGCGTCGGCCCGCGCCTGGTCCCCGACTGCCTCGCCCTGATCGGCGACACCTCGGACAACATCCCGGGCGTGCCCGGCATCGGCCCCAAGGGGGCGGCGGAGCTGCTCCAGGCCTACGGCGACCTGGAGGGGGTGCTCGCCGCGGCCAGCGAGATCAAGGCGAAGAAGCGCCGCGAGGCCTTGATCGCGGGGGCCGATCAGGCGCGCCTCTCCAAGGAGCTGGCCACCATCCGCACGGACGTCGACCTGACCGGGATCGATCTCATCCCCCGACCCATGGACCGCGACGCCCTGCGCGCCCTGTTCGCGGAGCTGGAGTTCACCCGTCTGCCGGGAGAGCTGGGGCTCGACGACGAGCCCGAGGCGCCCGCCGCAGAGCCGGCGCCCGGTGCCACGCGCCTCACGGCGCCGGCGGACCTGGCCCCGTGGCTGACCGGCGAGGTCGCCCTCCACCTGTGGCTCGACGAGGAGCCGCCGCAACCCGCCGAGCTGCGGGCGATCCAGGTGGGCACCAAGGAGGCGGTGGCCTATGCGCTGGTGGGCGACCCGGCCCCGTGGCTTGCCGCGCTGGCCCCATGGCTGGGGGGAGAGGCCGGCCGCTGGCTCGGCCACGACCTGAAGCCCCAGTTGCGCTACCTGGCGGAGCAGGGGATCGCCGTGCGCGTACCGCGCTTTGACACGGCCCTCGCCTCGTACCTCCTGGATGCCAGCCGCGACCCCGCGGAGCTCGCCGACCTCGCCAGCGCGTGGCTCCAGCGCTCCGTGCCCACCGAGGAGGCGGGGTTGGGCAAGGGCAAAGGTCGCCGCGCCCTGGCCGACCTCCCGGAGGCGGAGCGTGCCGCCTTCCTGCGGGAGCGCGGCGTGGCCCTCGCGGCGCTTGCGCCGCACCTGGAGACCGAGCTGGCGGCCACCGGCCTGGAGCGCCTCTACGGGGAGGTGGAGGGACCCTTGCAGGAAGTGCTGTGCGCCATGGAGGTGGC
>DASWHD010000166.1:0-4146 GCA_036393335.1 bacterium
GGCACATCGGCGCGTTTGCGCCCCGACGCACCGATGTTCGGCAGCGGTTCGTCGAGTACTTGGAACGTGTCCTGACCGCACAACCCGAGTGATGGGGACCGCGCCGGAGGGTGCCCGAGTTGCAACCTGGCTGCGTGACTAAGGCCACCGCCTTGCCGTTGCCGCGGAAAAAATCGACAAGCACATCGGTGTCGAGAAGGATTGGCCGCGCCATAGCTATTCTCTGTCCCATTCGCCCCGCATGGCCTTGAAGTCGGGAAGGTCTGTACGGTCCTTCCAGATGCCGGCGACCTCATGCAACACCGCTTCTCGCCGGCTGCGGCCCGCTTGATGGATGAGGCGATCGATGGCCCCGCGGATGATCTCGCTCTGCTTTTTCCCGGAGCTCTCGGCAATCGCAGCCAGCTCGTCACGTTGGCGCTCCGTCAGGTAGATCTGTGTCCGTACCATGCCGCACCTCCAATGCTGTATACATTGGCACTATACATCGTCATCCCGTAAACCACCCTTCGCCCTCGATCCCCAACGGTGGAACCGAGTGGGAGTGGTTGTGGCAGGCGGTGGGGCGGGTGGGGTAGATGGCGCAGCGGCCGTCCGGTTGCAGGTGGGTGCACGGGTTGTGGATCAGCCGGCACCCCTTGCCGCCGTCCTTGAGGAGCTGGCTACCGCGGTGGGTGATCGGCCACAGGAGGTTGGCAGCCGGGCCAACCCGGCAATCTGGCGCCTGGGTCCGATGTGGTGGCGCTCCACCGAGGGGCGCCGCCGCAGCGGAAAGGGGCCCCGATTTTCCGGTCAGGCAGACTGCTCCGCCCGCAGGCGCTCCGCGATCCAGACCTTGATGATGGTCTGTCTGGGGACGCCGAGGCGTCTGGCCTCCTTGTCCAGCGACTGAATCATCCAGACCGGGAAGTCGACGTTGACCCGCTTCTGTTCCTGTCCGGGTCGCGTCGCCTTGGACAGGTCCAGGTATTCGCTGATGTCCTCGCCCGCATCAAACTTCCGGTCGAGGTCTTTAGCCTTCATAGATCGCAATCTCCTCTCTCCGCGACCGCCGCACCGAGATGATCCGGGTCTTCTCGCCACGCGAGGTCACGATCGCCGACCAGTGTTGATCTTCGATTTTCCCGATCACGATCGCCCGGGGTTCATCTTCGCTGGTGGCGGGGATCTCGATTCGATCCGCGTCTTCCCACAGAATCTGCGCTTCCACGAAGTCGATGCCGTGCTTTTGTTGGTTTTTGTGGCTCTTGTTCGGGTCGAACTCGAATTCCATGATGGTATAAAAACTATACCTCTCGTCTTCTCTCGGTCAACAAATTGGGATCGCCCTTGATCCCGGGCCGTTGCCGAATATCCGCAGCGAGGACCGACCGACTCCGGCGGGCGGCGCGTTTGCTCCGCTCCGGCCACGACCGTGACGCGTCGCCCTACGGCCAGCGCGTGAAGCGCCGCTGGCAATAGGCCAGCAGGGCGTCGTAGTCGGGGAAGAAGACCTCGAAGCCGTCCTCCGCCGGGGCGTCCAGCTCGCAGTCGTCGTGGGAGCGGTGGCGGCAGGCGGTGGGGCGGGTGAGCCGATCCGCGCGGCGTGTCACTCGGGCCGCGAGCGAATGATCTCTGCCAGGCACTCCGCCAAGGGCACCACCTCGACCCGCTCGTGGAGGCGGTACCGCGCCGTGCCGGGGTAGACCACGGTGAGGGCGGCGAGGTCCAGATCCTGGAGGGCGATGTGCATGGATTTGGTCATGGTCGGGGCGTCGGCGCACTTGAACTCATAGCCCCAGCGTTTGCCGCCGGCGAAGAGCAGGAGGTCAAGCTCCGCACCCCGCTGGGTGGACCAGAAGTAGGCGTCGCGGGTGTCGGCGGCAGCAAGCACCTGTTCTAGGGCAAACCCCTCCCAGGAGGCGCCGTAGCGGGGGTGGGCGCGCAGGTCCGCGAGGCTGGGGATGGCGAGCAGCGAGTGGAGGAGGCCGGAGTCGCGGAGGTAGACCTTGGGCGATTTGACCTGCCGCTTCTTGAGATTTTCGTACCAGGGGGGAAGGACGCGGACCATGAAGCTGCCGGCGAGGATGTCGCGGTAGTGGTGGGCGCTCTTCGGCGAGGTGTCGAGGGAGTGGGCAAGCTCGGCGCCGTTCCACACCTGGCCGTGGTAGTGGGCGAGCATGGTCCAGAACCGCCGCAGGGTCTCGGCGGGGACGCGGATCCCGAGTTGCGGCAGGTCACGCTCCAGGAAGGTGGCGATGAAGGCCTCCCGCCAGCGCAGGCTCGCCCCCTCGGAAGGCGCCAGAACGGAGCGGGGAAAGCTCCCCCGCGTCCACAGGGCCTCGATCTGGCCGGCTCCCAGCTCATCCACCGTGAACCCGGGGACCGCGGTGAACAGGGCGCGGCCCGCGAGGGTCTCGGAGACGCCGCGCACCAGCTCCGGCGAGGCGCTCCCGAGGATCAGGAACCGCGCCGGTCGCTCCCGCCGGTCCGCGAGGGGGCGCAGGAGGGTGAAGAGGTCCGGCATCCGCTGGATCTCGTCGAGCACTACCAGGCCGCGCAGCGGTGCGAGGGTCAGCTCCGCGGTCGACAGGGCGCTACGGGCGGTGGGTAGCTCGAGATCGAACCAGTGCACCGGTCCACCGCCCTGGTCTTCCCACGCCTCGGCGACCATCTGCGCCAGGGTCGTCTTGCCCGCCTGCCGCGCCCCGAGTAGGACCCCCACCGGCGCCTCTGAAAGCAGACGGAGGACCCGGCTGGTGAGACCCGGTCGCGGCACAATCGACTCTGAGTGTTGCATTTCGTAATCTTACAGTCTGTTTTTCAACAATCAATGCTTTCGAGACCGTCCGTTGATGGGTTCCGGTGTCGGTCACGGCGATGTCCCGATCGGTAATCCAACGCCAGGAGCGCTCCCCTTCACGCCCGTGGGATCACCGGTGCGCGACCGACAGCGAGGGCGCCTGCACGTGACTACGGCCCCCGCTTGAAGCGCTTCTTGCAGTACGCCAGCAGAGCGTCGTAGTCGGGAAAGAACAGATCGTGTACCGAACCCGGTTCCTTGGACACAGGGTTGTCTTATGCGACCTCGGGTAGGGCGTATTGTTGGCGCGCCTCGACGGGCGTCAGGTAGCCGAGTTTCTCGAGGCGCCACTGGGTGTGGTAGGTGTGGACGAAGTCGGTGATGGCGGCGCGGAGTTCTTCGACGTTCCGGTAGGTTCGGCCGTGGAGGATTTGTTCTTTCAAGGTCCGGTTGAAGCGCTCCGCCACCCCGTGGGTCTGGGGCTGTTCGACGAAGGCGAAGCTCTCGGGTGATCCCCCAGTACTGGAGCTGGTGTTGGAAGTCGTCGGCGAGGGACTGGGTGCCGTGGTCCATGCGCAGGGACAAGCCGCGAGCCACCTCCGCGGTGACCGCGCCGTAGAGGCGGGTGAGCCCCTGGGCGAGGGGCTCTAGCGCCGCAAACCGATCGCCCTTCTTCGCCACATGGATGCCTACGCACTCGCCGTTCCAATGCTCGACGGCGGAGAAGATCCACACCCAGCCGTCCTCGAGGGTGACGGCGCGGGCGCCATCGGTTCCCCAGAGGACATGGGGGGCGTGGGTGGTGATGGCCCCCTCGTGGGCCGAGGGCTCCGCGGGGCGGTGGCGGTACGGGGAGAGCAGGCCGTGCTCGCGCAGGAGGCGCAGCACCCGTTTTCGGGACACCCGGATGCGATCGAGGATCCGCAGGCGGCCCCAGACCTTGCGATGACCCTCGCCGGTCAACGGGGAGCGTGCCAGGTCGGCGCGAATGGCGGCCAGGAGCCTCTCGTCCGAGATCGCGGGCTTTGGGGCCGCGTCGACCGCGGGAAAGCGCGGGTGGCCGTTCCTGCTGCCGGTGGTGGTAGAAGCTGGAGCGGGGCACGTCCCAGGCGGCACACACCCGCTTCACGCCGTAGGGCCGGCTGGTGACGGGGGAGATCGCGGTGTTCATCGCTTCGACCTCCGATGGGCCAAAGGGCCCTGGGCGCGGCACCTCGCCCGCAACAACTCGTTCTCCATGGTGAGCTCGCCGACGCGAGCTTGAGGGCGGCGTCCAGCTCGGCGGAGACCTTGTCCTCCTGGCGGCTCGTGAGCGCTGCGTCGATGCCCGCCAACGCCGCCTCACGCCAGGCCTCCAGGCGGAA